>JBIIWI010000008.1:0-40626 GCA_044339005.1 Ilumatobacteraceae bacterium
TAATTATTTCGCTCACACCAAGCACGACTGGCGTCAATGCAATGCGCATTGAGTTGCTTGAGCCATCGCGCATCAACAACTTTGTTGTCAAGCTCATTCCATCCGAGATCGGTTATGCGGGTATCGCCATCAACGTGCCACTGAAGCGCAGGGGTGCTGCAATCGTGATGGGTGATGGTTCATTTACATTGCCAGTTGCCGGAGTGTGGTCGATCGAGATCAGTGGTGCAACTACCACGGGCGAATTGATCCCTCTTGCCACAACAATCAACATCACCGAATCTGCAGTGGCGCCAACAACCACGCTTCCAGCAGAAATAGCTCCTGCAACCACTCTTGCTGGCGGTTGATCGGTCGCTAATCTTGACGAGGTGAGTAACAACTCGATGGAAGCAAAACTGCAGGATCTGCAGTCCCGTAAAAACCAGGCGTACAACGCTGGATCACCCCGCTCGGTCGAGCGCCAACACGAGAAAGGCAAGTTGCTCGCTCGCGAACGCTTGGCGATTCTGCTCGATCCCGACAGTTTCCATGAACTGGATTTATTGGCTCGCCATCGCGCTCACTCTGCCGGTCTTGAAGAGCACCCCTACACCGACGGCGTGATCACGGGTTGGGGCACGATTGACGGCCGCAAAGTATTTGTATTCAGCCAAGACTTTACCGTTTTTGGTGGCGCACTTGGAGAAGTGTTTGCCGAAAAGATTCACAAGTTGATGGACTTGGCACTCAAGGTTGGGGCGCCATTGATTGGACTCAATGACGGAGCCGGCGCGCGTATTCAAGAAGGTGTTGTGTCGCTCGCGAGTTATGGCGGCATCTTTCATCGCAACGTTCAGGCGTCTGGCGTTATTCCACAAATCTCCGTGATTCTTGGACCATGTGCTGGTGGCGCTGTGTACTCACCTGCCATGACCGACTTTATTTTCATGGTGCGCGAGACAAGCCACATGTTTATTACTGGCCCAGATGTTGTCAAGACCGTAACCGGTGAAGATGTCACACTCGAAGAGTTGGGTGGTGCAATGAGCCACGCATCAAAGAGCGGTGTTGCCACATTTGTGAGTGCCGA
The DNA here is from genome assembly GCA_044339005.1 of Ilumatobacteraceae bacterium. Lineage (GTDB taxonomy): Bacteria > Actinomycetota > Acidimicrobiia > Acidimicrobiales > Ilumatobacteraceae > UBA3006. The sequence continues at coordinate 1,073 of JBIIWI010000008.1, forward strand.
TGAACAGTCGTGCTTGCAAGATGTGCGTTTCTTGCTGAGTTTCTTGCCTCAAAACAACATCACCGAGCCACCTGTTGGTGAAATCACTGATGACCCAGCACGTTTGTGTGAATCATTACGCACGATTCTTCCTCCGTCAGCTAACCAGCCGTACGACATGAAGAAGGTCATCACCGAAGTGATGGACGATGGCGAATTCTTTGAATACTTCCCACATTGGGCAAAGAGTATCGTGTGCGGTTTTTCGCGACTCAATGGTCAGTCAGTTGGCATCGTTGGTAATCAGCCAATGATCTTGGCCGGTGTGCTCGACATCGAGTCAAGTGAAAAAGCTGCACGCTTCGTGCGCACCTGTGATGCATTCAATATTCCAATCATCACGTTTGTAGACGTGCCTGGCTTTCTTCCAGGTGTCGACCAAGAATACGGCGGCATTATCCGTCACGGCGCTAAGTTGCTCTACGCATACTGCGAGTCGACAGTTCCCCGCATTCAAGTCATCACACGCAAGGCCTACGGCGGCGCTTACGTAGTGATGAACTCGAAGTCGATTGGCGCTGACTTGGCGTATGCATGGCCAACAGCAGAGTTGGCAGTGATGGGCCCACAAGGTGCAGTTGAGATCGTGTATCGCCGCGAATTACAAAATGCTGCAGACCCAGTGGCGCGCCGTGCCGAGTTGGTCAGTGAATACACCGAAAAATATTCAAACCCCTACGCAGCAGCCGAGCGTGGGTATATCGATGACGTCATTGATCCAGCCGAAACACGCATCAAGTTGATTGCAGGACTTTCGATGCTGCAATCGAAGCGCGAAGAACTGCCCCGCCGCAAACACGGCAACATGCCGCTTTAGTAAGAAGCTTCTATGCAACACAGCATCTCGCCGCAGCCGTCTGAACAAGAAGCGATTGCTATTGCCACGGCGCTGGAAGCACTTTGGCCAAAGGTGCAACCTGCTGCCGAACGCGAAACGCCCAATACTTCGTGGCGTTTCAGTGGCCGTTGGTGGAGTGACTCAAGTGTGATCCGACGATCACGCCCTGGGTTCTAGTTTTTTGAACCCACCGCTTTCCGATATTCGAGTAGTCGATATCTCGACAGTGTTGGCTGGGCCAAACTGTGCGCGTTACCTAGCCGACTTTGGAGCAGACGTCATTAAGGTCGAGCGACCAGACACCGGTGATTCGTTGCGCGGCATGGCATGGCGCGACCCACGCGACGGCGAAGGCCTGTGGTGGAAACTCGTCAACCGCAACAAGCGCAACATTGCACTTGACCTCAAAGACGAAAATGACCGTACGATCTTTTTGCAGCTTGTTGATGAAGCACATGTACTTGTCGAAAACTTTCGGCCGGGCACACTCGAGCGACTCAATCTTTCGCCTGACATGTTGCTGGCACGCAATCCAAAGCTTGTGATCGTTCGAGTTTCTGGGTTTGGTCAAGATGGTCCTTACGCATCACGCCCAGGTTTTGCATCGATTGCAGAGTCGATGGCTGGTCTTGCAGCAGTGAGTGGTGACCCAGATGGCCCACCAATGTTGCCCGCCATTGCACTCACCGACGAAGCAACCGGGATCACAGCAGCTTTTGCAACCATGGTTGCGCTGCACTCGGGTGTTGGCCAGGTAGTCGATGTCAATTTGCTCACCACTGTGTTTCAGCTGATGGGCCCTGTCATTTCGTTATACAAACTCAGCGGCGAATTACAGCCAAGACTTGGGTCTGGCTTGCCATATTCGGTACCGCGTGGCGTCTATCAGTGCAGGGATGAAAAATGGGTTGGGGTTTCGGCATCAAGCGACTCGGTTGCAGCACGTGTAATGGAAGTGTTGGGTGTTGGTGGCGATGATCGGTTTTCAACATTTGCCGGACGCATGGCCAATCGTGAACTACTCGAACAATTGATGATTGATTGGTGTGCTGCCCGCACGCGAGATGAAGTTGTTGCAACACTCGCTGCGGCAGAAGCAGCCGCTGGTCCAGTTTTTGATATGGCAGACATTGCGACTGACGAGCATTATGCAGCCAGACAAATGATCCCTGTTGTTGGGTCAACCCCAATGCAAGGACTCATTGCTCAACTTTCAAAAACACCTGGTGTGCTTGAATGGGAAGGTCGACCGCTTGACGCAGACCGAGAAGACATCCTTAAGCGCGGATGGAAGTAATAGGGCACGACACACCCGTGCCACCAATGCCGCAATAACCATTTGGATTTTTCTCCAGATATCTCTGGTGATATTCCTCGGCCATAAAGAATTCAGTAGCTGCAATAATCTCTGTTGTAATTGCTGGATATCCGGCAGCACCTAATTGATTTGCATATACGTCTTTGCTTGCAAGCGCCTCAGTGCGTTGAGTCTCAGTCGTGTACATGATGATGCTGCGGTACTGAGAACCCACGTCATTTCCCTGACGCATCCCCTGGGTTGGGTTGTGCGACTCCCAAAATGTTTTCAACAGCATCTGATATGTGATCTTGGCCGAATCAAAGGTCACCAGCACCATTTCGGCATGACCGGTATCGAGATAACAAATGTCTTTGTACGTAGGATTTGCAGTCCGGCCACCGGCATACCCAACAGCTGTCGACGTCACGCCTTCTAATTGCCACAACAAACGCTCGGCGCCCCAGAAGCATCCCATTCCAAAAATCGCTGTCTCAATTCGAGTTGGTATTTGTGTTGTCATACTGTCAGGCTAGAGCACAATCATGAGCACCTTCCAGCCAATCGTCCGAAACATCGTAAGTACCGATGTGACACGTGTGCTCGAGATTAATAATGCCAACACCCCTGGTGTGAGCGAGCTCACCATGATTGAACTTGCGACCGACCTCAAAAACTCTTTACATGCATTAGTAATCGACAATGAATATGGTGAGGTCTGCGCCTTTTGCATCACGTTTGCGCCAGATGCTCCTGATGCCGGCGTCAATCATCAATGGTTTGCTAAACGCTATAAAAGTTTTGTCTATCTTGACCGTATTGCGATTGATTCCAAACACCAGAACCGTGGTCTTGGTGCTCTGCTCTACCAAACAGTTGAGCAACGCATGCTCGACTCGGGAGAGCATTCACTCTTATGTTGTGAAGTAAATCTTGAGCCACCGAATCCAGGCTCACTGCGCTTTCACAAACGGATTGGCTTTACTGAGGCTGGTCGACACTCGCCACAACAGGGTTACTTGGTCAGCATGCTGAGCAAAAACTTGAACGCCTAGTGCGCTCGGCCGGAGTCGAACCGACAACCTTCTGATCCGCAGTCACGTCCAAATTGGTTCTGGGTATTTTACGGCGACTCAGGGGAAATGAAGGTTTTGGGGCTATGACTCGCCGTACACTATTTTTTGTGTTCATTTTTCGTAAACTTGTAATTGTATTTTTCGCGTTCTTTAATGCAATCCTGTTTTGGCTCCCGGTTGATGCTTCAGCCATACCAGCGAGCTCTGATATTCCTGTTTCACAAGAATCAATTATCAGATCAAATAATCTTGCTTTTAATAAACTTGTTTTTAATCTGAACTCAGGATCTCTTGTCCACTCAGTATCTGGAGATCAAATATATGTATCTGAAAGAGCTTCTTCACTCGTAACAAAGTACAAACTAGTTGAAAAAAGATTGATTTTTCAATCATCGATACAAATAGCTCACTCACCTGACGGAATTCTTATTCTTGATCTCCACTCAGCGGACTCAAACAATCTTTACATCTCTTATGTTGATGAAGATGTGCGAGGAGAGATGTGTGGAAGGACCAAAATAGCTCTTATCAAAAACTTTAATTCTTCAAAAGTGATTTACGAGTCCACCCCATGCTTGTCCGGGGTGGGATCTTGGAGTGAAGTTGCTGGACGTATGACAAGTGATGGAAAGTCGCTCTTTATAACCGGGGGGAATATTCTCACTGAGCTATACAGGAATCGGTTCCCGCGTGCGGGGCTCTGTTGCAATCTCCCAAAGTCATATCAAGCAACTATGAGAACAAGTAATTTGTATGGGAAAGTGTTAAGAATAAATCTCAAAACTCTAAAAGCAGAAGCATTCGCCAGCGGATTCCGCGGCCCCCAAGGTTTAGCTTGGGATCAATTTCGTTCCCGACTATGGGAAACCGAGCATGGTCCTCAAGGCGGCGACGAACTGAACCATATCTCTAAAGGCAAAAATTACGGTTGGCCATTCGTGTCATTGGGCCTACCTTATTTTCCCGAAGACGCTGAACTATCGGGTTTACCGAAAAAACCTATTTATTTAGACCACACTGGTTATCAGGCACCAGTATTTTATTGGTCGCCAAGCATCGCTCCTTCTCAGTTAGTTGTCATTGGAAAAGACTCACCATTTTTCAAATCTTTTCCTAACGACTTGGTGGTTTCCACTCTGAAAGATCAATCATTAATTAGGATTTCGATGACTAAGAGTGGTGTAGTTCAATCGACAGAGAGAATCGAAATCGGCCAGCGAATTCGCGATTTTTCAAGTTCCTTAGTTGGATTAGTTTTGAGTACTGATTATGGGGACATCATAGTATTGACACCGAACATTGATACTGATTTATACGGTCCTTACCCGCCCGTGGGGAAGAGACCAGGTGATTGATTCACGTTAAACGAACAAGAGTCATTAAATTGTTTAATTCATCACGGCCCAATCTTGACGATTTGGTTAGTGGAAATAATGGTGCGCTCGGCCGGAGTCGAACCGACAACCTTCTGGTCCATGGGAAGATGCTTAAGTATTATTCTCCCATCAGAGGGCGGGTTCGTAAGAGTTTTTCTAAAGAAACAAAGTCACATAAATCACCAACTGAATGGCACTGGTCCTTCGTGTTGACAGTGTTATCCACACTTAGCGGTCGGTGAAGTTTGTTTAATTGTGTCAATAAGCAATCAAATTATTTTTCACTGTTATTTTCGGTGAAGTAATCTCAGGCGCTTTTTCTTAGGTGGTCCGTTATCAATAAGTCCGTTTGACTGCTCCAAGATCCTGAGATGAGCTAAGTACTCCCAAGCCTCTGTTGTTGTTTGACTTTCAATGCCAAAATGCGAATTCACGTATTGTGCTAGATCCGACGGACCAAATTTGTGGCCGAACGGTAAGCCATTCAAATGTAATTCCGGTTCCAACGTATTCACACTGACGTTACCAACCCCTGTAACTTGTCGGAATTCTGGTAGTGCGTTCAAGTCATACGATAATTCCATGTACTTATGACGGGTCTTGTCTATCAAATCAACGCGATCATGATGGTGCGTGCCTCGATCCGCCTGTCGATCTCTCTCGGGCACTCTACTGAATATTTGAGTTTTTCTGCTTACCAACTGTGGCGACCAAGGTGAAAAGCCATACCAAAGGATGGAGGCGACCGATCTTGGAAGTTCGCCATCATCATGGTGCCATGCATGGCGACCAATTGAGTATTGACCCGTTGTGTTTGAGTGCATAAGACGACCTAGGGGTCGTGATGTTTCACTAGGCGGATATGTCAGACCAATCTCATGTTCTGGAACTCCGAAGTGGTATTTACTCCACAAAGTTTCCTGGAAATCAAGGGATTCAAGATGAAGTGCAATTGGGTCAATCATTGCATAGCCACTGATTCGCACAGCAGTTTTCGACCTAGTCTCCAAGTTTTTCAAGATTTTATGCATTTCGGGAAAGACTAGAAATTCTGTGGTGTTAAGTGCAATTTTCCACCCTGTTAAGGATTTTTCAAAGTCCATCACCTCAAGATCACACTCTTCTGCGTCAAATTCACTATTTCTACTACTGACAACACTCCAAGTTGAAGGAGCAAACTTCTTTAAGACCTCAATAGTTTTATCCGTTGAGGCATAATCAATAATTATGGCGCTATCAAACATTTCTCGATGATGTTTGATCCAAGATGGCAGAAGGTAGGACTCGTTATAAACGTGAGATATTAAATTAATACTCACTATTCTCCACCTCGGGAAAATATTGCAAAAATCTATCGCCGGTTCGTTTGGGTCGAATTCTCGAAATGTGTTCTTTGACTTCTTTGGCGAAATTCCACGCACTAAAGATGAACTGAACTGGTCCTTCAATTTCACTTAAACACTTAGGATTTTGAATTATTACTCCACTTCCAGGCGATCTGTACCCCTGTTTGAGCGGATTGTCATCAACAACTACATCTGGTTTGACGTTGGCGTAATTAAAGAATGTGTGCGCCTTTGCTGCAGCTCCATAAGCGCAAATAGTAAATCCTTTTTCTCTTTGCTGATTAATAATTGATGCAGTCACTTGTGCTCTATGCTCCGCAATCTCTGCAAATCGAACAAAGGTTTCCAACTTTGTCATCCCTCGACGAAACTCATCTTCCAATAAAATCAATGGGGTCGAAGTAGGTTCAGCTTTTAGCTCCCACCGGTAGCTTGTACCATGCACATCAACATACTTACCATCGACTACGTACAGATTTGCCCGCTTTGCTAATCGCTGCAGTGAGCCAGTATTAAAAAAACTGTGATGTTCATGATATATCGTGTCAAACTCACCCCGGTTTATCATGAATGCTTGCGATGTTTGGATAAAAATACTTCCATGCGGATTAAGTGCCATTCGGCATCCAATAAGGAAGTCCGCCGGGTCACCTACATGTGCGAGCACATTCATTGCCGTAATTACATCAAACTTTTGGTTAAATTGATTCGCGAACCTAGATGACCAGAATCCCAAATGCATCGGTAGGCCAAAGTCCAATGCTTTTTCCACCAAATTTTTAGCTGGATCGATACCACACGCTATAAGTCCCGCATCAGTAAGAGCTCCTACAAAACTCCCATCATTTGCGGCAATGTCAAGAACCGTAGTTGTCTGCCCTCTTTGAGCAATCTCTTCTGCAAATTCTTTGAAATATGACTTAAGTGTAAGTGTTGTTCCACTTACATACGAATACTCCTCATACAGAATTGATGGGTCTACCGCAACCGATATTTGAGCATGAAAACATTGTTGGCATACTCTTAGAAGCAAGGGGAAGGTTTCTTCGGTTGTGACATCATTTGCCACGCGATACGAGTTTGCTAACGGTTGCGATCCTAGGTCCAATACTTTTGACAAGTCTTGTGAATCACAAGCTAAGCAATTATCAATTGTTTTAAACTTCATTTAGCCAATCCCACTCGTAAATCTGCTACTAGTGATTCAATTGTTTCCGTTGAACGCCACGATGTGTGTTTTTCTAATTTCCTGGTAGAAACTTGAAAGTTATAAGTTCCATCCGAAGGAGCGAATTTCACTGGTACACCAAGTACACCTGCAATGCGTTGACCAATTTCCCCAATTGTTGCAGATTCTGAGGCAACGTTATAAATTCCATTTGCTGGACATTCACTCAAGATTGACTTCACTGCATTAGCCAAGTCCGAGATGCCCAAAATGCTTCTCATGCTGAACTCATTCTTAATTGAGATAGATCCGTTTTGAAGTCCGCTGCTTACCATTGCATTAATAATGAGGTCCGTTCTCATGTTCGGCGACATCCCGGACACAGTTCCAAAACGTAGACCGTATGTTTGGGCTGCCAGATTAGTGGAAATTTCATCAAACCACTTCTTCGACAAATCATAAGCGTTGAGAGGCGTTTGCAACTCGTCTGTTTCAACCGCTAACGATTTATCGGATCGATTGTAAACACTCGCCGAGCTTGCATAAATAAAAATTTGGCCTTGATTTAACTTCAAACCGAATTCAAAAAGGTCTACAAGATTGTTCCTAAGTGCTCCAACTGGATCGGTAACTGCTTGCAAAACTGATGAATGACCAGCGAGCCAAACAATTGAATCGAATACCTCTATGTAATCTTGGGTAAGATCTTGATAACGACATCCTCCCGCAGCAGCGACGTCCACAACATATATTTCCGAATTGGGCATATTGCTTTTTAAATAAGCAACAACCTTGGATCCGATATATCCAACGCCACCGATTATAAGAATTCTCACAACCACATATTAGGGCCAAGATTCAGGTTAACTAAATAGAGAATGTTAGTGCGCTCGGCCGGAGTCGAACCGACAACCTTCTGATCCGTAGTCAGATGCTCTATCCATTGAGCTACGAGCGCTTAACAGTGACTCAGTCTACTTGCCACCGCGATAACGGCTACTGCAACTTTTCACTTCCAAGGCCCCCAGCCGTTGTTGCGCTGGTACATACGGTATGCGGCAGCCGCATTGAGTCTCGGATCAAGTAGCTGATTGGCCGACGTCACGCCGACTTCGGGCAACCATGTCTTGTGCCAGCGATAATAAATCTGAAAAAGGCCATAGCAACACTTACTGCGATTGATGGCCCCAGGTTGGTATTTGCTTTCTCTACGCGCAATAAACAAAGCCCGTTCTTCAAGGTCATCGGGCCATGCATCTCGAATGATTTGAATAACTTCTGCTTGTGTGTACTTGGGGATGGCAGGGGTGGTGGCAACTGGTGTTGACTGACCAGGCACACAAACTTCGTCGCCAATCAAAATTTTCGTACTTGGTTTTGCACCGTTAAGTTTCAACACACGGTTCAACGTGGTTTCTGATTTTCTGGCAATTGACCACCACGAATCACCACGTTTAGCAACGTAGGTTTTTGGACAAGGCGCAGCATCAACTTGCTGTGGTGACACAACGCTGCACACAAGTGCAACGGCGCACAGGAATACCAACCTGTTACGAACAACCATGGCGGAGAGGGTGGGATTTGAACCCACGGTCCGGTTTACCCGGACAACGCCTTAGCAGGGCGCCCCATTCGGCCGCTCTGGCACCTCTCCTAGAACAGCACCGACGAATGGTGATTGAGTGTACTGGCGGAACGGGAGGGATTCGAACCCCCGGGCCTTTTGAGCCGTCCGCTTTCAAGGCGGATGCGTTTGTCCACTCTGCCACCGTTCCGTTGAGGAACGCTAGCGCGCGATACGCGCTCTGAGCGCTGTAACCCAATCATCTGCTTCGCGCCATCGAGCATCTGCATGCTCGCGCGCGGTATGAGCTTGTGCTCCAGCAGCTGGGTATGAGCCGAGAAACTTCACAGCACCCTGTTTGGCATGCAGATCTCGCAGCACATCTGCCACCAATTCATCGGTGACGTGTCCATCGCAATACATAATGAAGCAATAGTCACCGAGTCCGCCACGTTTGGTAGGCCGTGACAACAACTGCGACAAGTTGATTCGACGCGCAGCAAACTCTTGCAAGATCGAAATCAAACTTCCTGGTTCGTCGGCGCGCTGAAACACCACAAGAGCAGTTCGGTCGTGACCAGTTGCAGCCGGAATCGAATCCTTACCAACCAACACGAATCGGGTTTGGTTTCCTTCGTGGTCGGCGACATTGCTTGCAATTACCTCGAGGTTGTAAATCGCAGCGGCATTGCGTGGCGCAACTGCAGCAAAACCACTTGTTGTCTCTTCGCTCACCAAGCGTGCGGCTTCTGCTGTTGAATTCGCTGCATGTAGTTGGGCATGAGAAAGGTTGCTACGAATGTATTCGTGGCACTGCGCCGTCGCGACAGGAATAGACAGCAATGTCTTCACATCTTTTAGAGATGTTCCCTTTTTGGCCAAAATGCAATGCTCAATGTCGAGCACGACTTCGCGCTGGATCAGTAAATCGTGATCAAACACAAGGGCGTCTTGGGTGAAATTCACCGTTCCCTCTATTGAGTTTTCGATTGGAACAAAACCCAGCGACACCTCTCCGGAAGTTACGGCATCAAGAACATCGGGAACGGTCCGAAAAGGAACCAGCTCGCAACCGGCCAAATCGGATTGCGTCAGTAATGCTTGCTCGGTAAATGTTCCGGCTGGGCCAAAATACCCGATGCGTTGTTTGGCTTGTGTCACATCAACAAGATTAGGCGTACGGAGTCCAGATACTTGGTTGATATTTTGGCTGTGATATTTGGTTCACGCTCGCCACTAACCTGAACGTATGTACGAATATGTTGCGTTCAACCCCTATAACTCAAGCCCTGAAGCACTTGCTGTCGAACTTACAAAGAAGTCGGCTGATGGTTGGGAAGTAGTCAACATTGTCCCAACATTTGATGGCAGGTACTGCGCTTTTTTGCGCCGACCAACGAATTCAACTTTGCCAAGTTCTGGCGTAGCGAGTACTTCAGCAACTGCTGCTACAACTACTGCTACAACCGCTGGCACTACAACTTCCGCTGCAGCGCCAGCTGCCTGGTATCCAGATCCATCCAAGCGCTTTGAGTTGCGCTACTGGGACGGTGCTGAGTGGACAGAACATGTTGCTCGCGGCGGTCAGCAATTTACCGATCAGCCCGTGGCCTAAAACAATATGAGGGCAACCTCCATTGGTCATGCTGGCATATTGGTGCAAACGCGCCAAGCCACAATTGTTTGTGATCCGTGGTTTCTGCCCGCCTTTCTCGGATCGTGGTTTGTTTTTCCACGAAACGACGAGTTGTCTCCAGAGTTGATGGCGGCGATCGAATCTCCTGATTATCTCTACATCTCGCACCAACACGCTGACCATCTAGACGAAACCTGGCTTGCAACTCACGTTGATAAAACAACAAAAGTGTTGCTCCCTGACTTTGCTACCCGAGAGCTCGAACGACGTCTCAGCAAATTAGGTTTCACACATTTTGTACGAACCCAAAATGGCAAAGAGCTCGACCTCGGTGATGGCCTCACAGTCGCCATCCATGTTGAGAGTGCAATAGCCGATGGCCCAGGTGGTGATTCAGCAATCGTGATCAGTGATGGCGAGTCGCGCCTGGTTAACCAGAATGACTGCCGCACAGGCGACTTGGGTGCTCTCACAAAGCACGGTCCCGTTGACATCCACTGGCTGCAATTCAGTGGTGCGATTTGGTACCCAATGGTCTACGACGAACCCCGCGAATCACTTTTGCAACAAGCTCACACAAAGGTAGAAAGTCAATTTGCTCGCTCAATGAAATACGTATCGTCGGTAGACGCTCGAGTTGTTATGCCATCTGCCGGACCACCATGTTTTTTAGATGAAGATTTATTTTCAGCAAACATGATCACCGGTAATGAACTCTCAATCTTTCCTGACCAAACTGAATTTATTAAGCGACTCAAAGCAAATGGAAATGACCGCGCTGTGCTCAATATCCCAGGCACAACAATTGAATTGTCACCTGCATCCGTTGTCATCACGCACCCGGTGAGTGATGAACTTGTACAACGTCCATTTGTGCACAAAGAAGCCTATTTGCGTGAGTACCAAGCCGACTGGTCTGAATGGCTGCGTGATTACAAATCAACTTGGCCGAAACAACAAACCGACTTGCTCAAACAATTGCAAGATTGGTGGCAGCCATTAATGGCTATGGCGCCGAAGTTGCGGCAAGCAATTGGTGGAGGGTGTTTACTAAAAACTGAGGGCTTAGAGCTCTACATCGACTTTGCAAAAGGTCTTGTTGAGCCGTTCGCTGATCAGAAGTGTCGCTACCGGTTTGAAATTGCGCGGCCGCTGCTGGAAATGACGGTTGCCAACAAGGCCGTGGATTGGTCAAATTCACTGTTTCTCTCTTGTCGATTCACCGCATGGCGTGACGGCGCTTATAACGAATATCTCTACAACTTTTTTAAGAGTTTGTCGGTCGAACGAATGCGTCGTGCAGAACAAGAAGCAGTGCGGCGAACAGACCCTAATAATGCGCCCACTCAACTCTCTTCCGAAATTGAAATTGATGGCTATGTGATGGAACGGTTTTGCCCGCATCGCCAAGCCGACTTGTCGGAGTTTGGCCACATAAAAAATGGCTTTGTTGTGTGCGACTTGCACGGATGGCGATTCAGTGTTGACGATGGTCACTGCTCAAATGCAGATGACCGCAAACTTAAAATTCGTAAACGAACTAGTTAATTTCTCCGTAAACCAGCACTTCTGTGCCACGCGGCAATATTTCATTGTCCCAAATGAAGTCCATAGCTTTCACTGTTACTCGCACACAACCATGAGATGCCGGATATGCAGGAACACTCATTGATCCGTGAATGGCAACTCCACCCGAAAAATATTTTGGTCGATAAATCTGACCAAGGTCACCAATCCACCAACCATCGGGTCGCTCTCTGTCAATTTTGAATGATCCAACTGGTGTTACTGCAGTGCCCTTGATCATCACACCGGGTGTATTTCCATCGGGCTCTTCGTAACTTCGGTCGTCACCAGTAGATGCATTCATTACATAGGTGGTGATGCCGTCTTGAACGAGAAATAGCAACTGTCGTGACTTGTCTACCTCGGCCAAAGTGCCTTCTTTTGTTGTGGCTGTTGCTGGATTTGTGATTTCCTCGAGCAGATGTGCTGTAGCAGCATTGATATTGCCGGTTGGTCGAAGTTGAAAATATTTTTGGAAGGCCATCACCGCTTGTGTGGTGGTGTCATCAAACTTGCCATTTGGATTAGCGAGCCAAAATCCAAGCTCAAGCAATTTTATTTGTGATGCTTGAGCGCTCGGTCCACTGCGTTGACCCGAAGCACTGATGCCTGGCTCTACGAGTGTCGTGGTAGTGGGCGATGTAATTGTCGTTGGCGGAATGCTCTGTGCATTGGACCAGGTTCCACATGCTGTCAACGTTCCAAGAGCGCCGACTAGCAATAATGCTCGCAATTTTTGTTTCTTGTTCATGAAAGTGAGATCGGTAATTCAAACCAAATCGTCAGGCTGTACTTGGTGCCACTTGTAATTGGAGTGCTGCCATGTGGATGCGTTACCAAACTCGGCCACGCCAAGAGTGAACCCACTGGCAACTGTGCATTTGTAAAGTTTTGCCGGGGGAAATCTAATAACGCACCGTCGTATGTGTCGTTCAGTTTGATGCTTGCCGATACCTGTGCGACATCGTGGTGTTGGCGCAATTCTTCCTGCCCACCCTTTTCGTATTTGATGATGAATACATCGTTGATTCCGTGATAGTCGATAAGTGGCCAATGTTGTTGCAACTGCGGCCAAATTCGCATGCCCATGTCGTCTTGCACCGCTTCAAACAATCGTGGACTGATTAATGCAAGTGAGATTTCGTGGCCTGGTACAGGGTCACCGGGTTGAGCAGAAAAACCGCCCGCCGCTTCAGCAGCTCTAATGAGTGCTGAACAAAACTGTGGCGTCCAACAAGACATCACAAATAATTCATCAGCGACTTTGGCGATTGGCGTACTCTCATCAATCGCATCAACATATCCAAGAATTCGTTCTAAGTCATCCACACAACCATCGTGACACGCCTCGCCCCACAAAATGATGAACCCCACCAAAATGTGGCAATACATGCCCGACACACCACTTGGTAGGCTTAAATCTCATGGGGCCATTGACCAAAGAAATCCCTGAGATTGACTTTCGTTCTATTTGGGACATCCTTCGCCTGCGCTGGTGGATCTTTCCACTTTGTGTAGTTGTCTGTGTGGGATTGCTCTTTACACAAGAAAGCAACCTTCAATCCACTCCAACTTCAGTGCTTGTAGTTGCAACGTATGGCCCACGTAATGAGATGGCGGGACTCTCTCTTTATGGCATTGATCCGACTGCGGTTCGTGAATTTCCAAGTTTTCAAAACCAACTCGAAAGTGTTCGTGAGCAAGCTGCAAAGACTGTCGAAGAACAACTTGGCCAGCCAGTTGATGTGTCAGTCGCACGACCGGAACAACAAGTTTCATTAATTGCTGCCGCAGACACCACCGGCAAACAAAAACTGACCATGCTGAATGTTGGTGAGCCAAACTATGTTCTTACGTGCAGCGCATCCACACAAGAGTTGTGTGACCAAGCAATAGAGATTTACGTTAAGCAGCTTTCGATCTCTCGTGCCGAGGGGATCACTAATGGACTGCGCAAACTTGCTGACGACGTACAACAAGTGCTCGACTCTTCACAGGACAACCAATCACAACTAGTACTGCAACGAAATGCTCTGATGACTGCATCGTCTTCGGCAACAGGTGAGATGCAATTAGTGAGTGAAGTCGTGGAAGCCCAAAGCGGAACCATCACAACTGTCAATAAGTCAACATATATTTTTGGTGCTTTGGCAGGTCTGCTTATAGCGGCACTTATCGTTTTGCAACTGACGTATACCGACGACAAAATCCGATCGGCTCGCAAACTCCGTTCGTCTACCTCTTCTCCTGCTTTTCTTGGCGAAATAAGTTCACACAACGCTGCAGCCGAAGTTCGCCAAGTTCTGGCAGGGCTAGTAACTCGATCTCAGGTTACAAATCAAACATTGATATCTCTTGTTCCTGTCGATACCAAGACAGATATCGATCACCTTGTTGAACTGATGAGCGACGATGCAAAATTGAACGGCCTTGCATTAGCCAAATTGCCAACTGTGAACGAAATGACAGTTGCACAAATCGTCGAAAGTGCTGCAACATTGACCGTGATTATTGCACGTAGAAATTTCAGCAAGCTCACCGCCGTGCGCCGTGCTGAAGAAGTGCTTGCCCGTTCGAACAACAATGTTGTAGGCGTTGTTCTGCTAACACCTACCCGTTAATGGTGAAATAGATGCAATTACGCAATCTACGTATATCCCGTCTCTTGCTGAAAATTGCGCACTCAAACTCGTTCTACCCATTGAGTTCAATACTCCAATTTATTCTCGACACAATTGCACTGTCCTGTACGGCCATGGTGGTCTCGTACTGGAGATTCGTTTATCAAATACACCCAGACCCAATGGGTGCCACTCAGGACACCGTATTTCGAGTGATTCCACTGGTATTTCTCATTCAGGCAATTGTTGGTTACGTGGTCGGAATTTACCGACGACGGTGGCGCTATGGCAGTTTCGACGAAATTGCCGGATTGCTCACCACGACAACAATTTCAATTGCGATACTTCTCTTCCTTCGTTTTTTTGATAATTCCCTCAACCCATATCCACGAAGCGTGATTGTTGTTGGCGGATTTGCTGGAGTATTCCTCATGGCGGCCAACCGCTACGTCTGGCGTTTGATTCGAGAACAACTTCGTCGTCCAACCGAAGAAACTGCAACAAAGATTTTGGTTTATGGTGCTGGAGAAGGTGGCATCCAGATGGTCAATACCTTGCTTCGAAACCCATCGTCTCGTTATTTGCCTGTCGGTTTCATTGATGACAATCCAGACACACATCGACTATCCATCTCTGGGGTACCAGTTATTGGAGGCCGAGAAAGTTTGCCCGAGGCCCGTGGAAAAACTGGTGCGTCAACTCTTCTGATTGCAATCCCTTCAGCGGACTCGTCTCTTATAAAAGACATCAGTGCTCGTGCGCAGAAGTTAGACATGGACGTCAAGATTGTTCCCCCAGTTCAAAATTTGTTTGAACGCCCGCTTGACCCAAGCGATATTCGTGATCTCACCGATGAAGACTTACTTGGTCGTCGCAAGATCCATACAGACTTACAGCAAATCTCGGAGTATCTAGTAAATCGTCGAGTTTTGGTGACGGGCGCAGGAGGCAGTATTGGTAGCGAACTCTGCCGACAGCTTGTGCGTTTCAACCCTGCCGAATTGATCATGCTTGATCGCGATGAAAGCGCACTGCACGAAGTGCAACTCTCAATTCATGGTCGTGCCCTGCTTGATACACCTCAAACCGTTTTGGCCGACCTGCGCGATGCTGCGACCATCAATCATATTTTTGAAACCAGGAAGCCTGAAGTTGTGTTTCATGCCGCAGCTCTCAAACACCTACCGTTACTAGAGCGATACCCGAGCGAGGCTTATCAGACAAATGTTTTGGGCACCGCAACTTTGCTACAAGCAGCCAAGAACGTCAATGTGCAGGTGTTTGTCAATATTTCAACAGACAAAGCAGCAAACCCAATCAGCATTTTGGGTTACTCCAAACGGATTGCAGAACGTGTCACTGCCTATTTTGGGGCGAACTCTGCTCATGGTAAATACATTTCGGTGCGCTTTGGAAATGTTCTTGGCTCTCGTGGAAGTGTCTTGCTGTCATTTCGAGACCAGATTGAAAAAGGTGGACCAGTTACTGTCACACATAGAGGCGTAACACGGTATTTCATGACGATCTCTGAAGCAGTGCAGCTCGTTATCCAGGCTGGTGCCATTGGTACTAGTGGTGAGGTCTTGGTGCTCGACATGGGTGAGCCTGTCAGCATTTACGACGTAGCGACACGTTTGGTTCGCAACTCACAAAAGCATGTTGAAATCGAGATAGTTGGCTTGAGGGCCGGCGAAAAAGTACATGAAGAGCTTTTCGGTGATGGTGAAGTCGATACCCGACCCCAACATCCACTTATCTCACATGTTCCAGTGACGCCCCTCAGCGTCGATGATCTGACCGTAATGCCGAGTGATGTCAGATCATTTTTAATTGAACTCTGTTGAACCTGCTTGTTTGCAAGAGGGCAGAATCCCAATGATCAATAGCGGCCACAAAAAATAGCCAGTCACAATAAATGGTTCAAAGAGTGCAGAAAACAGACAATAGAACACGAGTGAAACACCGACCGACTGCACAACGTTGTCTGACCATTCTTTCGAAATAGCCCATAACGCTTTTAATAGAAATACAAGAAACAGCAGTCCAGCAATAGTTCCACCACTCAGCAAAATCTCAAGATATGCGCTGTGACTGTGGCCTAAGTGCTCAACAGTCCACCATAAATCGAGCTTTCTGAATTTCAACGTGTTCCATGCAGCATTGAAGCCCCATCCACTAAACGGATGCTCTTGAATGCCCCTTACCGAGTGGGCCCACGCCAAATTTCTTTCACCTAAGAAATTTTTTAAGTTGCCCGGAAGAATCCAAAAAAATCGGTAGTAGACGACCATCATGATCAAAAGAACGGCGGCTGAAAGTGAAATTGCAATCTGTTGTATCTGGGTAATCGCTCTGTTGAAAAACGTGCCGATTGAGCTCAGTGTGAAACCGAGCGCTGACACAATCAGGAAAATCACTGCAGCGCTAACAGAGGTCCAAGATCGGGAGTGGTAGAGCAACACCATGTCGAAAAGTGTGACGTCCAGAAGCAGTAATAGCAGTGGTCTCCTCCACTCACCCTCATGACTTTTCAAAAAATCTAAACATAGAAGAATTGAAAGGACCAACCCAACTGCTGCGACTGGCCCGAGAAGATTTGGATTATTGAATATTCCCTGCCAATCACCATCGCCAGCTTTTGCACCAGTCCAATTTCTCGCAATGGCAAAACGTGAAGCGAGTAAGCAAGTTTGCATCGCAATCCAAATCAATACAATTTGTTCCCGCCTACTGAAACTTGCGACAACATATAAGCCAGTAACTGTTGCTAAACACATTCTTAAAGCGTCTCCCGCCACAAACCGACTCATGTCAGTCCAAATCGCAGTGAGCAGTAAAAACCCGACTAGAGCAACAAGCCAGACGACTTTTTTTTGAACTTCTCCTGCAAATGACCATCTTCTTCCAAGCAGAAATACTGCTGGTATCTGAATGCCAATAAACGTTGCCAGAATCGGTGAGTCAATTGGTTGGATTGGTAACGAAATCATTGCGGCATTCCAAAGCGAATACACGGGGCCGATTGTGAGCGCAGAGAGCACAACGACGACATACGCATATTCGCACCATCGCAAGAGCGTGTTGATGCGGTCAGTTGCGATCTGCATTGACTACAAATCTACACAAGCCCCCACTTACCCCATGGCGGTTGAAAGTATGCTGTAAGTGATGACCAATGAGCATGACGATGGTGATGGTGATGGCGATGGAGTCGATCGAGACCAGCTCATCAAGGAGCTCTTGGCAGAATCGTTTGCCCTGCGGACAAAATCGGAGCACTTAAGCCAATACGTTGAGACCAAGATTGCCGAATTGGTGAAAACCAAACGTGAACTAGATCTGATCAAGAATGACGATGAAATTGGTCGATTACGTGCAGGTATCGAGACCGCAAATCAGCAGCGCAATGATCTCCAAGCCAAGCTTGACGCGCTTGTTGGCGAACATGAGCATCTTGAAGAAGTCCATGTTCAAATGACGAGCCAACGCGACAGGTTGCGTGAACGCATGGCAGAGGTAGACGCTTCGGCTGAATATCGCCTTGCAAAACGACTCAAGCGAATTTTTGGTCTCATGCTCAAGGACGACGCCGCGAAGTGACACAACAGTTTCCCGTCATCATTAATGTGCGTGATCGGCTCGAACCGTTACGAGACCTCATTACATGGCTTGAACACCAAGGCCAAGAAAATATCTGGCTGTGCGATAACGACAGCACCTACCCGCCGATGGTTGAATTTCTACGTTCAACACCACACCACGTGCGTCTCAATGGTCTCAACTTGGGACACAGGGCGCCCTGGTTGAGTGGGCTCGTAACCGAACTCGGTCTTGACTCTCATTTCATTGTCACTGACCCCGATGTTGTTCCTGCACAAGAGTGCCCCACTGATGTGCTTGAGCTGTTTTGCGAAACACTGAACCAGTATCCAACGATTGACAAAGTTGGTTTTAGTCTGCGTTTGGACGATTTACCCGAGCATTACGCCCATCGTGATGACGTGATTCTATGGGAATCACAGTTTTGGAAGAATGTACACCCATCTGGATTTTATGTTGCGGAGATAGACACAACATTTGCGATGTACAGACCAGGTGAGCATCATCAGAACAATCATGCGCTTCGTTCGGCGCTGCCCTACACCGCTAGGCATATGCCGTGGTATCAAGACTCCAATCATCCAACAGATGAACAGACGTACTACTTGGATCATGCCGACTCGCTGATTATCAATTGGGACAAAAAAGTTCTTTCAGCATCGTTACGCGCGCACCTCTTGCAACTTCGAAACCAGCACTAGGCTCGTTACCGCATGTCTCAACCAGCAATTGTCGTCGATTCGGTTTCTAAAAACTTTCGGCTCTATCACGAACGTAATCGCTACATCAAGGCCGCCATCCTGCGTGGCCGTCGTGCAAAGTACGAAGAGTTCTGGGCGCTCGATGATGTTTCCTTTGAAGTAGAGCACGGCTCAACACTTGGCATCATCGGTTCAAATGGTTCTGGCAAGAGCACCATGCTTAAGTGCCTGACAGGCATTTATCGTCCCGATAAAGGCAAAGTGACGATCAACGGCAATATTGCGGCATTGCTTGAACTCGGTGCTGGCTTTCACCCAGAGTTATCCGGCCGTGAAAATGTGTACCTCAACGCAGCAATTTTGGGACTATCAAAAAAAGATGCCGAGCGTCAGTTTGACAGCATCGTCGAATTTGCAGGGCTTGAGCGATTCATTGACACCGCTGTCAAAAACTATTCGTCCGGCATGGTGATCCGGCTCGGTTTTTCGGTCGCTGCGCACGTAGAGCCAGAGATTTTGTTAATTGATGAGGTGCTCACCGTTGGCGACCAGTCATTCCAACGCAAAAGCAGCGAAAAGATTGAGCAATTTCGCCGCGAGGGGCGCACAATCGTTGTGGTGAGTCACGGTCTCGGCGCAGTGCAGCAACTCTGCAAAGAAGTTGTATGGCTAGAAAAAGGGCATCTTAAAATGCGTGGCCCAGCAGCCGAAGTGATCGCGGCATACACGGGTGAAAGCTATGTGCAGCACACCGCTAAAGACGCTGATCTTCGCGAGCGCTGGGGCACAGAAGAAGCCCGCATTGACAGTGTGTTACTCACCGATATGTCAGGGCAAGCAATTGAACGAGTTGAAACAAATGCAGCGATGCGTGTCACCACTCGTATCACGGCACAAATGCCACTTCGTGCACCGGTAATCAAGATTTATATAAGCAAACTCGACGGCACCATCGTGTGGTCAACAACTTCTCAGCGCGCCAATTCGTCGCTAGGAAATATCCCAGAATCAGTTACTGCAACGATCGACATTCCTCACCTGCCGCTACTAGAAGGCACGTACTACATTTCGGTTGCGTGCACTGATGCGACAGGCACTACCGAGTACGACCACTGCCAAAACTGGGTGAGGTTTGATGTGCACCAAAACGATTTATTTGAAGAAGGCCTTGTTGCTGTTCCATCTTCCTGGAACATTGAGCGCCACGCTAAATAACGACTTACACCTCTTCGGCTAAACGCCTCGATAGTTTGACGAAAATTGCCCAGCCACCAACAAACGAGACAACCGCTGCACAGGCCAAATAGAGAATATGACCAATTTCTGGTGCCCGACCATCATAAAGCAGATGGCGGAATGACTGGATAAAAACGGCCATTGGGTTCCAGTGAAAAATAAATTCCAAAACCGGATGAAGCTTTCCATCTAATTTGTCTGGCGAATAAATGATTGGTGTGGCAAAAAACATCACCTGAATAAGAATTGTCCAGAGA
Source organism: Ilumatobacteraceae bacterium (assembly GCA_044339005.1). Taxonomy (GTDB): domain Bacteria; phylum Actinomycetota; class Acidimicrobiia; order Acidimicrobiales; family Ilumatobacteraceae; genus UBA3006. The sequence continues at coordinate 21,394 of JBIIWI010000008.1, forward strand.
TAACGCAAGTCTCTGAAGAACACTGCACCGACCGACACTGCAAGAGCGAAACCGGATGCATACACGGCCAGCAATAACATCAATAAAAATGCCACAGGAATCCATGGCAAAATTGGATTGCCCACCACAATTAATGCGATGCACAACAACGACATTTCAATACAGAATTGCACGAACGAAAATATGACCTGCGCGAACACCAATGTTTCCCACGCGAAAAATACTTTGCGCACCAAACCTGCGTTGCCAATGAGTGAGCCGAGACCAAGATTGGTAACAAGTGAGAAAAACCCCCAAGGCAGAAGACCTGAGAGTAAGTACAGCGCATAATTTTTTAGACCTGACGGGTCTCCTTCGAGGGCAACGGCTCCAAAAACTACGCCAAATACGAACCAATAAATGACCATGTTGGAGAGCGGATTGAGCATTGACCAAGCCCAACCGAGGAACGATCGTCGGTACTTAGATCTGAGCTCGCGGAGCGTGAGATTCCACAGCAGGTTCTTGGAGCGACGAAGTTCGGTTAATTGATTCACGAGTAACAAAAACCTTACCAACTTCGGTTGTGGGCGAGGGGGGACTTGAACCCCCACGTCCTTTCGAACACTGGCACCTGAAGCCAGCGCGTCTGCCATTTCGCCACTCGCCCGAGAGACGCTATGACGATAGCAATGAAGTCTCTTCAATACACCTCGCACGCTGCTTACGACACCGCCTGATTCAGCAAATCACTTGAAGTAAGATGGACAACATGAGCGACAATGGGTCTCAAGTTGTGAACCCGTCCGACTTGCGAGATGCTTCGCGCGAGCGACTACTTTCTGAAATTGGTCTACTGCAACACCAATACAGCCTTACGGATGCTGCGCAGTTGGACCTACAAATAGTTCAATTAAAGCGTGAACTGGCGGACTCTGAGATGCGCTTGCTACAAGCACGCGATTATGCAAAAGGTTGCTCTGCTGAACTTGGCGAGATTAAGGCCAACTTTGCTCTTCAAATAGCTGAAGCTAATCGCAAAGTACGCCAAGCACGCAAGGAAGTTGCCAATCTTCATACCAGCCGCACATGGAGATTGGGGCGCCTCATCATGCTCCCTGCTCGAATAGCACGCCGCATTTTCAAAGTCGGTTGACGCAGTCGTGCCGCTGTTTAGTGTTGTTACACCTGTTTATAACCCACCTCTAGAGGCTTTTGAGTCGTGCATTGAGTCGATGCTCGAACAGACTTTTACCGATTGGGAGTGGTGTCTAGTTGATGATGCGTCGCCAAACCCAAAAGTGCGTGAGATTATGGAGCGGTTGGCTCGCAAGGATAAGCGGGTCCGTATTGCTTTTCGTCAAGCAAATGGTGGCATTGTTGCTGCATCTCAAGACGCACTCGATATTGCTACTGGCAAATTTATTGCGCTACTCGACCACGACGACGTATTGAACCACAAAGCACTAGAACTTACAGCGAACAAAATCTCAAGTGACGACACAATCGACTACGTCTATAGCGATGAAGACAAAATCGATGTAGACGGACGACCATATGATCTTTTTTGTAAACCTGCTTTCGATCCAATTCGACTTTTGGGTCAAAATTATTGCTGTCATTTCTCGGTCATCCGGTCAACACTGATAGATGAAGTAGGTGGTTTTCGATCAGGTTATGAAGGCTCTCAGGATTACGACCTCATCTTGCGCATTACCGAGCGTGCCCGCACCATCGCACACATTCAAAAGGTTCTGTATCACTGGCGCGCCATACCTGGTTCGGCTGCAAATCAGCTAGATGCCAAGCCGTACGCGTTGGTATCTGCCGAGCGCGCCGTAAAGGACCACCTCAAGCGCGTCAAGATGGATGCAGCTGTTTCGGTTTCCGATGCCGGGTTTATTCAGGTTCGACCAGCTATCAGTTCTCCGCCACCGAAAGTGTCAATCATTATTCCAACACGTGGAGATGCGCAGCGGATTTGGGGTATGCACACATGCCTGATTGAGAATGCAGTTTCAAGCATCCTAAATAAGTCAACATATGCAAACTACGAAATAATTGTTGTGCTCGATGTAAAAGAAAGCAAGCCACTACAACCAATCAATTTATCGACTGACCCCCGTGTCACCGTTGTGCACTACGACGCTCCATTCAATTTTTCGGACAAATGCAATGTTGGTGTAAAACATTCAACCGGCGAGATTGTGATCTTGCTCAACGACGACACTGAAGTTATTGATGCGGACTGGATTGAGACTTTAGTTTCGATGCTCCAGTTTCCTGATGTAGCCATGGTCGGACCATTACTTTTGCTCGAAGACTCACGCATTCAAAGCGCGGGTCACACAAATATTCCTACCCCACACAACATTGGCAGCGGTTTATCATCCAATCAAACTGGCAAGTTCGGGATGTTCGGAATTACGAGACGAGTGAGTGGAGTTACTGCAGCATGCGCTGCGATTCGTCGTTCTATTTATGAAGAGCTTGGCGGCTTTTCAATTGATTTTCCTGCATGTTTTAATGACTTAGATTTTGGAAACAAGGTGCTTGAGGCTGGGTATCACATTGTGTGGACTCCACTTGCCCGTCTCTTTCATTTTGAGTCACTGACTAGAGACCCCACTGTTGCTCCACACGAAATGGCCATGCTTGAAAAACGCTGGAAACGATATTTCGGCAAAGAAGACTATTCTCGACAACCTGCATAGATCATTTGGTCGCCTGTAAGGGCGTAGAATGATGGAGTGTTAACACGCGCTCGACGCACTGGCGTTAGACCAATTGAGATTGGTCGCCAAATCATCGCTGCAATGGACGATCAGGCTGCAATGCACGATGGTGATGTGGCTCATCGATATGTTGTTGGACTTCACAAGTCCGATCTAGCTTCGCTGAGCGATTCCGTAAAGCCACTGTTGAGCGAACTTCGCCAAGCAATCGCCAACCATGCCAAATTTGAGGGTTACAACATCTCCGGCGAAGCCGATGTGGTGCTTGCAGAAGATGTGGCACAGCAAATTGGATCATGTGTTGTCAAAGTCGGTACAGCTGCAAAGGCACCACAAAAACCGATTGCGCAACCGAACCAACGCGCCGTAAAGCCTGCTGCGCTAGTGCTTGCCGATGGTACGCGCCACCCTCTCGATGGTGATCTTGTAACAATTGGTCGCCAAGCCTCGTGCACAATAGTGATTGCTGACAACAACATCAGCCGCGTACATGCGCGATTTCGTGCAGGCGACGAAGGGTGGACCATTGAAGACCTCGGCAGCACGAACGGCACAAAAGTAAATGATGTGCTGATCATTGAACCGACCCTTCTGAGTCACGGGCACGTCATTGCGCTTGGCTCGTTACAGCTGCACTTTGAGCAGGCATAGTTGCCTCTTGGTGCCATGTTGACTCTTGCTATCGGTGCTGCCACCGATACCGGAAACCTGAGAGGTCAAAACGAAGATTCGCATGTTGCTGAACAAGGTTTGTTTGCTGTTGCAGACGGCATGGGTGGACACAATGCAGGTGAAGTTGCAAGCGCCATGGCTATTGAGTATCTGCGAGGTGTGGCACTCAGTGGTGTTTCGTCGGCCGAGGCATTTGCACAAGTGGTTCGTGACCTCAATAGTGCGATTTTTTCAGCAGCAACTTCAGCTACCGATCAACGCGGAATGGGAACAACTCTGACCGCAGCTGCGTTACTTGAACCAACAAGCGACGTTGATCATCCATCGCAAATCGTGATCGCCAATGTTGGCGACTCACGTACATATCTTTTGCGCTCTGAGGAACTACGGCAATTGAGCGTTGATCACTCGTATGTCCAGGAGCTGGTAACAGAAGGCCTGTTGACTATTGATGAAGCCCGCACTCATCCACGCCGCAATATCGTTACACGCGCACTCGGTATTGATGCACAAGTATCTGTAGACACATGGACAATACCGATGTTTGATGGTGACCGCTTCATGTTGTGCAGCGATGGACTCGTAGACGAAGTGCCTCAAGACGAAATTATCGAAATGATGCGAGAGCGCAGTACCCCACAACTCGTTGCCGAGCGATTGGTGACTGCGGCAAAGCGCCATGGTGGGCGCGACAACATCACGGTGATTGTTGTAGATGTCAACATCAATGCGGCGCCAGCAGCAGTAGTCATTGCTGATCCAGATGTTTCTCCTGGAAGCAGCCCTGAAAGAACATCGGTAAGCAAAAAGCGGATACTTGCACTTGTTGTTGTGGCGGTTCTTTGTATCGGCGGATTTATTGCACTTCGCCACCAACGAAGTGGGTATTTTGTGGCCTTCACTAACTCATCTTCGTCAGCAACAGTTGCAATCTACAAAGGTCAGCCAGGTGGATTGCTGTGGATTAAGCCAACAATTGTTGAAGTTTCAACGACGAAACGAAATGCGATGCAATCAGAGTTTGAAAGAGAAATAGATAGAGTGCAACGCTTTGATTCGGTCAGCAAAGCTCGCTCATATCTCAAAATATTTGATGCAGTAGTGAAAGCGAACGGCTAATTGACATGTCTAGCAATATGCCGATAGTCAACGACCGTTACCGTGTCGAGCGCAGCGTTGGTCGCGGCGGTATGGCAGAGGTGTTTTTGGCGCACGACTTGTTGCTGGATCGTCCTGTTGCGCTCAAAGTGTTGTTTCCTGAGTACGCCAATGATCCAAACTTTGTGGAACGCTTTCGCCGAGAAGCACAATCTGCTGCCGGTCTTACTCATCCAAACATCGTTGCTGTATATGACTGGGGCAAAGTCAACAACACATACTTCATTGCAATGGAGTTTGTGCAAGGACGGACACTCGCCAGCATCTTGAAAGAAAAACTGCGCCTGACAGCGCGACAAGCCTGCGACGTGGCGGTTGATGTTGCAAGTGCCTTGGGTTTTGCGCACGAAAATGGCGTTGTGCATCGCGATATCAAGCCAGGAAATATCCTGATTGGCTCAACAGGCCAAGTGAAGGTTGCCGACTTTGGTATTGCTCGAGCTCTTGGATCCGCTGTGGAAGAAGGCTTGACGCAAACCGGATCGGTGATGGGCACAGCGACGTACCTCTCTCCTGAACAAGCGCAGGGGTCACAGCCAGATCCGCGAAGCGATATTTATTCGCTTGGTGTGATGATGTACGAGATGGTTGCCGGGCGTGCACCATTCATTGGCGACAATGCTGTTGGCGTTGCATACCAGCAGGTGCATGGGGTGCCGCCTGTGTTGAGCGAATTCGTCAGCGATATTCCCCGAGAGTTTGAAGCAATTGTTGCCAAATGTATGGCCAAATCCGCAGAACGCCGATATGTAACTGCAGGTGCATTACGCGATGACTTGCGCAGATTTAGTGCAGGAGATGAAGTTGTTGCACTCACTGATGTTCGTGGTCGCAAGACGCAATCTCAATTAACCGAAACTATGGCCATTCCTGTTATTTCTAAAAACCAAGACACAGATCACGGCGCGACCGACAGTCCGGAATACGAAGACTCTTACGACGACATCGCTCCTCGACGAGCAGCGTCATATCTCTTCGGTGCCGTTTTCACTGCCATTGTTTTGCTGGCAGCTGGTGTCTTTATCTATAGAACTGTCGACCGCGGGTCGGCAACTTCGCTCACAATTCCAGATGTCACGAATCGAACTCAGGCCGAAGCAAGCCAGTTATTGCTTGACATGGGGCTCACTCCAATACCTAATGCGGTGATCAATGATGCCGTAGGTGATGACATCGTTTATGCGCAAGACCCACCAGCAACTGCAACTGGTCAACAGGGTGATGTAGTCACCATCACATTCAACCCTGCGCGCCAACTGCAAACAGTTCCGCCTATTCAGGGTCTGTCTGTAGAGAATGCAACGCAGTTGCTTGCTCCACTTGGTTTGCAATTGGTGATACTTGAAGTTCGCAATGATCCACTTGTGCCGCTGAATCAGATCATTACCCAAGAACCACTTGCAAATGAACAGGTTCGTTCTGGGTCTGCAGTTTCCGTGGTCGTCTCTGGTGGCACCGGAGGTAGCAATATTCCAAATATTGAAGGACAGGTTTCGTCAGCTGCCGAACAATTACTTAAAAGTTCGCCGTATAACTTCGTTATCACAATCACCGCCGAGCCGAGCGCGACGGTAGAAAAGGGCCGAGCTATACGCACCGACCCGGTAATTGGCACACCGCTTCCCGCTGGTTCAGCAATTGTCCTCATAGTTTCTAGTGGTTCACCAACAGTTGTGGTCCCAGACGTCGTAGGCAAAACCGAAGGTGAAGCACAATCCACACTGAATGCAGCTGGTTTGATTACTGAAATCGGATATCGAAACGTGGCAGTTGGTGACACCAATGATGGTCGGGTAATTTCACAAAGCCGTGAAGCACAGTCGGCTGTTGCCCCCGGAACCAAGATCACCCTCGTAATCGGAAAATCCACTACGCCGTAACCGCAATCAGTTTGTTGTGCGCTTTGCCTTCTCCACAAACACCTTGAGCAAGTCGTGTCCCAGTGTTGTCAAAATACTCTCCGGATGAAATTGCACACCTTCGACGTCAAGTGTGCGATGTCGAACACCCATAATCATTCCGTCTTGTGTTTGTGCTGTTACCACCAACTCTGATGGCAGTGATTCGCGCTCAATGATGAGGGAGTGATATCGGGTGGCAGTGATTGGTGAAGGCGAACCAACAAAAATACCTTCGCCCGTGTGATGTACTTCTGAAGTTTTTCCGTGCAGAAGTTCTGGTGCACTCACGACATGTGCTCCATACACATGACCAATAGCTTGGTGTCCTAAACACACACCAAGCACTGGCACTACCCCGGCAAAGGCTGTGATCGCATCACACAACACACCGGAATTTTCGGGGCGACCAGGGCCGGGTGACAACAACACCGCATCTGGTTTCAATGCAAGTAATTCTGCAATGCTCATCGAATCATTGCGCACCACGATTGGTTCAGCACCCAACTCGCCAAGATATTGGACCAGGTTGTAGGTGAAACTGTCGTAGTTATCGAGCACAAGTATGCGAGCCACCCCGTAATACTGTCAGCCGATCGGGCGAGGCGAAACCTCATTTACGATCTACACTGGAAAACTCATGGCAACTTCAAAACGACGTACCGGTGGTCGCACCACACCAAAGGGCACCAAGCCTGGTCATCTGCACGAAACGCACCGCTTGGACCACTCAGATCCAACTTCGGTCCACGGCAACACCATCGCCGAGGCATCGTCCCGATACACGCCACCTGTGGCCCGCGAAGTCAAGGTCAGCCCGCGATGGGTTCCAGTATTGATGTTTGCATTGTTGGGTATCGGTGCCCTGATTATTTTGTTTTACTACTTAGGTTTCGTACCTGGTGGTCGCAATAACTGGTACCTATTTGTTGGACTTACAGGTGTTCTGGGTGGTCTGTTTACTGCCACCAAATATCACTAGTTTTTGCTCACTCAATAGGTGCAACAAAGTCCATGTCTTCAAGACAGTGACGCGGCGGCGGCGGGTCTTGATCGGGTGCCATCACCACTCGTAGTTCAACACCGCACACTCCACAGCGATAACGCACATTGATTCTGCGCATCTCTCCTGCTGGGGGTGGCGCAGGAAGTGTGGAAGTCATGCTTTTCAACATGCCAAGACCAATCTTCCAGATGCCTCGAAAAAGAATTATTCCCAAGAGGAACCAAATGATGGTTCCAATGGACATGGTGAGTGCGACTACGCCTGTGGTTTAGAGACGTTCAATGATGGTGGCATTGGCCATGCCGCCACCTTCACACATTGTTTGCAAACCGTAGCGACCACCGGTGCGCTCGAGTTCGTTTAACAATGTGGTCATGAGGCGTGCGCCAGATGCACCCAACGGGTGACCGAGTGCGATTGCTCCACCGTTGACATTGACCTTGCTCATGTCTGGGTGCAATTCCTTCTCCCACGCCAAAACCACTGAAGCAAATGCTTCGTTGATTTCCACCAAGTCAATGTCGTCCATGGTCAGACCTGCACGCTCAAGTACTTTTTTGGTGGCAGGAATTGGTGCGGTCAACATGTAGCGAGGATCTTCAGCAGCCATTGCAAAGTTGACGAAACGAGCACGTGGGGTCAAGCCCAACTTCTTTGCTCGCTCTTCGCTCATGATCAACAATGCTGAAGCACCGTCGGTGATTTGAGATGAGTTACCTGCAGTAACGCGGCCACCCTCTTCGACAGGTTTGAAAGCTGGCTTCAATGAGGCAAGTTTCTCAATTGTTGTTTCGCGAATACCTTCGTCTTGAGTCACCATGTTGCCATCGGCGCCCATGACTGGGTGGATTTGACCTTGAAAACGACCTTCGCGTGTAGCACGTGCAGCAAGTTCTTGTGAACGAGCACCAAATGCATCCATGTCTTCGCGGGTGATGTTCCACTTATCGGCAATCATCTCAGCAGAAATGCCTTGACCAACTAAGCCGCCAACCGACTCGTAACGAGCTTGAACTCGTGGACCAAATGGAAAACCAAATGTGCGATCGGACAACGATGCACCCATTGGTACTCGTGACATCACTTCAACACCAGCTGCAACAACAATGTCGTATGCGCCGGCCATAACACCCTGCGCTGCAAAGTGTGCGGCTTGCTGGCTTGAACCACATTGACGATCGACTGTTGTGCCAGGAACAGTGTCTGGCCAACCTGCGGCCAAGACTGCGTTGCGAGCAACGTTGAGACTCTGTTCGCCAACCTGCATCACACAACCCATCACCACATCATCAATAGTTGCTGGGTCAATGCCGTTGCGCTCAATGAGCGTCTTCATGATTTCTGCTGCAAGATCGACTGGGTGCCAATCTTTGAGCTTGCCATTTCGCTTGCCGCCTGGGCTTCGAAGTGCATCAACAATCACCGCTGTTGTCATGATCTGCTCGCTTTCATTTACACGAATGTGCTTTTTTCCAACGATACCTAGTGGAGACGATGGGACTCGAACCCACGACCCCCTGCTTGCAAAGCAGGTGCTCTAGCCAACTGAGCTACGTCCCCTTATTACGGTTCTTCAGGTTACAGGGCAAAGACCGAAGTCCCATAACGCAACTGTCTGTAGAAAACGGTGGCTTACGCCTTTACGCCTTTACGCCTTTGCGCGGGTGAGGCGCAGGAGGGGATCTGCAATCCGCAGTGCATTGTCGGCAAATCGCATCACCCTGCCAGCAGCACCAGGTGTTGTGGAATCGATGAGATTGCCCATCACCACAAGTGTGATGTCGGCAGCCACTTGCGATCCAACAGCAACTCGAAGCCCTGGCTTGAGCAACCACGGATGTCCAATGATGAAACTGAACCTTCGACCCGTGCGCAAAAATGCGTCAAACCGTTCGCCCACCCGCTTGTCATATTCGCTGGTGACGGTTTCAGGGTTTTCCAAAAAGCACGAAATTGCAAGCATGCCCGACTCCAATGAATAGTCGATTCCTTCGCCATTCATTGGGTTTACAAAACCGGCTGCATCACCAATAGCCACCCAACCTGGGCCATGTCGGCGCACACAACTCATGGGCAATCGCCACGCGCGAGGCTTATCTATATAGTCACCAAGCGACCACGGCTCTCGAACGATCGATGCGTATTGGTCGAGCAACTTATTGAGATTGAGTTTCTTGAAACCCTTCATGGTGCTGAGTGCTCCAACGCCAATGTTCACTGTGCCATCGCCAGCAGGAAACATCCATCCGTAACCAGGAACTGGCGTGCCATGTTCATCACGCAAACTGAGACACGCTTCAAGATGTCGCTCGGCATGACGAGGTGTTGGTGCATACGCACGAATCGCTAACCCAAAGGTTTCATCTGGGTCGCGCACTGCTCCAAGCATTTTTGCAGCAGCACCCTGTGCGCCAGTTGCCAAAATAACAAGTGATGCTTTAATCACTTCGCTACCAACTTGTACGCCTGTTACACGGTCTCCTTCGACAATTGGTAACGCTTCAGCCTCAAACCGAACTTCAGCGCCCGATGCAATCGCGACATCAAGTAAATGATTGTCAAACTTCTGACGTGGCCAGACTGCACCATGATTTGGAAAACGCGATGTTGTTGGCCACGCCAACTCGCGCTGAGTTTTTCCGGCAATCATGCGCAAACCATCAATGCGATGCGCAACCGAGTAATCAATCTTTAATTCATCAAGCGCGGCTATTGCTCGCGGCGTTAAACCGTCACCACACACTTTGTCCCGTCCGTATGGGCCCTTTTCAACGAGTATCACCCGAAGTCCTGCACGTGCAGCCGTAATGGCGGCCGAAGAGCCCGCTGGCCCACCCCCAATTACTGCCACATCAAATTTCATACCTGCGAGCCTGTCACTAACCATTCAGCAATACCAACACTGGCTTCCTGCATATTGGACACATCGATCAAATAGCGGCGGGTTGGCATAAATAGATGGGGGTAGCCTTCGGGTCATGGTTGCCGAATTGATCTACGCCTTTCGCGTTATGCGATTGCCTTTATTGGACGCCAGTGGCGCGCCCCTAGGCAAGATTGACGACATCGTTGTAGTGCCCGGCCGAACCACCGAACCCCCACGTGTCTTGGGGTTCGTCGCTTCCAGCCAACGCCGCCTCATTTTTGTAAACGCATCGCGCATTGCCTCGCTCGACAACAACGGTGCTCGCCTCAAGTCATGGGACGTTGACCTCAACCCTTTCCGCCCGCGTGCTGGCGAACGGTTGCTTGGAAAAGACGTGCTCAATCAAAAAGTTGGCGACGAAACTGTTAGCGATGTTGCCCTCGAGTTTATGAGTGGTCGCGCACCTGGTTGGCACGTATCAAAAGTTCGTCTTGCCAAGCGTGGGTTGCTCAACCCTCGACCGGGCTATCGCCTTGTTGACTGGGATGTTGTTGCTGATTTATTTGCACCATCGACTGCGCAAGCAGCAGAAGCTGCTCGTTTGCGCGACATGCACCCGAGCGATGTGGCTGCAGTCATTCGTGCACTTCCGCTCGAACAACGTCGACTTGTTGCAGAAGCCATGGACGATGAGCGATTGGCCGACGTGTTGGAAGAGTTGCCAGAAGACGAACAGTTGCGTTTGATCGAGGGACTCGACATGGAGCGCCTCACCAACGTATTTGACGAGATGGAATACGACGACTTGGCCGACTTGTTGGTGCAAATGCCTGGCGAACAACGCAGCAAAGTGCTGGAAGCAATGGACGACGAAGATGCTGAGACCATGCGCCAGTTGTTGTCGCACGCCGAAGGCACAGCAGGCGCATTGATGACGCCAGACATTGTGGTCATGTCTCCCGACTCGACAGTTGCCGAAGCGCTTGCGCGCATTCGCGAACCAGACATATTGGTCTCAATCGCTGCACAGGTGTTTGTTGCACACGCACCGCACTACCCACCAACCGGCACCTACCTCGGTGTCGTGCATTTTCAGCGCTTGTTGCGTGAGTCTCCGCACATGACACTCAGTCAGTGTGTGGAAATGGAACCAACAATCGTTCCAACAATGCCCGAGCGTGAGGTTGCCGAACGTTTGGCGAGCTACAACTTGCTTGCAGTTGCGGTTTGTGATGCCAACAATCGTTTGTTGGGTGCAATCACGGTTGACGACGTGTTGGACCGCACGCTTCCTGCCAACTGGCGTCGACAGCCAACGGGTGGTGCGCAGTCATGAAAAAGCGTGACAATCTTGCGCGTCCTCGCGACCGCCAAGCACCACTTGGTGTGCACTACAACTCTGATGCGTTCGGTCGTTTCTCCGAATCCATTGCCCGCCTGATGGGCACAGCACGATTTTTGATTATTCAAACCGTCTTGGTGATCATTTGGATTTCGCTCAACGTATTATTTCTCTCGTTGCAGTGGGACAAGTACCCATTCATTTTGCTCAACTTAATGTTTTCGGTGCAGGCCGCCTATGCAGCACCATTGATTTTGCTCTCACAAAACCGCCAAGAGTTGCGCGACCGTCGCCAGGCCGAAACCGACCGTGCGGTTGCCGCAAGCACCCAGGCCAACGCCGAATTCTTGGCACGTGAATTGGCAAGTGTGAGATTGGTGTTGGCCAACGTGGTGACAGTTGACGAACTACGAGACCAACTTGAGGAAGTAATCAAGTTGCTCAATCAGCAAAACGCCAAATAAACCAATTTCGTTTATTTACAGTTGTTGCAACGCCCGATGAGGTCGAGTTGGTGTCTGTCAATCGAAAACCCTTCGCGTCGAGCAACTTTTTGCAACGCTTTTTCTAACTCGTGCTCTAAACCATCGGGCACGACCACATCTTGCACTGTGCCGCACTTCGAGCACACCATGTGGTGGTGGTGACCCATGAGGTGTTCGGCTAGTTCGTAACAACCGCTTTCAGAATTGGTTACTACTCGCACAACGGCCGACGCCTCTTCGAGTACTAACAGGTTTCGATACAACGTGCTTTGAGGCATGTTTTTTGCTTTACCCAGCATGTCGGTAATCAACATAGGTTTGCCAGCCTGAATCAAAATGTCGATGATGGCACGACGTTTATCGGTATATCGCTGGCTGGCATTGTGCAACAGATCGTGCACTGCGGTGTGAATCTCGGTGTTGTTTAAGTTTGACATCACGTACCTACAAATTGATGTAGTCGAATACCACCCGATAACACGTCGCGCAAAATTTCGGCATTGGGTAGTGAGTCTTGGCCCAACACGCATGTGCCCGTGGTTGTTATTTGACCACGATGTACAAACAATGCCGTAGTGGCGCCAACAACGCCTGCAATTTGTGCAACTCGTTCGGCGACTCCAGCTATTTCAACAATTCGAGAACCGTTGCGAAAACCCCTCACCTCAATGCGCAGCGCACCCATGCCCCCTTCGGCGTGTGGTGGCACCAACATTGGGAGTCGTGCAGTGAATCGATCTCGTCTATTCGCCGAAACTCGTGCGGTGATGCGTTGCAATTGTGGCTGTGCTTTTTTCAATAACACAGGATCCGCCATTTCGGCTCGATAGCAATCGTATGCACCCACTGGTTCTGGAAACCAACACAGTTCTCGTCCGCTTCCTCCGGGTCTGCGCAACCACTCACCGTCGTGCCACCCGATTGATTGGCCAGCAAGTGCACGGTGATGTTGGACGGCGCAATTTGGGCCGCCAGTTCCATGCAATGCAACATGTGCTTCGTCAATTTCGTCAAAATTGGTCTGCAAATTGCTGAGCAATAATCCGGTCATGCCAGGAGAAGCCGCAGCACCGACAACAAGAGTCTTATTTTTTGCCATCACCTCATCGTGCAACTTCAAAAGATTCATTACGTCTGACACATCGTCACTTAACGAAACTATTGATGCGCCACTAGCGAGGATTCTTTGCGCAAGTGGGGCATGTGGTGAGCCGCACGCAAGCACCACTACTGATGCTGTTGTGACAGTTTCAAAATCGACAACGCTCACTGCAACATTGTGGGACCGGTGTACCGCTGCAAGCCGCTGTGCGCCATATAGATCTTGATCGTGCAACAAGATAGGCAAATTGCTTGTAGCAACAAGATGCTCAACTACCCGCGAACCAGTAACCCCAGCGCCGATTACTCCAATAGCACCCGAAACACCAATCATGAACTGTGTGTAGTTAGTTCTGGGGACTTGCTTGATCTACGTGTGGGTCAACCGATGGGTTGAGTGGGCGCCATCCGCCTCTTTGGCTTGACGGTTCAGATTTGCCACGCACTCTTAAAAGCGCACCTGCAATACCTGCAATGCCGAGCACCATCAGGACGCGTCGGATGAAATTCACAGGGTTACCTCCGTGGGGCTAACAAGAATCGAACTTGTGACCTCATCCTTATCAGGGATGCGCTCTAACCAACTGAGCTATAGCCCCGAATCTGATTCAGGGACGCAAATCCTACTAGCGGTTACCGTGACTCTCAACCGAGCCCACAACAACCTCTTCTTCCAGCACAGTCACGCGAATACCACCCACGAGATCGGTGATCAGGTTGAAAATCGTGGCAGCAAGGACCCAAAGCGCTGTACCTAGGACCACGCCTAGTAGTCCCAATATCGTCACGTTGACGAATAGTTGGCCGCCCTTGAATTGAAACGATTCCCACCCGAATGACTTCATGAATTGCTGAATGTTGTCAATGGTGCCTGTCGCTGACGCAACACTCCAGAGCAATACCAGTGCCACGAGCGTGATCAGGTAAATCACGAAATGAAAGATCAATCCGATTTTGAAAACCGACCATGGGTCGATGTCTCGAATCACACGTGTTACCCGACGAATACGTGGGGCTGATTTTGGAGATGTACTCACGGTGTCATTGTAGGCAACACTTGGGCCCAACTATCGCGGGCGTTCGCAGTGGCGTACTGATGCCCAACACGCACCCGTACCGATAGCACCCCATTGTCTTGTGTTGTACTGCTCACCACTTGTGTTCCGTTGCGCAATGCAATCTCACTCGCCACAGAATCACCGCCATACACGGCGCCTAGAGCAGCCGCATCGGCGGCGATCTGTGCTCTGGTTTGATCAATGATGTGAGTAGAAACAATAACCAGACCGCCCAATGACAAAGCAGTGAATGCGCAACTCAGCACAACGCTGAGCACAGCGCTTCCCTTGTCTGACGAAGCAGTGGGAGTGAAGTCTTTGATTATTCTTCGTCGTGAGCGAGAACCAGTGCTGCAGATGCAACAACTTGTCCTACACCCAAACTCATGATGCGCACACCAGTGGCAGCACGACCTTGACTTGAAATCTCTTTGACTGGGGTACGGATTGTTGTTCCACCCGATGCAACGACAACAACGTCGTCTTCAAGACCGACCATAAAGGCTGCAACAACGCTGCCCTTTTTGCCTGTCAACTTGATTCCGATCATGCCCAACCCGCCGCGACCTTTGCGTGCAAAGTTGGTGAGCTGAGTGCGCTTGCCGTAACCAGACTCGGTGATCAACAAGATCGCAGAATCATCTTTGGCGATGTCGAGTGCAACAACTTCGTCGGAGGTGCGCAACTTCATGCCGCGCACACCTGCTGCTGACCGACCCATTGGTCGCACACCCTTTTCGGCGAATCGGATTGTTTGGCCACCCTTGGTCACCATAAACACGTCGTCGGTGCCTGAAGTTTCGATCACGCGAACAAGTTCGTCTTTTGGACGCAACTTCAGTGCGATGAGACCATCACGGCGGCTCGAGTTGTATTCGTCAAACGCGGTCTTTTTAACTTGACCTTGCTTGGTTGCGAAGAACAAGAATCGCTCGCCTGCGAGTTCGCGAGTGTCGATAATTGCTTGAATGGTCTCGCCTGGTTGGAGTGGCAACAAGTTAACAATTGGGATGCCCTTCGCAGTGCGTTCACGCTCCGGGATCTCAAGTGCTCGCAAACGATACACACGCCCACGGTTTGAGAAGAACAACAAATACGCATGGGTTGTCGTAAAAATTACGTTGCGCACAATGTCATCGGTCTTCATCTTGGCGCCGCTCACACCGCGTCCGCCGCGACCTTGAGTGCGGAAAGAATCTGCACTCACAGCCTTGATGTATTGGGCTTGTGTCATCACGATCACGAGTTCTTTGTCGTCAACGAGGTCTTCCACACCGAGTTCGCCAACATCGTGGGTGATCGCGCACACACGTGGTGTTGCGAAAGCGTCTCGCACGGCTGTCATTTCTTTGCTGATTACTGCGCGCAGCTTGGTGTCTGAATTAAGGATTGCTTGCAGTTCTTTAATTCGTGCAAGCACATCTTTTTGCTCGGTTTCGAGATCGATGCGTGACAACCGCGTGAGTTGACGCAACTGCATGTCGAGAATGTCGATTGCTTGACGCTCAGTAAAGCCGTACTTCTTGCCCATCAACGCTTCCTTGGCTGATGCTGCGTCTTCGCTAGCGCGAATCAGTTTGATGATCTCATCGATGACATTGAGTGCTTTGAGTCGGCCTTCGAGAATGTGGTTGCGATCGTTTGCTTTTTGCAAACGGAACGTGGACCGGCGTGTGATGACTTCAATTTGGTGATCGATGTATCCGACAAGTGCATCTCGCAAGTTAACTGTGCGAGGCACACCCTTTACCAACGCCACCATGTTGACGGGGAAGCTGGACTGCAACTGGGTCAACTTGAACAAGTTGTTCATGACAACGTTTGAGTTGGCATCACGTTTGAGTGTGATGATCAGGTTCGTTTCGCCACCCGATGAGTTGTCGTTGACGTCGGCAATGCCATCGAGGTCGCCGCCGTCTACCAACTCTTGAATGCGCGATGCGATTGCTGAGCAACTGGCCTGGTAGGGCAACTCAGAAACAATGATCTGCATCTGTCCACGACGACCCTCTTCGATTGAAACTTTGGCGCGTGTCTTGATGCTTCCTCGGCCGGTGCGATAAGCGTCAATGATGCCTGCTCGACCCAAGATCAAACCGCCTGTTGGGAAGTCGGGGCCGTTGACAAACTTCATCAAATCATCTGGTGTTGCCTCTGGGTTGGCAAGCAAATGCAATGTTGCGTCAATGATTTCACCCAAGTTGTGCGGCGGAATGCTGGTGGCCATGCCAACGGCGATGCCTTGGCTGCCATTGACCAACAAGTTTGGAAAGCGGGCTGGCAACACAATCGGTTCTTCCGATGTGCCGTCATATGTAGGAATGAGATCAACCGTGTCTTCGTCGATGTCGGCAAGCAGTTGCATTGCAAGCGGGTGGAGTCGTGATTCTGTGTAACGACTTGCTGCAGGGCCGAAGTCTGGCGAACCGTAGTTGCCGTGAAAATCGATGAGTGGGTGACGCAACGAGAATGGTTGAGCCATACGAACAAGGGCGTCATAGATGGCGCCGTCACCGTGTGGGTGATAACGGGCCATCGTGTCACCGGTAACGCGGGCGCACTTTACGAATGGGCGGTCTGGACGAAACCCTTGCTGATCCATGTCCCAAATAATGCGACGGTGAACTGGCTTGAGACCGTCTCGAACATCGGGAAGCGCACGCGACATGATGACCGACATCGCATAGTCAAGAAACGAACGTTCCATTTCGTCTTGCAACTGCACAGGCTGCACTGAGTCTGGGTTTGCAAAGAGGTTTTCTTGGCCTGCAGGAGGTTTAACGGGTGGTGCACCAGCAGCCGTGGCAGCCGATGGCTTTTTTGCAACTCTTTTTGTAATTTTATTAGCAGGTTTTTTGCTGGCCATACATCTGTTTCCTTCGTCGTAGCTTGCGCGAATTAAAAGTCGAGGTTGCGCACGTCGCGTGCGTTGGTTTGGATAAACAATTTGCGGCTCTCTACATCGTCACCCATGAGCACGCTCATGATGTCTTCTGCCAATGCAGCTTCGTCGACTGTCACTTGTAGCAACGTGCGGGAGTCTGCGTGCATAGTGGTGGAACGCAATTCTTGCCAGTCCATTTCACCAAGACCCTTCAGGCGTTGGAATTCTTTTTTGTGGTTTGGATTTTCACGCAAGAATTTTTCTTTTGCTGCATCGTCTTTGAGATAGATCTTGCTCTTTCCAATTTCGGTGGAAAACAAAGGTGGTTGAGCGATGTAGATATAACCGGCCTCAACCATCGGTTTCATTTGTCGGTAGAAGAATGTGAGCAACAACGTACGAATGTGGCTGCCATCCACGTCGGCGTCGGCCAAAATCACAACTTTGTGATAGCGAGCTTTCTCACTGTTGAACTCATCGTTGCCAATGCCGCCACCAATAGCGGTGATCAGAGTTTGGATTTCGGTGTTCTTCAACATCTTGTCCATGCGTGCACGCTCGACGTTGAGGATTTTCCCGCGGATTGGCAAGATTGCTTGAGTGCGCGGATCGCGTGCGTCAACAGCGGTGCCACCAGCCGAGTCACCTTCAACAATGAATAACTCTGTTTCGCTTGCGTCGGTGCTTGAGCAGTCTTTCAACTTGTCTGGCATACCTGCACCCGCGAGTGCGGTTTTGCGTCGCACCGCGTTGCGTGCATTTTTTGCAGCAAGGCGAGCTTGCGCTGCGCTCACTGCTTTTTTAACAATGCGGTTCGCTTCAGTTGGGTTTTCTTGCAACCACTCTTCAAGTTTGGCGTTGGTTTCTTTTTGTACGAACGAACGGATTGAAACGTTGCCGAGTTTTGCTTTTGTTTGGCCTTCAAACTGTGGCTCGCGAAGTTTGACAGCAACGATGGCGGTGAGGCCTTCGCGAATGTCTTCGCCAAGCAAGTTTTCTTCTTTTTCTTTCAAGCCGCCACTGGCGCGTGCGTATTTGTTGAGCACTGAGGTAAGCGCTGTCTTGAAACCTTCTACGTGCATGCCTCCTTCAACCGTGGAAATTCCGTTGGCATATCCATAAATGCCTTCGTAATACCCAGTATTCCACTGGAGGGCAATATCGAGGGTTTGATCGGCTTCGCTGGCTTCGTAATTGGCGACCTTGGTAAACAATGCTTCGCGTGAAGCATTCAGGTGCTTTACGAAGTCAATAATTCCACCCTTGTATTGGTAGGTGATCTTCTGTTTTTTGTCTGCGCGCTCATCAACAAACACCACTTCAAGATCACGATTAAGAAATGCGATCGTTTGCAAACGCTCGGTAACAGTGCGTGCAACAAACTCGGTGCCTTCAGCGGCAAAAATTGTTGGATCCGGAATGAACGTAATGGTTGTGCCGGTTGCGGTCTTGCTTGGTGAGGCACCAACTTTTGTGATTTTTGTTTTTGGTGTACCGCCATCGACAAACTCTTGGCGGTAACGCACACCTTCGCGGTCGACTTCGGCAATAAGTTTTTTAGACAGTGCGTTAACAACGCTGACGCCTACACCGTGTAGACCACCAGAAACTTTGTATCCGTCGCCACCAAACTTGCCACCAGCGTGCAACACAGTGAGCACTACTTCAAGTGCCGACTTGCCTTTGTGTGGGCCGGATGGATATGGATCGACTGGGATACCGCGGCCGTTGTCGCTCACCGAGCACGAGCCGTCGGCCTGCAATGTAATGACAACTTTTGTGCAATAGCCAGCCATTGCCTCGTCGACTGCGTTGTCAACCACTTCCCAGATCAGGTGATGCAAACCAGCAAGACCGGTTGACCCGATGTACATACCTGGGCGTTTGCGAACTGGATCAAGCCCCTCAAGGACTTGAATGTCTTTCGCGCCATATGAAGCAGAGCCGGCGGTGGACGATTTACTGGCTTTGGCAGTTGCCATTATTGACCCCGAAAAGTTGGGCCCCGAAGGGGATTTTTAGACGAATTAAGCAACATAAATAACACAG
>JBIIWI010000032.1:0-14111 GCA_044339005.1 Ilumatobacteraceae bacterium
TTCAAATGTGGCCATGAGTCAAAACTACCTCTCTACTACTTGAGCAACGGATCAATGACGTGTCGTGGGGATTCAGGCACCGGTGTTTCGACGACCCGCTGCGGACGACCAACCGGCTTGCGCGGTTTGGCTCTCACAGGTTTTGCGACAGGATTCCTACCTACGCTGACACGCACCGCGTCAAGCATTACAACTCGTTGTGCTTCATCAGCCTTTCCGTACGCGGCATCGCTCATGATCTCAAGTGGTGCGAGGGCAGGAGACTCTGGTCTGGCCTCATTCCAAAACCACCAAGTCATACGTGCAAGTGCGCCCCCAGCCAAAATGCACGCCAGCGCGATCAAGGTCGTGAGTCCAAACATGATGTTCAATAACCTACCCCAGCCAGCAATACTGAAAGCATGATTCGGGGAGTACTCAACGTTGCCAGCAGCGCATTATTTATCGCGCTACTCGGGTTTGCGATGTGGTGGTCACGTCGGGGTGAGCGTCAGTGGACTTCTCCGGACGGAATGCGTTGCATTTGCCAAATGCGAATCTCGGGCGACGGTCTTGACCATCCATGGCGCGAAGTTCGCCTTCTCATAATCCCTGCGAAGAGTGCGCTAGTTGTAACCGCTAAAGGTCACCGAGGCAAACCATTCCGAGGGACGTGGATTCTGCTCGGAATACCGCACGATTCATTGATCAGTGATGTTGGACCTGATCAACAAACTTTTGCGGTACATAAACAAGGTGACACAGAACAAACTGCAATTGTGCGAATTCATTCAGCTAGCGCAAGTGCAGTAATTATGCGAAATTGTCTTCCAAAAATCTCTTGATTGGAGGACCAACCTGATCAAGGTTGATGAGAAACGCATCGTGCCCGTGCGGTGAATCGATTTCGACATATTCGGCATCTGCACCTCGTGCAACCAAAATATCTCGGATCTGCTTCTGTTGGTACGACGGATACAAGATGTCGGACGAGATACCCAACACAAGTGTGTTTGCCTTGATGCGACTCATCGCCTTGTCCAAACCACCGCGACCGCGCGCGACATCATGCAAGTCCATTGCCTTGCCGATGATCAAATAGCTGTTGGTGTCAAAGCGTCGAATCAAGCGATCACCGTGGTGGTCAAGGTAACTCTCCACTTCAAATCTGTCCCATAAACCCAGACCGTTGTAGTCGGCGTCCATGTCGGCAAGATCGCGTCCGAACCGATCGCTAAATACGTTGTCGGATCTAAACGTGACCTGTGAAACCATTCGTGCAATCGAGAGCCCTTCCCATGGACCCTCTCCTATTGCTGCGTCGTAATACTCACCGTTGTTCCATTTTGGATCGAGGCGAATAGAGCGACGACCAATTGCACCCCACGCGATCTGTTGAGCCGTCGAGTGTGTGCACGTTGCAATCGGAATAATTGTTTTGGCGCGATCCGGAAATGTCACTGCCCATTCGAGCACTTGCATTCCACCCATTGATCCTCCAACAATGCTGTGCCATTGCACAATGCCGAGCATGTCGGTAAGTCGCAACTGCGCGCGCACCATGTCGCGCACTGTGATCACAGGAAAACGTGAGCCGTATGGTTTGCCATCAACTGGATGTGGAGATGCTGGACCGGTTGAGCCCTGACAACCACCAATCACATTGCTGCACACAACAAACCATTTGTTTGTATCGATGTACTTATCTGGACCAATAACACCCTCCCACCAACCCGGAGTTGGGTGTCCGTCTTCGGCAGGACCAGTTGCATGACTGTCACCCGTCCATGCATGACACAACAAAATTGCATTACTTCGATCAGCGTTTAAGGTCCCCCAAGTTTCATACGCAATGGAAACCGAATTCAGTTGCGTGCCACCATCAAGTGCAAACGGACGATCGACAGGAAAATGTGCGAATTGACGTGACCCAACAGGGTGCGAAGGCTGCCATGCGCCTGTAGGTAGATAATCATGTCGGGTCATATAAATTTCCTTCTGGCTCGCCCAACTGAGCCGGCCCGTTGCCTCGTCTCAACGACGAAACCACATCTCCCATCCTTGCGGATGAGATGGCACCGTGGGCGTGACCCCGGTTGCCGGACCAATTGGTCTCTCCTGATGCAACTTGTAGTGCACCACCGGCCCGGTCGAGCAGACCGAGACGATGTTGCCCAAATAACGATACCTGCCGATATGGTGATTGCACCACAGCGGGCGGAGTTGGTGCTGTGTACTCGGGCGGCCATGCAGGTCGCGACCGGAGGGTCGTCTTGCGTAATTATCTTTCACCTCTCGCAGAAGCTCGCGAAATCGCACCAAAAGGATTCGGTAGCTTTGCCATCGCCCCAATACCGATGGGAACCATTATTGCCACGTTTGGTGGCACAGTTTTAGATCGAATGGGCTTCGAGACTCACCCGATCGAGCAACGCAGTCGCTCAATTCAGATTGATGTTGAAATATATGTGCTCGGCCCCGAATCGCGGGAGCCAGGTGACTCGATCAACCATTCGTGTTCCCCTAACTGCGGATTACGAAATGCAACACAGCTCATCGCAATGCGCGACATTGCTGTTGGCGAAGAACTCACGTACGACTACGCCACGAGCGACGCCTCTGATTACGACGAGTTTGACTGCGCGTGTGGTTCGGATAACTGTCGTATTCGTATCACTGGAAATGACTGGAGGCTTCCCGATCTGCAAACTCGCTACCAGAACATCTTCTCTCCATACGTGCAACGAAAGATCAAAGCCGCAAAATTGGCACGCTCATTAACCAAGCGTGATGCGGAGCATTTGATGAATAACTTTGACACCAATCCACAACAAGCTCTGGCTCACGCACTGCGCATCGTGACTGGCATGACCAATGCTTCATGGAGGTCTCTTATTGTGCACGCATTCTCTGACTTAGATCGACGAGAACTGTTCTACAACGACGATCAGCAGTGCCTAGACCAACTCGCTCAGCAACTAAACGAGCGACGAACTATTTAACTCTTCTTTTCGAAATCAATTGCGCATGCAGCAGTGCCACCCGGCATTTTCTGACGATTACGCGCCACCCATCGATATACGACGCCTGCAATTGGCGATACCACTGGCATTGACATGAGCCATCCGGCCACAGTGATCAAGCCTCCAGCGTCTTTGCAAACTCGAGCAATCGCTTTGTGCGCACTCAACGTCCGAGACAAATCTGCGCTCACCCACTGCACTGCTGTTTGACACTGTTCGGCTGTTACACCCAGCGTCGCGAGATCTGCTTGCTGCCAAGCGACAATTTGGGGAACTCGTTTAAAGTGTTTTTGCATCCACTGCACACAACGGAGACAAAAGGCACAATCTCCGTCGTAAATCAATGTGTCCATACTTGTTTACGCTAGTCGTCCATCGCACTAAGTTATGTTGCGTGTACAAGTTTTTGTTTCGACCGAAGTGGATTGCTTTACATGTCTTGATCGTCGCACTCGTCACAATCATGCTGATGCTTGCCAACTGGCAACTAGACCGCCATCAGCAACGAGTTGCATTCAACAAAATTCTCATTGAGCGCGTTGATGCACCAACACAACCACTCGAACAAGTTCTTGGTGAATTTCCCGTCGCCAGCGACGCCGAATGGAGAAGCGTCGTGGTGACGGGTGAATACCTCCAAGACCACGACATCCAGATTGTCAATGTGTCTCAAGGTGGTCGAGCCGGTTTTGACCCGATCACTCCATTGCAACTCAGCGATGGTCGATTGATTCTCATCAACAGAGGATTCATTCCGCTTGGCGGAACAGTGCAACAAGCACCGACCGGATCAGTCACGCTGCAAGGACGACTTCGCGCATCATCAGCCAAGCGACTCGGTGCGATTTCTGACGCATCAAGCGGCATGCTCACGGAGGTTCAACGCATCGATCTTGAGCGCTTGCAACAACAGATGCCTTCCACGCTTGTCAATGTCTACATGGAAATGCAATCTTCATTGCCAGCAGACGATGCAGCATTGTCAAGAATTGCTGAGCCAACTTTTAGCAACGGCCCACATCTCGGATACGTCGGTCAGTGGGTTCTGTTTGCACTATGCGCACTTGGCGGTTGGTTCGCAATCGTGAGACGTGAAGTCACTAACTAGACACTTGCATTGAGCATTGCTGCGCCGATAGCGCCCGCTTGCTCGCCCAATTGAGCCGCAACGAGCCGCGGATGCGCGCGGTGCTTGGGCGAATACAACAGCTGCTCAAACCAGTGACCAATCCTTGGCATCACCACATCTGCAGAAACAATTACGCCACCACCAACGACAATTACCTCGGGATCGGTCATATTCGTGAGATTAACGAGACCCAGTGCAACCCACTTCGCAAATGTTTCGACGACGCCGAGTGCATCGACAGCACCATCCCTTGCGCGCATCAACACGTCTTCGCCTTTTTCGCCGTTTGCTAAATACGAAAGTCCGTTTCCAGAGGCGTAACGCTCCCAGCAACCATTACGACCACACGGACAACGTGGACCTTCTGGATCAACAACCATGTGCCCAACTTCGCCAGCAAAACCGTGAGCACCGCGTTGCAATGCTGAGCCAGAAACAAAGCCGCCACCAATGCCAGTGCCGAGTGTGATCACCCATGCATCAGTTGCGCCACGAGCCGCACCCGTTTTCCATTCACCTAAGGCCGCACACGTTGCGTCATTTTCAACAAAAACTTTTTTGCCCAAACGATCCTCGACCATTTGGCGCAAAGGTAACTCTTTTGCTCCAATCAAGTTTGGTGAAGCGCGTATAACGCCTTCTGGTGAAATGAGCCCAGGCACACCGATACCCAAAGACGAAGCTCCACCGAGTTGCGAAACAATTTCGAGCAGTGTGTCGCAGAGTCCGTCAGCATGAGGAGTTGGTAATCGAAATTGCTGAACAACTTTGCCGCTGTCGTCTACCGCAACACCAAGGCATTTGGTGCCGCCAACATCGATGCCAATTTTCATTGCACTATTTGCATTTCACGATTCGATGCGGGTTTTCAATTCTTTCAATGTGCTCAAAATGCGCATTTCCGCACGACGCTTAACAAAACCCGGAAGCGGAATAACAAGTTCGACGGCTAATTCATAGGTAATGCGAGTACTTGTTCCTACTGATTCAAATGTGTAAGAACCAATAATTGATCGCATGATGTCGCCATCTGACATGTGCCACGACAATTTGTTTGGTGCATGCGTGTAGTCGTATTCAAGTGTGTAGTGCGTGCTGCGACCTAGAGCCGATGCACGAAACTCGACAACAGTTGGACGACCCTTCGCATCACGCGTGAGCACAGTTGCTTGCTTCACATCATGTGCCCACTCTGGATACTTTTCGAAGTCGATTGTCATGGCAAAGCAGGCGTCAAGGCCTGCCGACACGACTACGGATTCGGAACCAGAATCAACCATGTCCTCTATCCTTGCCGATCGGGCTGGTCACGAGGGGTAAAGGTTCCAAATTGGCTGGCCCACAGGCCATTTAGACCAAGTCCGAGCAACGGCACCAACACCCCAAAAGCAAGTGTGCTTCCAGCCTTACCATCGGTTGACGAGCGTGCAATTGCTCCGGCAAGACCAATAACTAATTGGGCGATGAGGCAACCATTCATGGATTTTTGCACTTGCTTGTTTGCTACCTGACCACTCAAAAAATACAACGAAGCCACCGATATTTCGTCAACGCGACTTCTTTGCACTGCCGAAAAATAGCCCCAGATAAATGCAGCTACCCCCACTCCGAACAGCACAAGGTCTACAGCTACACCAGCAGCCCTTGTGGCTGGTGTAAATACAACCGCGGCGACAATCGTTGTAATCAAAAACAGCACAGTAAGAACAAGGTTTGCTCGCAGCAGATATTTCATTGTGCATCCACTTTAAGCACTTGCGCCAAAGATTTCGACAACACATCGTAGTCAAAGGTGTTCAAAGCGCGTTCGCGTGAAGCGACACTCATCAAACTTCGCAAAAACACGTCATCGAGTAGTTGAGTAACCGTGCTTGCTACTTGACCAACATCGCTTGGGTTTTGCACTACTTTCCCAGTCAGACCTTCCAACACTGCGTCAGCCGCACCACCACTCTTGCCTGCGATTTGTGGAACCCCACACGATGCAGCTTCTGAAAACACAATGCCAAAGCCTTCTTGTTCGAGCCCACCCCATCTCGACCGACACAACATTGCCGAAACGTCAGCACATCCGTACAAACGAGGCAACTGTTCGTCTGAGACGCGACCAAGCATGCGCACTGGTGCATTCAGTTTGTCAATAAGTTTCTGTAAGCGATCTGCATCGCGACCACCGCCACCGATGAGTACTTGCAAGCGAGGCCGGCTTGCACGAAGCGACGCTGCAACTTCGATCAGCGTGTCGAAACCTTTTCGTGGCACCAATCGACTGACGCCTACGATCAACTCGGCATCATCACTCACACCAAACTCACGACGCGAAGATGCCCGCTCATCATTGCTCAGCGGTCTAAATCTTTGCGTGTCTACGCCAGGTGGAATCACTGTGATCGGTAGAGAATTTCCAGCTGCACGCCGAGCCTCTGCAGCCGGATACTCCCCCGCAGCAATGATGTGGTTTGCATGTTTAAGAACACGCGACAACACAAGTTTCGACAAGGGCAACCTGCCGGGAACGGTTACTTCTGCCCCATGCAATACGACCATGTAGGGCAATTCGAGTCTTGGTCCAACGATGCCGAGAGGCACTGCAGGGTCGAGCACCACAAATTCTGCACCGATTTCTCTGGCCATCTGGTTAATGCGCCTCACCATCAGCGGATGTGGCAATAACCATGGTTCACGAACTCTTCTGACCTCAAATGCCTGAGCAGCATCAAAACTTTCAGCGCCTTCGTGCGGCGATGTCAACACAGCGAATGAATCGGGTGGCAATCGCCTCCACCATTCCCACAACAGGTTTTGGATTCCACCAACCTTTGGAGGAAAATCGTTGGTGACAAGTAGATGTTTCATGGCGACGCAACAACCAATCTAGATCGCTTACCGACGTGCAGGCGGCAGGTTTTGCAATTCATCAACCACCAATGGTGCCGTGTCATGCGTGGGAATCAGATCAAACAAGTCCAGTCGAGCTGCCGACCACACCGCGTGGGCTCGCAACATTGGATCCGGGTGCTCGAGATATCGCGATATTGCGGCAAGCACGTTTTTATCTGCACGCTCACCAATATTGCCCAACACAAGCAACGCATTGCGCCTCACCCAATCTGGGTTGCGCTCGGCGATGTACCACTGATCAACATGAGCGAGCAATGTTTCATCATCCATGTCGAGCAACTCGAGTACATCCATCCAAGGTCGCGAATCCTCTCTTAGTGGTTTAGACAAACTCAACCGAGTTGTTGGTGGACACACTTCTTGGCAATCATCACATCCGTAGATGCGGTCACCTAGCGCTTCCCGATATCTTCGATCGAATGTGCCAGGTTTTTGAATAAGCCACGCCAGGCACTTTGCCGCATCAACAGTTCCAGGTTCGATGATCGCTCCCGTCGGACAGGCATCAATGCATCGTCTACATGAACCGCATCCATCGGCAACTGGTTTTTCATTAATGATGAGCGGTGCCGTCGTGATCACACTTCCCAAGACAAAGAAACTTCCTGCTCCTTCAATAAGCACGTTGGCATTTTTGCCAAACCATCCCAGTCCTGCCAAGTATGCAGCCTCACGATCCACCATCGAGTTGTCATCTGCAAACACAACGGCCTTGAATCCATCACTTCGCAGTTGGTCTCGCATTGCAAACAAACCAACTTTGAGCGACTCGTAATATCCGGTCCATGCATAACGCGCAACTCGCGCGCTGAATTGAGCTTTCTGATCTGGCAGTGGCGATGCGTATGAATAGGCGCCAACAATCATCGACTTTGCATTCGCCACCGCAGACTGAGGATCTGTAGATCGTGCAGGATTGCGATATGTGAATTGCATGGTGTCGTGCAAGCCAGCCGACTTGCGTTCAACAAGCGCGTGATAAGCACGCTGCATCACTTGCGCAGGAGCAACACCCACACGATCCAAACCACCAGAGGTTCCGATTGACAACACACGCTCGGTGTAAGCCATGCGTGCAGCGTGATCGGCAAGATCAATCTTTGGTGATTTTTTAGACAACCGCACGATGCCGAAGCGTAGGCACCATTCCGGCATTTGCGAGCAAACGAACCGCCCGCTGCTCGGCAAGATCAAAGACCACCGCTGTTTCATGCGGATCTCCGCATAAAAACGACATTAAGCAGTCGTCACATGCTGGCGTCTTTTGCATAACGCAGGTGTCGCAACTGATAATCAGTGGTTGTTGGGTTTGGTTGGTATCACTCATGATGGTCTCCTCGTTTCACCTGCATGTGTACGCCAACTACGTACAAAGTGAAGTTTGCCCAATGGGTGTTACACAGATACACCCCTAGATTCCCCGCTTACACTGTTCCAACAGAGCTACACCTACGGCAGAAAGCCCCCCACATGAGCAACCCAACGACATCCAGAGCTTTTACCGTCGGCAAAGTAAACGACGTATGGACACAACAGATCACCGATGTACACGTAGACAACCTCGGTGAAGGCGATGTGTTGATTGCAGTGGAGTACTCATGCATCAACTACAAAGACGGTTTGGCCACAAGCGAAAAAGGTCGCGTTGCGCGAATCGACCCACTGATTGCTGGCGTAGACCTTGCGGGAACCGTTGTCGAGTCGGCAAGCCCAGATTTTCTGGTTGGCTCACAAGTCATCGCTCACGGTTACGACATCGGAGTCGCGCACAATGGCGGATACAGCGCACTTGCACGTATCCCAGCCCAATGGTTGGTTGCTTTGCCTGCAGGCATGACAACGCGCACCGCAATGATGATCGGCACTGCTGGCTTTACTGCCGCACTTTCGATTGATGCACTCGAACGCGCTGGTCTCACCAATGGTTCAGGTCCAATTTTGGTCACTGGTGCCACAGGTGGTGTTGGTTCTGTTGCGGTCGGAATGTTGGCGGCACGCGGTTACGAGGTTGTTGCATCAACCGGAAAAGCAGCATCCAGTGATTGGTTGAAGTCAATTGGAGCAAGTGACATCATTTTGCGCGAAGAGACCAGTGCAGAATCACCAAAGCCCCTAGAGCGTGAGCGTTGGGCAGGATCTGTTGATTGCGTTGGCGGTGCAACACTCGCCTACGTCTTGCGCACTCTCAATTACGGTGCATCGGTTGCCGCAAGCGGGCTCACCGGTGGCAACGGATTGGCCACGACGGTGCTTCCATTTATTTTGCGTGGAGTAAACCTGCTCGGCATTGACAGCGTGCAGACACCGATTGCGCTTCGTCGCGCCATGTGGACACGAATTGCAACTGACCTACGTCCATCTTGGCTCGACACTGAGAAGGCACAAGTAATCGGACTCACCGAGTTGCCAGTGCAACTTGAAAACATCCTTGCGGGCAAGATGCAAGGACGAGTTCTTGTCGATCCAAATCTCTAGATAATCACTGCGCCGTGTTGATCTATGGTCAACTCGAGTACGACACCATTCTTGGGCAACTGCGAAGCAATTTTCTTGGCATCAGATTTGGCGCACATCACCGCAACTGTTGGCCCCGAACCAGACAGCCATGCACACCACGCATTAGTGCTCAAAGCTGCCTCTAGCGCAGCTTTTGAACCTGGCGCATGAGCTAAACGAATGTCTTGATGTATGCGATCCTGCGTCGCTATGCGCAGCACTTCAATGTCACCACTTGCCAGTGCGCCCATAAGTAACGCGGTGTGACCAATGTTGAGTACTGCATCACCGATTGACAGTGTTGTTGGTATTGCAGTGCGAGATTTGTCGGTACTTGTCTGTGTTTCTGGCACCCATGCAAGAATTGTCGGATCAAGTGCAAGAGGCAGACGTACAACTTCGCCCGAAGCGCTTGCAGTCACACCGCCAACGAGTGAAGCGGCAACGTTGTCGGGATGCCCTTCAAGTTGTGTACTCGCATGAAGTAAATCTTTACGCGCTGCCATGAGGGCTTCGACGCTTGAACCATTCTTTTGAGCATGAGCCGCAACTACTCCTGCCACCCTTGCAGCTCCACTAAAACCAAGCCCGCGACCCATTGGGATTTTTGATCGAACCCAAACGTCTCCCACACCACCGTAACTACGAAACGCAATATGACCTGGATGATATTCATCGATCATTTTTGCGCCAGACGGCACATCCCCATTGACCGCGGGACCCATTTCAAGGTGCACCGACAGCGCCATACCGAGTGCATCAAAGCCAGGACCGAGATTGGCCGAGCTTGCAGGCACGCGAACAAAGAATGGTGCCGCAGTCATAGCGGACTATTTTGCCACAGAGTTACTAATTTTGATGAGTGCATCGACAACGTTGTTAGCTGCACCCGAATCAATACTCGCTTGGGCGCGCTCAATACCATCCGCCATGTGCGATGCGACACCAGCAACCACCAAACCGGCTGCAGCGTTAAACACCACGATGTCACGAACTGCTCCGCGAGTTCCACTAAAGGTGTCGCGAATTACTTGAGCATTATGAGCAGGGTCACCTCCGCGCACCGCAGTGACATCAGCTGGTTGAAGTCCAAAATCTTTTGCATTGAGCACGAACTCGGAAACAATGCCGTGCTCAATTGATACAACTGGGCAGTCTCCACTCAACGACAACTCATCGAGTCCACCATGACCATGCACCACCCATGCTCGCTGCACTCCACGCCCCGCAATTGCGTGTGCCATTTTGTGGGCCATGCTTGGGTCACCCACGCCAACAACCATGTAAGAAACTTGCGCAGGGTTAGCCATTGGGCCGAGCAAATTGAATGCTGTTGGAACACCTAGCTCTTTTCTCGTTGGTCCTGCATGTCGGAATGCAGGATGAAACTTTGGCGCGAAGCAAAAACCCATACCCGCCTGTTCCACGCAACTTGCAACTCCTGAACCATCTAAATCGATCTTGACACCTAGAGCCTCAAGCACATCTGCTGTTCCACACTGCGAAGATGCAGCACGGTTGCCGTGCTTGCAAACTGGCACACCGGCACCTGCAACCACAAACGCGGCCATTGTGGAGATGTTGACCGAATGCGATTTGTCGCCTCCAGTGCCGACGATATCTATCGCATGCGATGAAAATTTTGCATCTAGCGGAACTGGTTCTGATGCTTCCAACACTGCAGCCAACATCCCTTGTAACTCATCTGCAGTCTCGCCTTTCGAACGAAGAGCCATCACAAATGCGGCGATCTGCGCGGAAGATGCTTCACCGAGCAACACTGCGTTCATCGCAACTTGTGCATCATCGGCCGGCAAGTCTTCGCCACGCAACAACGTTGATAACAGTTGAGACCATCCACCAACGCGATCAATTGCGCTCATCGCGCGACCTCGTTATGCGGTTTGTTTTCGCTGGCGCAACATGCGACGTCTGTCGCGAGCAGTCGTCGCGCCCCAGATTCCCTGTTGTTCTCGATTCTCAAGCGCATAATCCAAACACGCTATGCGAACCTCGCACTCAGAACACACCGAAATAGCAAAGTCTGCTTGATCCTCATTATCTGGATAGAAAATCTCGGCGTCGAGCCCTTGGCAAGCGCCTTTTGTTCTCCAAACCACATCTGCTACCGACATTCAGGCCCCCCATGCACTCAGCAACGAGCGCAATTTTCCTAGGCATGACTGTAGAACCCCAAGTCGTACTCATGCCAATCCAAAATGGCCAAAAATTAGGGCTACACCTTTACCAGATAAGGGTCAGAGGTGCCCCTATAAATTAATCGCGTAGATCGGTAAGCAATTCGTCTATTACAAACTGGGGCAAATTAGCGACCTCGATATATGCAGGATGCACGCAAAGAATCTCAACATCGCCAGTGGCGAATGCTTCAACTTGTTGTGGCGTAAATTCAAAACGGATGTAGTGAACGGCTGCAGTTACATTGTCACGCGTCAAAGTCTCGGCATGTCCTTCTTCAGTAATTGCCCTTACAGTTGAGCCATCGCTCAATTTGAACACAATTGAACTCTCAATATTGACGAGCTTTGGCAACCACTCAAGCATCTGCTCTGGTGTGGTGAGTTCGATAAACAAGGTGGCCGAAAGTTGACCCGCTTCCGGAATCAATGGGTTATACGCATGCAACTCCTCGAGAACCTGCTCGTCGCGAACAACTTTCTCGGCACGCATCATTTCATGAATCTGTGATTGCATTGTTGCTCGGTTTTCAAACATCAGTGTCACCACGGTGCCAAGCTGCACTCTGCGACGACGCTTTAGCTCGATAATTTGCTCTCGACGTTCGTCGCGAACACGCTCGTACGCGCGAAGATCCAAAATGTCGGTCAGTTGTAGCTTGCGGGATGTTGTCATCATTGTTACTTCTCCTCTGGTTGAATGCCGTAGGCGCGTGCAACAACTTGAAGTGGGTGCACGGCTTGTTTTCCTGTTTGTTCGTTGATGGCGGTATTGGCGAGATGGCAGTCACCTGTCACAACGTCTCCCTGCGCATCGTTGATCATCTGACCCAACTTTTCTGCAATTGGAATCGATAGGTGTGCATTTTCTGCTCGAAGACCCCACATGCCATCGATGCCGCTGCACTGCTGCACGAGCTTGATCTTTGCTCCAGTAAGTTTCATCAAATCGCGACTCTTGAGCCCAATGTTTTGAGCACGCAAGTGACATGGTGTGTGATACGTAATGGTTTCGGGGATCTCACCAGTGAAATTGAGATCGAGTGACTTGCCTTCAGTCTTATGCAAGCGAATGAGGTATTCGGCCGCATCATAAGTATTTTCAGCAACAAGCGTTGCATCGGCACCACCGACGTAGTCGAGATAATCCTTCTTCAAGACATATCCGCAAGTTGGCTGAGGAACAACAATCTCGTTGCCGGCACGTACTTCATCTGCCAACATCTTGACGTTTTTCTTGGCAACTTTGGTAAATGTATCCACGTCGCCACTATGCAAAAACGGAGCGCCACAACATGCAGCTTCGCCCGCGAGCGAGCACTCAACACCGTTTCTCTCATACACCTTGATGAGGTCTTGGCCAATTGCTGGATCTTGGTATTCAACCAAGCATGTTGGAAACAATGCGACTTTGCCTTGACGATTAAGCATCGTCGTTTTTGGTCGTTTTTTAAACCATGTCGAAAAGCGACTTCGAGCAAATGGTGGCAACATACGAACACTCGAAATACCAGCAGTCTTTTCAACAATTTTGCGCACCACAGAGCCAGGTTTTGCACCCATGACGAGGTTCGTTACTACGCCCATTGATGTCGCAACTTTGCCAATCGCATCTGTGCGACCCATCACTGCCGTAGTCACTTTGTTGCGCACTGACATTTGGCCATTTTCGCGACGCATTGCGTCTGCGCGCAGCATGAGGCGCGGGAAATCGAGCGCCCATTCATGTTGGTTTGGCGTATACGGGCAGTTGATGTAACACAACTTGCACTGGAAACATTCGTCAATCACGTGATCTTGCTGAGCGGGTGTCATCTTTCCAGCATCTTGGTCATCGTGAACGTCGATGTAAGAAAACAGTGTTGGGAACGAGGGGCAAAATTTGAAACACAAACGACATCCATGACAGAGGTCGTATACACGCTCGAGCTCGTGACGAGTGTCTGCCTCGTCGAGATACATCGGGTGATTTGGATCGTACGTGATTGTCATGAGGGTGCTTTCTAAAAAACTAGAAATTAAAAATTGAAATTAATTGCATTGAGTGGCTGTGCACCAACGCACACAGCCACTCGCTGCGAATAGCAATAAATTGCTTACGCGAGGCTCTTGAGACCGTCGGAGAAACGACCAGCGTGACTCTTCTCGGCGCGTGCAAGTGTCTCGAACCATTCGGCGATTTCCGAGAAACCTTCGTCGCGAGCAGTCTTGGCGAAGCCTGGGTACATCTGTGTGTACTCGTAGGTCTCACCAGCGATTGACGCCTTGAGGTTCTGCTCGGTGTCACCAATTGGCTCACCAGAAGCAGGGTCGCCAACTTCGGCGAGGTACTCAAGGTGTCCGTGTGCGTGACCGGTCTCGCCGTCTGCAACGTTTTTGAACAAC
>JBIIWI010000088.1:0-3709 GCA_044339005.1 Ilumatobacteraceae bacterium
CCCGTTACGCAGTCGAGGCACGCTTCGGCATGCATGACGGCGAGCGCAAGAGCTTCCGTCAGGTTGGCGAAGAACTCGGCGTCACAGCCGAAGCCGCACGCCGACTCGTGAGCCGTGCAGTTGATTCTTTGCGCGAAGATTCTGGCGATTTCCTGACCGTCTAAAACCCGCTGGGTTTCGCCACGGCAGGTTCGTACACTGAAAGTACAGAGCCCTATGACACGCAATTGGACACCTTCATCTTGGCAGAGCATGCCTGCTGTGCAACAGCCTCAATGGCCGGACACTGGCGACCTTGAACGCGCGCTGAAGCAGATCGCCACGTTTCCCCCACTCGTTTTTGCGGGTGAAGCACGATCGCTGCAAACAGCCCTCGGCCAAGTTGCAAGCGGTAACGCATTTTTGTTGCAAGCCGGCGACTGCGCAGAAAGTTTCGAAGAGTTCACCGCGGTCAATATTCGCGAAAAGCTTCGCGTTATTTTGCAGATGGCTGTCATGCTCACCTATTCGATGGGAGTACCTGTTGTCAAAGTAGGTCGCATCGCAGGTCAGTTTGCCAAACCACGTTCGGCCAACACCGAAAAAGTTGGCGACATTGAACTGCCAGTGTTTCGCGGGCACATGGTCAACGATCCAGCAGCACATGAAGACGCCCGACGACCAAACCCAGAACGATTAGTGCAGGCATACCACCAGTCGGCCAGCACACTCAACTTGTTGCGCGCCTTCACAAAAGGCGGTTTTGCGGACCTCAACCGCGTGCATGCTTGGAACCAAGAGTTTGTTGCTACGAGCGCAGAGGGTAAGCGCTACGAGCAAGTTGCCGCCGAGATCGAACGCGCACTTGCATTTATGCGAGCATGCGGAGTCGATACCGAAACCAACAGTGCGCTCCACCAAGTTGACGTCTATACAAGTCACGAAGCGCTGATTTTGGGTTACGAAGAAGCGCTCACCCGCCAAGACTCATTGACTGGCGGTTGGTACGACTGCAGCGCACACATGCTCTGGATCGGTGAACGCACGCGTCAACTCGACGGTGCGCATATTGAATTCCTTCGCGGCGTGGGCAACCCAATCGGTTGCAAAATCGGTAAAGAAACAAGCGTCGACTTTGTTCTCAACTTGTGCGAGACGCTCAACCCATCGCGCATTCCTGGTCGGCTTACATTGATCACGCGTATGGGTGCAGACCACGTGGTCGATGCATTGCGTCCTTTGCTTCGCGCCGTACGCGATACCGGACACCCGGTTGTGTGGGCATGCGACCCAATGCACGCCAACACATTCACAGCGCCAAATGGTCGCAAGACTCGTCACTTTGATGACATCATTCGCGAAATCACTGGCTTCGTACTCGCACACCGCGCAGAAGGCACATGGCCAGGCGGAATACATATCGAACTCACCGGAGACAACGTCACCGAGTGTCTTGGTGGTGCAGAGGGCTTAAGTAATGAAGATCTTGATACACGTTACGAAACCGTGTGCGACCCACGTCTAAACGCTCGTCAATCACTTGATCTTGCATTCCGCGTTGCAGAACTGATTCGCGACAAGAATTAGTGCCTATGGGCACAAAACTTGCGCAATCATTTGCGCTCACGAACACATGGGGCGCACCCAATGTCGCAGCAGGTGTAATTGATCAGACAAACTCCTTGCACATTGATGGTGACACCGAATACAGGTTTCGACTTGCATCGATTAGCAAACTTGTCACCGCATGGGCTGCGCTAGTCGCCGTAGAAGACGGCTCCGTTTCGCTCGATGATCAAGTTGGTCAAGAGGGATGCACTCTTCGACACCTCCTCTGTCATGCCGGTGGTTACGGGTTTGATAATGGCGCGCCGATCATTAGCCCAGAACGTAAGCGCGTGTATTCCAACACTGGATTCGAGATGCTTGCCAAACACATAGCGACACAAGTGGAAATGAGCTTCGACGAATATTTGTTTGAAGCAGTTTTTGCGCCGCTCAATATGTCGTCAAGTGAATTGCTTGGCTCCCCCGCTGCAGATGTTCACTCAACAATTTCTGATCTTGCGCTATTCGCAGCCGAACTTCGCACACCAAAACTTCTTGCACGAAGTACTTACATAGAAGCAACATCACCGCAGTTCGGCGAGCTTGAAGGCGTAGTTCCTGGTGTGGGCAGATTTGACCCGTGCCCATGGGGCCTCGGGCCAGAGATCCACGGAGCCAAATCACCCCACTGGATGGCTACGCGCAATAGCGCATCAACCTTTGGGCACTTTGGCGGTAGCGGGACGTTTATTTGGATTGATCCCGTTGCAAACGTTGCATGTTTTGCGCTCGCCAACCGCGAGTTTGGAGATTGGGCACTTGACGCATGGCCGAAGTTCGGTGATGCAGTTTTGAACGAGCTGGGTCGCTAATGAGATACCACTCATGACCATTGACTTGCGCGATCACAAGGCGGACGCATTTCTTTTAATGTTTTGTTCTTTTGGTATAGCAACTGCCAACAGCGTGATCTTCGCAGCACTCGGCGACATTCAAGACAAATTTGGTTTCGCGACCTCGAGCCTCGGTTTGATTTCAGGTGCAGGGTTTTTAAGCGGATTTGTCATGCAGCTGTTCATCGCTCCGTATGCAGACCGTGGGCATGCCAAACGATTGATCATGCTGGGTTTGTTTGTCAGCGCACTTGGCGCAATTCTCATGGCAACCAGCACTTCGCTAGTGCAATTTGTGTTGGCACGCGCTGTCATCGGTTCTTCATTTGGTCTCGTGATGCCAGCAGTGCGAGCACTGATTGCTCATGTCGATCCAGAACGACGTGGCGAACGCCTTGGCAAACTTGCCGGCATTGAGTTGCTCGGTTTTGTAGCTGGTCCGTTATTCGGCGGAATGCTGATTGATCCGATTGGTCTCTCTTCTACGTTCCTTGTTTTTGGGGGCATCAGCCTGCTCACGCTGCTCCTGATTGCATTTCGATCGTTTCCCGAATTGCCAACTAATGAAACTTCACAGCGCGCCAGCATCGAACTGTTGCGCTACCCGCGTGTGCGAATTGCTGTGCTCACTGCCATGGCCATTCAGGCTCCTGTTGGAATTTTTGATTCGCTGTGGGATCGCTACCTCACCGACCTAGGTGGCGGCAACATGATGGTTGGCATCTCGTTTGGTTTGTACACAATTCCATTTATTCTTTTTGCTTCATACGGCGGCAGATTGGCCGACCGACAGGATCCGCAAAAGGTCGCAATGTACGCAATGATTTTCGTTGTCCCTGCTGTTGGTGGATACGGACTTTTTCAAACTCTTCCACCAGTCGTTGCACTCAACGTGCTTGAAGGTATTGCTCAAGCATTGATGTATCCGGCTTCGGCTGCTGCTGTTGCACTTGCAGCACCAATTGGTCGTGCATCTGCAGCGCAAGGTCTTGCGGGTGCGTCAGGACTCTTAATGTCGATGCTGCTTGCGTTTACAACGCCAGCAATTTATGGCCACTTTGGTGGGGCAAGCCAAAACGGAGGCATAGTTGCCTTCGGTGCAGTTGCTTTACTCATGGCATCACTGACGCTGCTTGCGGCCGTGATGTTGTGGCGACTCGGTCGCCGAGAAAAACTCGCTCTTCTCAGCTAAGGCGTTCGATGATCATGGCCATACCTTGGCCACCACCAACACACATCGACTCCATGCCGACTGTCTTGTTGGTCGACTGCAAGCCGTTGATCAAGGT
>JBIIWI010000051.1:0-10352 GCA_044339005.1 Ilumatobacteraceae bacterium
GCGCAATCGCTCCACCGTGCACATTGAGCTTGTCCATTGAAATACCGAGGTGCTTTGCCGACGGAATGACTTGTGCAGCAAATGCTTCGTTGATTTCAACAAGATCAACATTGTCAATGGTCATGCCAGCACGCTTGAGCGCTTGACGACATGCCTCGATTGGACCAAGACCCATGATTTCTGGGTTGAGGCCTGACACGCCCGACGAAATGATTCGTGCAAGTGGAGTGAGTCCAAGTTGCTTTGCCTTTGTGTCACTCATGACCATGACTGCAGCTGCACCGTCGTTGAGTGGGCATGCGTTACCAGCTGTGATTTGTCCGTCTGGACGAAACACTGGCTTGAGTGCTGCAAGACCTTCGGCTGTTGTGCCGTCGCGTGGGCCATCGTCCTTGCTGATCACGGTTCCGTTTGGCAATGTGAGCGGAGTAATTTCGCGCTCGAAGAAACCGTTGTTTTGGTTCTTCACTGCAAGTTGTTGCGAGCGTGCACCAAAGGCGTCCATCTCTTCACGAGTGACGCCTTCAATTTCGCGCACGTTCTCTGCAGTCTGACCCATCGAAATGTATGCATCTGCCAAACCTTGTGCAGGTGTCCAAGTTGGTTGACCACCGGCGCTGCGCAATTTGGTGCGTTCGCCTGGTCCCTTGAAGATTGGGTTTGGTGCCATGTCGCTTGCACCGTGTGCATAACGACTCACAGTTTCTACACCTGCTGCAATAAAGCAGTCACCTTCGCCAGCCATGATTGCGTGTGCGGCCATGCGAATTGTCTGCAAGCTAGATGAGCAATAACGATTGACTGTCACACCAGGTACATCATCGAGACCAGCAAGAATCGCAACCATGCGACCAATATTGAAACCGCCTTCACCAGCAGGCTGACCGATACCGAGCATCAAGTCTTCAACGTCTGAACCTTTTACCTGTGGCACCTTGGCCATGAGTGCGCGCACGATTTGCGCGGTCATCTCATCTGGACGCAAGTCAACAAGGGTTCCTTTGTTGGCACGGCCGATTGGGCTACGGGCGGTTGCAACGATCACTGCTTGTGTCATGGGGTGTCTTTCGTTTGAGTTATTAATAAATAGTTACGCAACGGTACCATTTCGGCATGTCCCAAAGCCCAGTCCAACTGTCACGAGTAGACCCCGACCACATCAACCTTTCAGACCCCGAATTTTGGAAGGCACCCCGAGATCACCGTGAATCCGTGTTCTCCACATTGCGCAAAGAAGCCCCCGTCAAGTTCTTTCCTGAAATCGAGTTGATGAACTTCCCTGTGGGACCCGGCTATTGGGCGCTCACAAAGCACGAAGACATCTGGCATGCCAGCCGCAATCCTGATCTGTTTCAAAGCGGCAAGGGCACAAATATCCCCGACCTGACCATTGAACTGAATGAGTTTTTTGGGTCCATGATCAGCATGGATGACCCAAAACATGTTCGCTTGCGCACGATCGTCTCCAAAGGCTTCACACCAAAAGAAATTGCGCGCATCGAAGAATACGTCAAGGTCAAGGCCCGCACCATTGTTGACACCGTGATCGAAAAGTTTGGCGACCGCGAGTTTGATTTTGTTGAAAACATTGCCGCACCGTTTCCACTGCAAATCATTTGCGAGATGATGGGCATTCCACAAAGTGATGAAAAACAAATTCTTGATTGGACAAACGTCATTCTTGGCGCTGGTGACCCAGATTTTGGCGGAAGCCTCGAAAATCTCATCAACGTCGCACTCGAAATATTTGCCTACGCACAAGCCCTCGGCGAAGATCGCTTGAAGACGCCACAAGATGATCTCACAAGCATCATGATGCATGCCGAAGTTGACGGCGAGCGCATGTCACCACAAGAGTTCGGCAGCTTCTTCATTCTTCTTGTAGTCGCTGGTAACGAGACCACACGTAATGCCATCAGTCATGGAATGCTCGAGCTCACTCGCCTCCCAGATGAGCGTGCCAAATGGTTTGGCAACTTTGAAGCCAATACCAAAACCGCTGTTGAAGAAATCGTTCGTTGGTCATCGCCAGTGATTCACTTTCGTCGAACGGCCACACGCGACACAGAGATTCGTGGCGTCAAGATCAAGCAAGGCGAAAAAATCGTGATGTGGTACAACTCGGCCAATCGTGATGAAGAGGTGTACAACAACCCATACATCTTTGATGTAACACGCACTGCACAACCAGCCCAGGTGGGCTTCGGCGCCGGCGGGCCGCACTTCTGCTTAGGTGCCAACTTGGCGCGGCGCGAAATGGGCGTGATGTTTGAAGAGATTTATAGGCGCATGCCCAACTTGCAAATCACTGGAGAGCCTGCCTACTTGCAGAGCAACTTCATCAACGGCATCAAGCGCATGCCGTGTCGCATTAACCCTTAAGAACTCGGTTCACAAGCGACCAAAAAGCATCGCAACCCATTTCGAGGTGCTCGATAGGGGTGTCTTCTTCCTTGGTATGCGAAAGGCCGTTTGTCGACGACGTAAAAATCATCGCTGTCGGAATGCTGCGGGCCATCTCTGACGCATCGTGGAGCGCACCGCTCGGGATTTCAACAACAGTGTCATGAACTTCACCAATTGACTGACGCGTCATCTCAATGAGTTTTGGGTCAAAGATCATTGGATCAATTGCAAAAATATGTTCCACCTTGACTTGACAACCCTCGTGCTCGGCCCACTTGGTTGCCGAAGCTAATGACTTGGTAAGCATGTTGTGCAAACTTGTTGCGTCGATATGTCGCATGTCCAGGGTGACCATGGTTTCACCTGGCACAGCAGTAACAACGCCAGGTTTGCAACTGATTGAACCAACAGTTGTCACGCCATTGTGCAAAACGCCGATGTCGGCAACTTCCAAAATAAACCTGCTTGCAGCGCGCAATGAATCCTTACGCATTGCCATTGGCATAGTGCCTGCGTGTGCTGCTTGGCCATTGAAAATGAACCGCTTGCGTTCGATGCCCACTGTGCCCGTCACTACAGCAATTGGTTGCCCCATCTGTTCGAGCACTGGACCTTGCTCAATGTGTAGTTCAAGATACGCAGCGATGGTGTCACGGCGCTTTTCGCACTGCTCCAACGCATTCAGGTGCACGCCGTGCTCGGCCAGAGTCTCGACTAGACCTGCGTTATTTTTGTCTTTCAAACCCGCAAGCACTTCAAGATCAAGACTGCCCGCAACTGCAGCAGAGCCAAACAGACTTCTACCGAACCTTGCACCCTCTTCGTCTGCCCAGTCGACGAGAGCTATCGTGCGCGCTGGCTTTGGGCCGTCACACAGTGCCCGCATCACTTCAAGACCGGCCATGACGCCAAGCGCGCCATCGAGCCAACCCCCACTTGGTACAGAGTCGAGATGCGAACCGATCACAATTGTCTCTTTGGACTCCCCGCGCAAGTAGGCCCACAGATTGCCAGCCTCGTCTTGCTCTACCTCGAGTGGCAAAGTGGATAGTTGCTCGCGCAATAGCGCGCGAGCCTCTAACCATTCTGAAGTCCAGCACAGGCGCCGTGCACCATTTGGTCCACCGGTGCGTTGAGCAAGAACGCGTAAGTTTTCTAGTACTCGTTTCGAACTGAAGCTATTCGACATGCATTCCTGAATTTGAAGATCAGGAACAGCCGGATGACGAGCCGCAGTCACCACACACGTAACACGCACCAGCGCGTTGCATGTTGGCAGAACCACATGATGAGCAGATTGCGCCAGTTTTAGCTGGTGTTGCCTGCGCGTGTGGCTGTTGTGCTGCGAAGTCCATCTGTGCAACTAGTTCTTGCAC
Source organism: Ilumatobacteraceae bacterium (assembly GCA_044339005.1). Taxonomy (GTDB): domain Bacteria; phylum Actinomycetota; class Acidimicrobiia; order Acidimicrobiales; family Ilumatobacteraceae; genus UBA3006. The sequence goes on from JBIIWI010000051.1 coordinate 3,783, forward strand.
GGTTGGCACAGTCTTCGGATCGCTGATTACGTCAACGCCTTGAGCGGTATTGGTTACCGATTCCTCGACGCCAGGCAGTGTTGGCTGCAAACGCTCTTCGCGAGTGTAAATGCCCAACTCTGCTCGCTCATCGACCGATAGATACTCGACAGCCAAACGGCGGAAGAGGTAGTCGATGATGGATGATGCCATACGAATGTCGGAATCATCTGTCATGCCTGCTGGTTCGAAGCGTGTGTTGATGAATGCCTCGATGAATGCTCGCAATGGAACGCCGTACTGCAAACCGTACGAGACGCTCTTTGCGAACGAGTCCATGATGCCGGCCAATGTGCTTCCCTGCTTTGACACAGTGAGGAACACTTCACCCGGACGACCGTCGACGTATTCGCCGATGGTTGCAAAGCCCTTGCAATCAGCAACGCGGAATTCGAAAGTGCGACCACGACGTGAGCGTGGCAACTTCTGACGGACTGGCTGGTGCACGATCTTCTCAACAATGCGCTCAACCGTGTTGGTCATCTGACCTGCTGCCGCAGCGTCGGCTGTTCCCTTTTCTCCGTCTTTCTTGGCGGTGGAAAGTGGCTGACCGACCTTGCAGTTGTCGCGGTAGATAGCAACAGCCTTGATGCCGAGCTCCCACGCAAGCATGTGCAATGCCTCGATGTCTTCGATGGTCGCTTCTTCCGGCATGTTGACGGTCTTTGAGATAGCACCTGACAAGAACGGCTGAGCCGCACCCATCATGCGTACGTGACCTTCATAGTGAATCGTGTTGTCACCCATTGAGCAAGCGAACACTGGCAAGTGCTCTGCCTTCAAGTCTGGTGAACCAACGATTGTCTTGTTCACGTCGATGTATTGGATGATGCGATCAACAACTGGACCTTCGTAGCCCAAGTTGGTGAGTGCACGTGGCACTGTCTGGTTAACGATTGACATATTGCCACCGCCAACAAGCTTCTTGAACTTGACGAGACCCAAGTCTGGCTCGATACCAGTTGTGTCACAGTCCATCATCAAACCAATCGTGCCGGTTGGTGCAAGTACTGTTGCCTGGCTGTTGCGCACGCCGTACTCTTCTCCGTCACGAACAGCTGAGTCCCAAGCATGTGTTGCAGCAGCAACGAGGTCTTGTTGCACGACATCGATGTTGTCGATTTCGTTGTTGGCATCACGGTGCATGCGCAACACGTTGAGCATGTAGCGCTCGTTTGCTGCGAAGCCCGAGAAAGGCCCCATGCGGCTGGCGATGCGTGCACTGGTTGCGTACGCGTGGCCAGTCATCATTGATGTCAAGGTTGCAGCCCATGCACGACCACCGGTCGAGTCATATGGCATACCGAGAGCCATCAACAATGCTCCGATGTTTGCGTATCCAAGACCCAACTGACGGAAGATACGGCTGTTCTCGCCGATCTTTTCTGTTGGGTAGTCGGCGTTGCCAACCAAGATTTCTTGGGCGGTGAACATCACTTCAATGGTGTGACGGTATGCGTCAACATCAAAGGTGTCGGTGTTGTCGAGGTACTTGAGCAAGTTGATCGAAGCCAAGTTGCAAGCCGAGTTGTCGATGTGCATGTATTCGCTGCATGGGTTCGAGCCATTGATACGACCAGTTGCATGAGCGGTGTGCCACTTGTTGATTGTGGTGTCGAATTGCAAGCCTGGGTCTGCGCACTCCCACGATGCTGTTGCAATTTGGCGCCACAAGTCGCGTGCCTTGATTGAGCGCACTGGCGCTCCATCTTTAACAGCCTTATATGTCCAATCGCGATCTTCCTTGACTGCGTGCATGAACTCGTCGGTGACGCGCACAGAGTTGTTGGCGTTTTGGTACTGCACCGAGAACGAATCTTTGCCGTCGAGATCCATGTCGAAGCCGGCATCGCGCAATGCACGTGCCTTTTGCTCTTCACGTGTCTTACACCAAATGAATTCTTCAACATCTGGGTGATCCACATTCAAGATCACCATCTTTGCTGCGCGACGTGTTTTACCACCCGACTTGATAGTGCCTGCTGAAGAGTCAGCACCACGCATGAAGCTCACTGGGCCAGAGGCTGTGCCACCACCCTTCAAGTGTTCGACACTTGAACGAATGTTGGACAAGTTGATGCCTGCGCCTGAACCGCCCTTGAAGATGATTCCTTCTTCGCGATACCAGTTGAGAATTCCGTCCATGGTGTCTTCAGTCGAAAGAATGAAGCATGCACTTGCCTGTTGTGGCACTCCTGGTACGCCAATGTTGAACCACACTGGCGAGTTGAATGCAGCGCGCTGAGTAACCAAAATAAACTTGAGCTCATCGCGGAATGCTTCTGCCTCGTCGGCGTCTGCAAAGTAGCCGCCCTCGATGCCCCAATCGGCAATCGTGTTTGCTACGCGGTCAATGACCTGACGAAGTGAGTGCTCGCGCTCTGGTGTGCCCGGTGTGCCGCGGAAGTACTTTTGAGTAACGATGTTGGTTGCATTGAGCGACCAGCCGACTGGAAACTCGACGCCGAGTTGCTCGAATGCGATTGTTCCGTCTTTCCAGTTGTTGATGCGCGCATCGCGCTTTTCCCATGCCATCTGGTCGTATGGGTGTACACCTTCAGTGGTGAACTTGCGGCTGATTCCGATGGTGAGCCGCTCTGGTGCGATTGACATTTTTGACTACTTCTCTCTGTATTTTCGATACGTAACAACTGGTGAATAAAACGACTTAAAACTCATATTTCTGATTAACTACGGGCTCTGGGCAAATTTCCAATCAGGGCGAAGAGTCACTAAATCCAGCGTCCCTTTCGAGACCACTAGATGTTGTGTCCAAACCGCCCCCATTGCAGATTTGCCCACAACTGGTAGGGAATGATTACAGCATTGTAATTACCCTCTGTCAATTACCCTCGGCGATCTTGGGGCTATTTTTTTTCAACTATTTTCCTTGCTCTACAACGGTTTGGCGACTCCTCAAAAATGACATCAAAAAGAAATATTCAAATACATCCAGCAACGCCACATCCCCCATTCACAGGTTCAAAACCTTGCGGTTTCACAGCTGCCGTGTTGCGTTGCGTCATTGCTAGATGCACTTCGCACTGTAGGGGTGTACCCCTGTGTGGAGGAAGTGGATAACCATGTGTCTTTCAGGATTTATCTGGGGATCATGCTGTGGACAGCACTGTGGACAACAACGATTACGAGTGGATAACCGCTTCTACTTGAACCGGAATGCCATTTAATACGGAAGTTCCAGACAACGGATCCATTTGATCTTCATCTGTTAACACATTCGAATTCACACCTGCACGCTCTGCAGCGATAGTCATCTTCGTTCCGCGCACTCCATGTCCCCATCCGTGCGGAAGGCTCACAACTCGCGGACGAATGTCTTGCGTTATTTCAACAACAGCGACAATGCTTCCAACTCGACTTGTAATGCGCGCACTTCCGCCGTCAACAACGCCGGCACGTGTTGCATCTTCCGGATGCATCTGCAATGTGCAGCGCTGCTTACCCTTCACCAGTACTGAGACATTGTGCATCCACGAATTATTTGAACGTAGGTGGCGACGGCCGACGAGCAACAATCCATCTTCGTCTACTGCGTGCATTGCTTCTTTCAAACGATTCAAGTCAGCGAGCAACTCTGGTGGAGCAAGCTCAACTTTTCCGCTCGGTGTTCGCAACACTTCCGGAATACGGGGCTCAAGTGCACCGAAGTCGACACCATGGGGTTGATCTCGCAACGTTTGCAAGTTGATGCCCTTTGGGTTTGCACCAAAAGCTTCGCCGTATGGACCTGTGCGCAACAAGGTGTCGAGAATTCGCTCAGGACCACTCAGTTTTGTTGCTTCAACAATCTCACGAATCTCTTCTTCACTACGTCCATGTATTGGAGAGGATTTGTCTTTCAATAAATTGCTCAACAGCGAGCCAAAAACATAATCATCAATGACGGACGAATCAACGTCAGCGCCTGCCCCTTGTGCAATGCCGGCGAGTTTTGCCAAAATCTGCCACTCATCTGGTTGGTCGGCCTCGCGCTCGAACACAGCCTCAGAAAAATTGGCAACGTTACGAATTGAAAATGCAGTGAAGACCATGTCGTAATGACTGCGCTCAAGATGTGACGGCGGTGGCAAAATCACGTCAGCATGTCGTGTCGTTTCATTCAAATAAATATCGACAGAAACCATGAACTCAAGAGACTCAAATGCTTTTTCGAGTTGCTCACCATTTGGAGTCGACAACAGCGGGTTTCCTGCAACTGTCACCATCGCCCTGATCTGACCATCACCAGGAGTCAGCATTTCCTCGGCCATGACAGACACCGGGTATTCGCCAATTGCCTCTGGCGATTTGCGCACACGCGAATATCCGTGACCTATGCGAAAGCCCTTGCCGGTGCCGGACTCCCCGCGTGTGGTTTGATTGCCAGCAGCAGGCATCGGAAACATCACGCCGCCCGCCTTGTCAAGATTGCCCGTGATCGTATTAATGACATCAACCAGCCAAGAGGCGGTCGTGCCAAACGAGACCGTTGTTGTTCCGATACGACCGTAAACAAGTGCGGTCGGTGCAGCGCTCAGCTCTCCAGCAATTCGACGAATGGTTTTCGCATCAATACCAATCGAATTTTCAACAGCTTCTGGCGTAAACGGCGCGAGTGCACCAGACAATTGGTCGAACCCGGCAATGTGCGCGCGCACGTGGTCGCCCACATCGGCCTTGCCACTCGCAAGAATTGTGTGAGCAATTGCAGCGAGCAACAGCGCGTCGCCATTTGGTCGAATTGCCAACCACTCATCAGCTGATTCAGCGGTACGACTTCGACGCGGATCAACGACTACAAGTTTTCCCCCGCGTGCGCGAAGTGCTTCAAGGCGGCCAGGAAAGTCGGGAGCAGTACACAAACTTCCGTTGGACTCATAAGGGTCTGCACCAAGCATCAAGACGTAATCTGTGCGATCTAGATCAGGTATAGCAACTGAAGCAACCGTTCCGTACATATATGCAGACGCAATTTGTTTTGGAAGTTGGTCCACAGACGATGCACTGAAGCGTTGCTTCGTTCCAAGTGCTTGCATCCAAACACGGTTGTACAACAACGGCGCAAGGTTGTGTGCGTTTGGATTACCAACATATGTGCCAACAGATCCACGACCGTGCGTATTAATGACACCCATCAATCCGCGCTCAACTTCTTGCCACGCTTCTTGCCACGAAACTTCTACGTGTACCCCATTGCGCTTCACAAGTGGTTTGCGTAAACGATCTGGGTCTTCGTGCAGTTGCTTGAGTGTGCTGCCCTTCGGACAGATGAACCCATGACTAAACACGTCATCGCGGTCACCACGAATCCGCGAAACTTTGTCGCCCTTGACCGTGATCTCGAGCCCACAGGTTGCTTCACAAAGTGGACATGTGCGATAGACAACTCGCTCGTGGTCGACAATTGACATCCCTGTATCGTGCCACACAGAGTCGCTCCCACCAATAGGCTTGATTTTCTGTGAGACGCATTTTTCCCGCACCCAGAGCAGAAATTTCTGTGCGCGAGGCGTATGGCGTAGATCGGTCGCGAATCACCACTGGCGCCAACAGTCGACCAACTAGCCGACCAACGGTTGGATTATGCATGGTCATGAGCCTGGATGGTTCAACCGTTGTGCAAGGCAATTCGCGTGCTCTTTCCGGCGATGCTGACCGATCAATACTTGTGGGATTGCGATCACTTGCCGATGTGATCGTCGTGGGATCCTCAACGGTTCGCATCGACGACTATGGCCCGCCTTCTCGAAAAGACTTGCGCGTAGGTGTTGTTTCGCGCACCGGAAACGTCGATTTGTCGACCCCACTCTTCACCAGTGGAGCAGGATTTCTCATCATCCCCGAAGATGCCCCAACGCCTTCCAACCCAAACATCACTTGCATTCGCGCGGGCCGAGGTTCGGTTGATTTTGCCGCCGCAATGTGTCAGCTGGATGGCAATTTTATTCAACTCGAAGGCGGACCAGGGCTGAACGCCTCGATGGCGCAAGCCGATCTGATCGATGAGATCAACCTCACCATCAGCCCAAACATTGCGGCGAATAATGAACCGCGCTTTCTCAGTGAAGCAGCGCCAATCTTGAAACGATTTACGTTGTCGCACATTCTTGAAGAAGAAGGCTTTTTGTTTTTGCGCTACAAGCGAAATAAAAACTAAGCGCGCGAAGTACTTGCGTGCTTTTCGAGTAACGCGAGTTCGCGTTTGAAGTCTGCAGCATCATCAAAGTTTTTGTAGACGCTCGCAAAACGCATGTAGGCAACTTCGTCGATCAAACGCAATTGCTCAAGCACTGCGTGACCAACTTGATTGCTCGTGACGTCTCCACCCTCTAGGCGCAACGCGTCTTCAATTCGCTCGGCAATTTCCATGATCATTTCGTCGCCAACCGGCCTGCCCTTTACAGCGGCTTGGATGCCGGCCATCATCTTGAGGCGATCAAAAGGCTGTTTGCCACCACCGCGTTTGACCACGTTGAGCGCCACTTCTTCAAGTCGCTCGTAGGTCGTAAATCGATATCCGCATTGTGTGCA
>JBIIWI010000033.1:0-14010 GCA_044339005.1 Ilumatobacteraceae bacterium
GTCGCCTAAAGCCGCTGCCCGCTAGGGTTTGCTTGCAAATAGGGGCTGTAGCTCAGTTGGCAGAGCGGTACGTTCGCAATGTACAGGCCAGGGGTTCAATTCCCCTCAGCTCCACGCCAACGGCGAAGCAACAACAAACGGGGGATAAAAAATGGCAATGTCATGGCAAGAAGCAAACGCAGCAGTAACTGCTCCTGGACAGATTTTTGAACTCATTGACGCCGAAGTGATGGGCGTCAAGACACAAATTTTTAAGAATGCTCCAGCACACCTCGGACAAGTTTTTGCTGGCGCGCGTGGCCATGGTGACAAAACATTTTTGGTGTACGAAGGCGAAACATGGTCGTTTGCAAAAACGATGGAGCATGTTGATGCACTTGCATCGTTACTCGTAAATACCTACGGAGTTGTCAAACGCGACCGCGTAGCAGTTGCGATGCGCAACTATCCAGAGTGGGTCGTTTCATTTGCTGCAATTATTTCGGCAGGTGCTGTCAACGTGTCAATGAACTCGTGGTGGACAGAAGACGAAATGAATTTTGCACTCGAAGACTCCGGTGCGACGGTGTACATCTGTGACGAAGAGCGCTATGCGGTTGGTGCTGCAACATGCGCGAAGCATGGAATCAAAGTGCTTGTAGTGCGCACCGACAAGCCAATGCCTGCAGGCGTCGACAAATGGGAAGAAGTGTTGCAGCTTGGTGCTGCGCATCCTGGTGCTGAGATCGACCCAGACGATGACGCAACGATTTTGTACACCTCGGGAACAACCGGCCGACCAAAGGGTGCGGTATCGACACATCGCGCAATCGTCTCTTCGTTGATGGGCTTCTCGTCGCGTAATGCGGTGCTGACGCTCGCAGGGACAAAGCTCAAGGAAGTTACTGGGCCAGAAATTCCAACATCGTTTATTTTGATTGTGCCGCTGTTTCACGTAACGGGTTGCGTGCCGGTGATGATGAGCTGCTTTATTGCCGGCCTCAAACTCGCGATCATGTACAAATGGGATGCCGAGAAGGCTCTTGAGATGATCGAGCGTGAACAGATCACCAACTTCGTTGGTGTGCCAACACAAAGTTGGGACTTGGTGAACTCGCCAGCTTTTGAGAAGTACGACACATCTAGCCTTCGTGCAGTTGGCGGCGGCGGTGCACCATCACCAACCGCGCTTGTTGGCAAGGTCAATGACAAAGTCAAAAACGGAAGCCCACAATTGGGTTACGGCATGACCGAGACCAATGCATTTGGTCCTGGCATCACCGGCTCTGACTACCTGGCCCACCCAACTTCGACTGGTCGTGCGGTGTTGCCAATGCGCGTCGAAATTCGCGATGAAAATCTCAATCCTTTGCCAGTTGGCAAGTCGGGCGAGATCTGGTTCTTCGGACCAATGCTGATTCGTGGCTACTGGAATCGTCCAGATGCGACCAAAGAAACAATCGTTGACGGTTGGTTGCGTTCGGGAGACTTGGGTCGACTTGACGAAGATGGCTTTGTATATGTGGAAGATCGCGTCAAAGACATGATCTTGCGTGCAGGCGAAAATATCTATGGCGCTGAAGTTGAAAGCGCCATTTATGAACACCCTGCAATTCACGAAGCTGCAGTTTTCGGTGTGCCACACGAGCGTCTAGGCGAAGAAGTCGCTGTAGCGATTTACCCGAACGACAACATGATCATCACTGCTGATGATCTGTGGGCATTTCTCGACAACAAGATTGCCAAGTTCAAGATTCCTACACAGGTTGTAATCATCAACGAGCCGCTGCCGCGCAACGCTGCAGGCAAGTTTTTGAAGCGCGACCTGCAACAACAAATCGTTAAGGGAACCCTCGTTCCTACAAAACGATAATTACTGTTCTTCGGGCGGCCGAATGTGCCGAAACTGGGCGAGCAGCATTACGTCATAGATGATCTTGAGTGCTGCAGATGCAAGTAGTGGCCATCCAAAATCGGAATGATCGAGCATCCAACCGGCAGCAATTGGTGGGAGTGCAGATGCGAGACTGCGCGGAACATTGGTGATGCTGGCCGCTGCCGCGCGTTCCTCTGGCTTCACAACTGCCATGACATAACTCTGGCGCGCGGGCACATCCATTTGCGCAAGTAGACCGCGCAAAATAAACAGCGCCATTGCAAGCCAAACATTTGGCATGAACACCACACCGATGAGTAAAAGACTCGAAGGAATGTGTGTGAAGACCATGGTGCGCACGAGACCAATTCGGTTGGCAATGTTCACAGAGAGCAAGGAAGAAAATGCTGCAAGCACACCACTTGCAAAAAAGACAGCACCCAATGTGCTGACCGCGAGATCGAACTTGTTGAAGACCCACAATGCAATGATTGCTTGTGTTGTAAACCCGCTACCGAGTGAGTCGATGCTAAATAGTGCGGCGAGTTTGTATACGACGCGACGTGATTCAGTAAGGGCATGTGGTGCATTGGTCGGGTGAATGTTGGCATGACTGGACAATCGTTGATATATGAACAGCACAACAACTCCTGCAAGTGCATACATCACGAAAGTAGATCTATAACCAGTGAGGGAGCTGTAGTTGTACCGCAGGGCTATCCAGAGCGGAATGCCTGCACAGAGAGCGCCGATCGATCCGATAAGTGCGCCGTTGAGACTGTAGATCGCAAACATTGCTGTGCGATCTAAGTCTGAAACCGATTGTGAAACGGACGCCTGTTCGAGGGGCAAAAATAAGCTCACATCGCCAGCCGACGGATTGAGCGTTCCTAAGAATCCGACGACAAGAAGCACAACGAAACTTGTGGTGATACCGAAAGCAAAACCAGTTGCGATCATGATGCCTGCTGAATAAACAAGTAGACGTGCTGGTGCGACTCGATGAGAGATGAGGCCAGTACCAATTGTGAAAATTGCAGAACCAAAAAATGATGCAGTGATCACGGCCCCAATTTGGACGCCGCTGAATCCAAGCGCCAACAAGTAGGCGGGCAACATGACGTAGACCATGCCATCAACAAACCCTCGAATACCTCGTGTGGCGATAAGCATTCGACCATCGGCAGAGGCACTTTTAGGTATGGAAAGCCAACCAAATCTCACATGTGCACGATAGTTGCTAGACCAACTAGTGTCTTACCACGTGCCAACAATTGATTCGACCCGTGACGGCGGGGTGCGATACGACGTAGTCGCGATCGGAAATGCGTTAGTTGACGTCATCGCCGCAGTTGAAGACCAGTTCCTGGACGTTGAGCAAGTTGTCAAAGGTTCAATGACGCTGGTCGACTCAGATCGCTCAGCGCATTTGTATTCGCGCATCACCAAGCCAACTCAAACAAGTGGTGGTTCTGCAGCCAACACCGCGTATGGACTCGCAAGCCTCGGCGGGCGAGCAGGCTTCATCGGCAAAATCGCAGAAGACGAACTTGGAAGAGCGTTTAGCCACGACATGAAAGAAGTAGGCGTTGGGTTTCACCCCGGAATGACATCGACAACCGAACCAACAGGTCGTTGCATCATCGCTGTAACGCCAGACGGACAGCGTTCGATGAGCACATTCTTGGGTGCAGCAAGTTTGCTTGACTCTGCAGATATTTCACGCGAAGCGGTTGCATCTGGTGCGGTCTTGTTTCTTGAGGGTTACTTGTTTGACCGTGATCATGCAAAAGAAGCATTTCGAACAGCAGCAAAATATGCGCATGAAGCTGGCCGCAAAGTTTCACTGACTCTTTCGGATTCGTTTTGTGTTGATCGGCACCGTAGTGATTTCATGGAGCTCATCAAGAACGACATCGATGTTTTGTTCTGCAATGAATTTGAGTTGCAGTCGCTTTACCAAACAAGTTCGTACGAAGAAGCGCTCGGGAAGCTGCGCCACGATTGCGAGTTTGGCGCCGTTACTCGTGATAAGCGAGGCTCGGTCGTGATTAACGGTGACGATGTTGTGCACATTGAGCCAGAGCCCGTGGATCAAGTAGTTGATGCAACTGGTGCAGGCGACATGTATGCAGCAGGTTTTTTGTATGGATTTACGCGTGGCATGAAGATTGAAGACTGTGGAAGGCTCGGTTCGCTTTCGGCGTCAGAAGTAATTACTCATGTTGGTCCGCGCCCGTTGGTGCAGCTGAGCAGTCTGATTCCAAACCACCTACGCTGATACGCATGGCAACTGATTCGCACGACAATCTCACAGTTCTTGGCTCAACGATTCGTCATGCCATTGATCACGTCGAAGTCTTTCCTGCGCCAGCCCATGTCACCTTGGTGCGATTTACGACTGATGAAGTGACATCTATTTGCCCAGTCACTTCGCAACCTGACTTGTCACACGTAACAATCGAATTTAAGCCCGATCAACTGTGCATCGAGTCGAAGTCGCTCAAGTTGTACCTCTGGCGCTTTCGCGACATGGCCGTGTTTGCCGAGGCGCTTGCTGCCGAGATTGCAAACGAAGTGATGATCACTGTTAAGCCAATGTGGGTCAAAGTTGAACTCACGCAACGCCCTCGCGGCGGCATTGAAGTGCACGCAGTCGCCGAACGCAACCGCTAAATAGCTACGCCTCTTCGTCTGCGGGCACAAACTGCAATTTGAGGTCACCAAGATTGATCAGCGTTGAAGCAACCCAATGCCCAAGTGCGCCAAAGTGTTCGTCAAGCACTGCACTCGTGCCATCTTGCAAGGTTTCTTCTGCCAACTCGTATTCGCCTTCGTAAGTGATCTCGAGGGCAAAGTCGGTGTTGTCGCTAGAAGTTGGATGACCAATTTCGATCGTGATGTTGTCGCGCTCGAGTTTGCCATTGCCAACCACTGGGCTGTACATGACAGCCACATCGTCAACGACTGACGGGTCTGGTTGCTGCGCGAGTCGTTGAATGCGAAACACGACTTCAATCTCAATTGAAGGATTGTGATCGAGCACTTCTTCCACATACCAACTGCGATAAACGGCTTGGCTGCGACTTGGCCAATTGAAAGTGATGTGTGCAACTACCCGAGGTGGCTGACCTTCGCCTGGCAATCCGTAACTCGTTTCCCACACCAAGTCACCAAGCAAAATGTCGGACTGGAGATGTTCTTCAAACGCTTGACGTTCAAGAAATGCATTGCCAAAAGCGTCTCGAAGAGCGCTGATTGCATCGGTGAAGACATGGTCGAGCATGCGTATTTAGAGTAGTCGCTAACCTTGTGTCATGGCATTGGTCTTACTTGATATTGCAGATGGTGTAGCAACACTCACACTTAACAACCCAGACGAGCGCAACACCATGACCGCGCCGATGGTTGCCGAGATTGTTGCCGCGATGGACCGAATTGAAGCCGACAGTGCAATTGGAGCACTTGTTGTGACAGGAACTGCTCCTGCATTTTGTGCCGGCGCCAATCTGGGAAACCTTGCAGAAGCCGATGGCGAATCACTTGGCGTCATCTATGAAGGTTTCTTGCGCATAGCGCGCAGCCCATTGCCAACGATTGCAGCTGTCAATGGAGCGGCAGTAGGTGCAGGAATGAACCTGGCACTTGGTTGCGACGTGCGCATCGCTGCTAAACGAGCCAAGTTTGATACACGATTTTTGCAACTCGGCATTCACCCCGGCGGTGGACACACATGGATGCTGCGACGCATTGTTGGACCGCAAGTGACTGCAGCGACCGTGCTGTTTGGTGAAGTGCTCGACGGTGCTGAAGCGCAACGAGTTGGGCTCGCGTATCGCTGTGTTGAAGATGCAGATTTACTCACCGTCGCGCAAGAGATGGCTGCACGTGCTGCGAGCGCACCACGCGAACTTGTTATTGAAACCAAAAAAACTCTTGCAGCAATGGCTGATGTGCAAACGCACCCAGATGCCGTGGCGCGCGAACTTACCCCGCAATTGTGGAGTACCCGCCAACCTTGGTTTGCCGAGCGTTTGGCTGCGCTGCAAGCAAAAATCACCAAAAAGTAACTTGGGCACAGTGCCTAATAGCGCCAAATAGAGCATGTTGGTGCAAAGTCGCGTCAGTGCATTCCGTAGGTGTACGGTGAAACACAGGTAGCTAGCAGTGTCGAATTCGTCAGTATCGAGAGATATGAAAGGCGGGGGAAGCAATGAGCAAGCGTCACAAACACCGACAAGTGGTGTTGCCACCAACTATTGAGACTCGAGCACACGCTCACAATGAGCGCCATCGAGTGAACTCAGAGTTGCATCTGGTAGCCAACTTGGTGAGTCATGGGGTAGAACCCGATGATGTCATCGAGCCCGGTCCGGCTTGGAAACCGTTGCATCATCACGATGCAGAAATTGGAATTGAGCTGTCGCGTAAACACGAGATCAAGCACTGGAAGACAAAAGCTTGGAAGCGCCGCAAGGTTGTGCGAAAGCAACGAGTAATCGAGATGGAACATCTTCGCGACATCGCGTAAATATTTCTAGATATTGATTTTTATTGCAACCATTCGGCCGTGAGTTGGTCTCGGCGTTGTTTCCATTCTTCAACGGTGAATCCATAACGCACGTGGTCTTCCCACACGCCATTGATTTCTAGAAAACGTTCAGCCAAACCTTCTTCGCGAATGCCAAGCTTTTCCATCACGCGACGACTGTTGTGATTGCGTGGGATGATGCAAATTTCCATGCGATGCAAGCCGAGTTCTTCGAACGCATATTTAGACACCACTAGCACTGCCTCTGACATATAACTTTTGCCAGCTCGGGCCTCATCGATCCAGTAACCAATGGTGCCGCACTGCATTGCACTGCGAACAACATTGTTGATATTGACTTCGCCAGCAAATGAGCCTTCAATAAAAATACCGAATGCATACGAGCCACCTGTCTGGCGCTCGCGATCGCGTGCAATACAGCGATTGTTGAATGCATCGCGATTGGTTGAAGGGTCTGGGAGATATGCCGACTTAATGGGCTCCCATTTGCTGAGCCATTCACCGTTGCGGTGGCGAACCTCGCTCCAGGCTTCAAAGTCTGTTGCCACGAGCGGCCGAACAGCAATGCGCTTGCCATAGAGGCGTAGTGGTGCACCTGCAGAAGTGACGACACTTGCCGGGTGCAATTGGTGACTAGACGGAGAACTCATTGTGGATCCAGTATGTGTTGCACAACGCCGTCAAGCAAATTGTGGACCGAGACCGTGATGGATGGCAGGCGAAGTCGGCGCATAATGCCAACGAGTGCGCAACAGCCGCCCACAATGACATCGGCGCGTTCGGCAGGAAGTCCTGGATTTGATTTGCGGTCGGCCAACGACTCGGTGGCGAGAGTGCGGAAAACATCTTCGGCAGCCTCACGCGTAAGTGTCATGCCGTGCAGTGCAAGAGGATCGAAACGCGCAATGCCTAACTCGACTGCAGCGATGGTCACGATGGTGCCAGCAACGCCCACAACTCTGGTTGCGTCAAGTACCTGTGGCTGCTCGCGAACGAGATCATCCATGAAGTCGGTAACGAGACCGATTGCATTGGTGAGTTCTTCAGGTTTTGGCGGGTCGCGGTGCAATTCGGTTTCGGTGAGCACAACTGCGCCAACCGGAAAGCTCGACGTGTGTTGCAGTGAGTTGCCTTGGCCAATCATGACTTCGGTAGAGCCACCACCAATGTCGACGACGATGGTGATGCCCTTGTGCGGTTCGAGTTTGCCTAAGGCTCCGCGAAATGCAAGTTGTCCCTCTTCGGCTCCCGAGATGATCTCGGGTCGCTTACCTAAAACTGTTTCGGCTTGATCAAGAAATGTGTTTGCGTTGGATGCTCGACGGCATGCTTCGGTTGCGGTGACGCGAAAGGTTTCGACCTTGTGCTGTTTTAAGAGTGATGCATAAACTGCAAGTTGCTGCACTGTTGAGTTAATTGCGCTGTCGTCAAGCAGCCCTGATGCGGCGACGCCTTTGCCGAGCCGAGTCACATTAACTTCGCGCACGATCTCATTGCCTTGCGGATCAACAATCAACAAGTTGGTGGAGTTGGTGCCGATATCGATTGCAGCAACAGGCGAAGTGAAAACGGGGCGAGTGCGAACGCTGTTTACAACTACATAATCGTCTCGCGAGACACCGAGTTTGTCGGCCACCCATTGACCCACCGGATCGTTGCCCACTGCAAGCCACCAACCGAAATGCGCGTGCAAACATTTGACTCCAATGCGCGTGCCGCCAACACCGCCAAATGGTCGTGGGCCAGTGTGCGCCGGATCGATCGCAGCATCGCGTTCGGCTGCATAACGCTCGTGAGTTTCAATGAGTGCAGTTGGGCCGATGTCGGCTTCGGCTTGATTGACGCCGCCACTTGCTTCGAGTCGTCCAACAATTACTGTCTCGTGTTCGCCCAACAACCAATAACGCGTTGGCATTGGTGTTCCGTCATCAAGAAATGGCGCGTTGCGCAACACAACTGGGTCGCCACTTTTAGTGCGAACAACAATTTCAAATTGCCCCTGGGGAATGCGACCTAAGAGCTCGCCGACTCGGGCAATGTCGGCGTCATTCATGAGTTACAAAAATTTGATTGCGGCTATCACAACCGCAACGAGTGCAACGACAACAGGAATTGCGAGTTTCAGTATTGGTGCACCCGCCGTGCCAAGCAGATCGAGTGGTGCAACTTCGGCACTTTCGATCTTGCGAATCTCTGGGCTTGCTGCAGTAGTAATAGCCGGAGTTGGTGAGCTATTGATCAACTGGTTGAGATTCTCGGAAAACTGTGCAAGCAGCTTGTCGCTGACGTCGGCAAGTGCACCACGACCGAACTGTGCGACTTTGCCCGAAATGGTGAGATTGGTGACCACGGTGCATTTTGTAGAGGTTGGTGTCACC
This sequence comes from Ilumatobacteraceae bacterium, assembly GCA_044339005.1. GTDB lineage: Bacteria > Actinomycetota > Acidimicrobiia > Acidimicrobiales > Ilumatobacteraceae > UBA3006. The sequence goes on from JBIIWI010000033.1 coordinate 8,786, forward strand.
GAAGTGAGTTGAGCAGTGATGATCGCAGATGCATTGCCCTTACCTGTGGTGTCGCGACCTTCGCCTTTGAGGGAGGCGGTATGGGCCACATCATCGCGCGACACAAAACTTGCCTGACCCTTGAACTGAGCGACGATCGGACCGACCTTGACCTTGACTTGACCGCGGTAAGTATCGCCTTCAACTTCAGTAAGTTGTGCGCCTGGCAAGCACGGTGCGATGCGCTCGAGGTCGGTAAGAATCACCCATGCGTCATTGACTGGCACATTGACGATGAATTCGTGATTCAGATCCACTACAGAGTTCTCCGAGATTCGACAATGAGTTTGCTTGCTTGTTCGAGGTCTTCAATCGTGTCGATGTCGATCGCTGACCCAGTACAGGATACTTCACTGACAAGTTGATGATGAGAGCGCAATAAGTTGCGTGCGCCTTCATCACCTGTTGTTGGCAACTGCGACCACATTTCTGCATGCAACTTGACCGGGTTGCCGCGCTTGGTGTCGTATGTCGCAACAGCAAGCGGGGAAGTGCTGCTTGCAACACGCTGCCAAGCACTCGGTGGCACGCATGGTTGATCGGCAAGACCGATGACCACTGCCTGTGCGCCGAGCGATGCTGCATATTCGATTGCACAGTGCACTGAACTTGCCATGCCGGTCGACCAATTGGGATTGTTGATCGAATGTGGCAGACCCCATGTTGAAATGGATACTCGGGCCTGGTCACTGAGTTCAAAGTCGAGCGGAAGTGGCGTTTTGCCGGTCACCACAACCACTGGCCCAATGCTGGCTTCGATGGCTGATTCGACCGCCCAGTGATACACAGGGCGCCCCTGAGCGACGCTCAGAAGCTTGTGGGTCGATCCAACGAATCGGGTTCCGCTGCCTGCTGCAAGCACCACAGCAACGGTGAGAGGCCCTGTCATACCCAATGTCTACTTGGGTTTTGGGGGATCCCCAAATATTACAGTTAGATGACATAAACTGTTACCTAGTTGACATATGGCGAGTTATCGCCCCCGTGAACTCCACCGCCCCCCGGTCGAGTCAGGGCCACCCTGTCACCCCCAAAAACCATGACCAAAACACATCTCTATCTACACACCCAAAGCGATACCCAATCAAGTTTCTGTGGATCGAAGCGCATCCTGGGCTTCACATTTGTATGCCAGTTACTCGCTGCCGTAGCGCTTTGCTCTGTGGTTGTGATGGTTGGACAGCCCCAACATGTGTCTGCCAAACTAATGCCACAAAGTCAAGAGCGAGTGATCGCACAATCTGCGCAAGATGCTGTTGCCGTTTTCGATTCACTTTCTGAACTTGGTGCCGAGGATCGAAGCGATGTCTTTTCTGCACATGTCGCCAATATTGCTACGCAGGCAGCAAACTTTTTGGGAGTTGATGCTCGACTGATGCAACAGTCTTGGTTGCGTGCAGATATGTCGCACAAACTCGCATTGATAAACGGCCTCACACAACTTGGCGTGCCGTACAAAAATAATGCTGCAATTGAAAACGTTGCTTTTGATTGTTCGGGATTAGTTGCTTTTGCATGGGGAAAAGTTGGCGTCGGTATGACACACGGATCGAGCGCGCAATTTGCAAGTGCCACTCGAGTAAAAGTTGAAGAAGCGCAACCTGGCGACTTAATTTGGCGCCCCGGTCACATTTCGATGTACTTAGGTGTGCCAAGTGCTGTCTTGCAAACGCCATATTCGGGCAGAAGTGTTGAATTGCAATTGATGAACGAGCGGATTAGCTCGTGGGTGAAATACGCAAATCCGTTGATTTGAATTTTATTGTGAATCTATTTGTGAATTGGTCCGTCGCTGTCGCGAAGCGATGGGGCACCGCGGCCCGTACGACGCGCAATGATTTCTCCAACGATTGAGATTGCAGTTTCTTCGGGCGTTCTTGCACCAATATCGAGACCGATAGGGGACATGAGTCGAGCCAATTGGTCGGCGCTCGTAATGCCTACTTCGGCAAGTCGTTCAAGTCGCTTTGCGTGTGTTTTGCGGCTGCCCATCACGCCGATGTAGCCAACGTTTGTGGCAAGAGCACCCTGCACTGCAGGCACATCAAACTTTGGATCGTGGGTCAAAATGCAAACAGCATCTCGAGCAGTGAGTGCGGCGCCGCGCTGAGTAAACAACGGTGCTGGCCATGAGACAAGTACCTCGTCGGCCATGGGGAAACGACGGCGAGTTGCAAAAACTTCTCGGGCGTCGCACACAACCACGTAATAGCCGAGCACTTTTGCAACCTTGGCAAGCGCGGCAGTGAAGTCGACCGCACCAAAAATCCACATTGTTGGAGGTGGTGAAAATGCTTCGACGAAGACACGCACTGTTGGTGTATCTACTAAATCTTCGGGAGTCGTTTGGCCCTGCGGACCATAGTGACGCACACCTGTGCGGCCGGCTTCAACTTCGCCCAGTGCGTCACGCGCAACGACACGATCGAGTTCGCTGTCACCAAGCGTGCCCACTGCATCTGTTGAAGGCGAGACAAGCATCGTCGCGCCGATATGTGGACCGTCAATAACCGTGACGAGTGCAACCGGAATATTGGAGCGAACTCGTTCGGAGAAAATTGGGTAGAGAGACATTTGGCTGAGAACTATTTACCAGGTGAGGGGCGCGATGAAAAGATGAATGATGCCGCCACACGTGAGACCCACTGCAAATGCTTCGTCGTCGGAGTAACCAAACTTGACGAGGCGGGGTTGATTGTCGCCGCGCAGTATCTCGAGCGCTTCTGCGACCACTGCGCCTTCGACACAACCGCCACTTACCGAGCCAACTACTTCGCCATCTTCATTGACGGCCATTGCGGCACCGGGATCGCGTGGGCCTGAGCCTTCGATATCGACGACGCGAGCAACAGCAATCTGTTTGCCCGCCTGCTGCCAGCGCTCAATGTCGTTGAGTAGTTCACGCATAGGTAACAGTCAATCGCGAGAAATCACTCGAGTGAGATGCTCCAAAGCCTCTATGGAATGGCCCTCTACAAAGTCATCCACATAGGGAAGTGCTGCAGCCATTCCACGAGCAAGTGGCGCATAGCCAGGAGTGACCTTGAGCGGGTTGACCCACACGACTCTGAACGCAACTCGTTGTAGACGTTGCATCTGCTCGGCAAGAACACTTGGGTCGCCTCTGTCCCAACCATCGCTGAGCACTACAACAATTGCGCCGCGGGCCATTCCGCGCACACCCCATGTTGCGTTAAATTTGCGTAGGCTCTCACCGAGTCGTGTGCCTCCGCTCCAGTCGGGCACTTGTGCTGCAGCGCGAGTGAGTGCTTTATCTGGGTCACGACTGTTGAGTTCTTTTGTTAGCCGAGTGAGCCTTGTGCCAAACGTAAACGCCTCTACGCGTTGTCTACCGACAACAGCTGCATGCATGAAACGAAGGAGTGCTCGTGCGTATGGTTCCATGCTGCCCGAGATGTCGAGAAGAACAACGAGTCGGCGTTGGCGTTCACTTGGTTTACGCCAGTGCAATCGTGCAGGCTCGCCGCCAAACGCGAGAGATGCGCGAACAGTGCGACGCAAGTCGTGTCGAGAACCGCTGCGTTTTGCATCTGTGAGTCGAAGTGATTGTCGGGGAGGGCCAGTGAGACGTAGTTGGTGCATCAAGCGTTGAGACTCGTGTAATTCTTCGTCGGAGTATTGAGCGAAATCTTTACTGCGCAATGATTCGTTTGCAGTAAAGCGCATTTGCATTGTCTGATTGTCGTCGTCACCAATGCTCGCATCATCATCTTTGTTTGGACCATCTTCATCGTCGAGCAACAGCGTGATCTTTTGTGGTGGACCATCTTCGTCAGTGTCTGTTGCGTTACGACGTTCCCAGAAAACTGCAAATGCTCGGTCGTAGAGTTGCTGATCTTCTGGTCGATGCACCAATGTGGCCCGTCCGGCCCAATACACATCGTCACGCTTTGTCATCGACACAACATCAAGTGCTTGCACAAACGTGATAACCGAATCGATAGGCACGTTGATGCCTGCGCCGCGCAAAACACGCGCAAACGAAACCGCCATTTCGTCTGCCGATGAGCCAGCAGGCTGTTTCAGCGCTGTCGACATAACTGATGCGCTCTAGTTATGAGACAAGCCGCGGTCGAAGGCTTGTTTGACGAGATCGGCAATACCCGTTTCACGAACACGTTCGTGATCTTCGCGGTACTTGAGTACGGTGCCAAGCGTTGCAGCAACGCTGGTTTCGTCAAGTTCAAGAATCCCTAGTTGACCAAGCGCAGTTGCCCAATCGATTGTTTCGGCAACACCGGGTGGCTTGTACAAATTGAGCCCACGCATTGCTTCGACCGCTGCAGCCACTTGTCGTGCGAGTGACTCTGCAATTTGTGGAACACGTAACCGAACAATTGCAACTTCGCGTTCAAAATTTGGGTGTTCAACCCAGTGGTACAAACATCGACGCTTCAGCGCGTCGTGCACATCACGTGTGCGATTGGATGTGAGCACGACGATTGGTGGGGTGGTTGCACTAAATGTGCCCAGTTCGGGGACAGTGATTTGAAAATCGGACAAGATCTCGAGAAGGTATGCCTCGAACTCGTCGTCGGCTCTGTCGATTTCGTCGATCAAGAGCACTGCGGGGGTGGTGCGGTTGTCGAGAGCGCGCAACAATGCACGCTTGATCAAAAACCTTTCGTTGTACAGCTCGCTTTCAAGTAGCGAAGTGTTTTTCGACTTTGCTTCACCCGATGCTTCGGCGGCGCGCAGGTGCAACAGCTGACGCGAGTAGTCCCAGTCGTACACAGCCTGCGATGCATCGATGCCCTCATAACACTGCAAACGAATAAGTTCGCCGCCTGTCATCGCTGCAATTACTTTTGCTAATTCGGTTTTACCAACACCTGCTTCACCCTCCAACAAGAGAGGTCGCTTAAGCGACAACGCAAGAAAAACTGCAGTCGCAAGGCCTTCGTCGGCCAAATAGCTTTGCCCACCAAGTGCGTTTCGTACTTGGTCCACCGAGGTGAGTGCGGGCAAACTCATTGAATCACTGTAGAGGCACGAGGGTTACGAGTCGAAGCCCAAACCCAAACGATCGAGGGTGCGCAGCCAGAGGTTGCGTTTGCCTGTGCGGTCTTCACGGCTCAGCGCCCAGCGCGTTGTCTGAATGCCGATAAAGCGAAATGGTTCGGGTGGAAACGGGAGCGGCTTGCTTTGTACGAATTTGGTCTGAG
>JBIIWI010000034.1:0-13879 GCA_044339005.1 Ilumatobacteraceae bacterium
CAAAGCCCCACAAATTATTGCAAGCGAAAAAGGTCCACATGTGCATTGGAAGGGCAGCGACGACACGAAGGTACTAATCGTCGGTCACCATGACACTGTGTTTCCAAAAGGCACCGTAGAGAAGCGTGGTTTCAGTATTGATGGAGACATCGCGCGTGGTCCAGGCATTTTTGACATGAAGGCCGGAATCATCCAAGCCATTTACGGACTGAGCGAAATACGCGAGGCTAGTGGCGCAGAGATTTTGATTACTTCAGACGAAGAGATTGGTTCGTATGCTTCTCGCGAATTGATTGAATCACGTGCAAAAGCAACCGGGAATGTGTTGGTGTTTGAGCCAAGCGGCAATGGTGACGCACTCAAGATTGCGCGCAAAGGCGTGGGTACGTTTGTTGTAGATATTGCCGGCCGCGCATCTCACGCTGGTCTCGAGCCCGAAAAGGGAATTAATGCTTTGATGGAACTTGCTGCGCAGGTGCAAGCGATTGCTGCAATTGCTCAACCTGAAATAGGCACCACCGTGACACCAACGATTGCGACAGCTGGAACAACCGAAAATGTGGTGCCAGCAGCTGCGCAAATAACTGTTGATGTTCGCGTCAATGTTGTTTCTGAAAAAGCACGTGTCGAAACCGCGCTCGCTGCTTTGCAACCAACTGTTGCCGGTGCAAAAATAAGCGTGAGTGGTTCGATTAATCGACCACCGATGCACGAGTCGGCTGCAACTGAGCTTTACGCAGTTGCACAAAGTGTTGCTGCGGGTATTGGCATCACCGATTTGCAAGGTATTGCAGTGGGTGGTGGCTCGGATGGCAACTTTACGGCCGCTATTGGAGTGCCAACGCTAGACGGTCTTGGTGCTTGCGGTGGTGGTGCACATGCCGACACCGAATACATCAACGTGTCAAAGATGGGTGAGCGAGCAGCGCTTGCCGCAGCAATCACTCGCGCACTAGTTAACGCCTAGTCGCTATTCGAGTTCGAGCAAACCGCCACTAGTACCACCACTACCGAGTGTGCCGGCTGCGCGGTATTCATCGATCTTTGCTCGCGTGTCTTGAATGTCGAGGTTGCGCATTGTGAGTTGACCAATGCGGTCGAGCGGACCAAATGCAGCATCTTCCACACGCTCCATGCTCAAGCGCTCTGGCGCATATGTGAGGTGTGGACCAGATGTGTTGAGAATCGAATAGTCATCACCGCGACGCAACTGAATCGTGACTTCGCCAGTTATGAGTGAGCCGACCCAATTCATAAGTGGCTCGCGCAACATCAACGACTGTGGATCAAACCAGCGACCTTCGTATAACAATCGGCCCAAACGGCGACCCATCTGACGGTAATTTTCGATGGTGTTTTCGTTGTGAATCGCAGTAACGAGACGCTCGTATGCGATGTGTAGAAGCGCGAGACCCGGAGCCTCATAAATACCACGGCTCTTTGCTTCAATAATTCGATTTTCAATCTGGTCGCTCATACCTAGACCATGTCGTCCACCAATGATGTTTGCTTCGTTGACGAGATCGGTCTGTGATTCAAACTCCTTGCCGTTGAGTGCAATCGGCCATCCTTCTTTGAAACGCACAACAACATCTTCGGTTTTGATTGTTACTTTTTCGTCGTAATGTGCAACGCCCATGATTGGCGTAACGATGTGCATGCTGGTTGACAACTCTTCGAGAGTTTTCGCTTCGTGAGTTGCACCCCAAATATTTGCATCGGTGGAGTACGCCTTTTCGGCCGAGTCGCGGTAGGGCAATTTCTTCGCTGCCAAAAATGCACTCATCTCGGAGCGGCCACCCATCTCGCGTACAAAATCGGCGTCTAGCCAAGGCTTATAGATGCGCAGGTTTGGATTAGCGAGCAACCCATAGCGATAAAAGCGCTCGATGTCGTTGCCTTTGTAGGTGCTGCCATCGCCCCATATATCGACGTTGTCTTCTTTCATTGCACGTACGAGCAACGTGCCGGTAACTGCGCGACCAAGTGGGGTCGTGTTGAAATATGTTTTGCCAGCCGTGGTGATGTGGAATGCACCGCACTGCAATGCGACAAGACCTTCGTGTACGAGTTCGGTGCGGCAGTCGATGAGGCGAGCACCCTCCGCGCCATATTGCTTTGCGCGACCAGGAACTCCGTCTAAGTCGGGTTCGTCGGGTTGACCAAGGTTGGCGGTGTACGCGTAGGGCAGCGCACCTTTTTCGCGCATCCATGCAACTGCTGCAGAAGTGTCAAGGCCGCCAGAAAAAGCGATGCCAACTCGCTCACCAACGGGAAGGCTGGAGAGAACTTTGGCGTTTGAAGCAGATGTATTGGACTCGGGCATACATCTACGGTACTTACTTTGGTGGGTCGAGAGCGACTACTTTACGCGACCTGCAAATGTGGCAATGGCTATCAATGCCGACGAAATTGCAATGGTGCATTCAATCAATGCAACACCAGGGGTGCTGTTTATGTCGGCGATTCCGATTGCTCCAAGAAAAAGTGCCGATCCGAAACCGACAAAACTTGCGATGCGTCCGAATTTGATTGCGGCAATGATGCTGGCAATCGGCGCCACAAACGGAAGCGCCCAGAGAAGTATGAATGACGGATTTGACTCTGGGCCAAGCCACCAGGTCGGCTTGCCGATTTTGCGGCTCGTGACTGCAACGGCCATGATCGCAAAAAAGACTTGAAGCCAAGAGACCACTGCAACAGTTCGCCAAGTTTTAGTGAGACCTGAGTGGTTGTTGGCAGAAGCAGTCACAGCCTGCACAATACAGGTGTTATGGGATTGGTCGGATCTTAAATCCGACACTCGCAGTTAGCCTGATTGGGCATGCCGAATCCACGTTTCGAACGATTTTCTGTATTTTTCCCCATGTGGAACGAAGAGGAATATCTACAGCGCGCGCTCAATGCTGCGATCGAACTGGGCGAGGAACTGATTGCGGCTGGAACTGTCGGCGACTACGAAATGATCATTGTTAATGATGCATCAACCGATGCAACAGCTCGACTCGCAGATGAAGCTGCAGTCATAAATACACGAGTGAAAGTTGTGCATCATCCGACTAATCGCAAATTAGGTGGATCGATAAAGTCTGGATTTAGCGCTGCGACAGGCGACGTGGTGTTGTACACCGATGCAGACTTGCCGTTTGACTTTCGCGAAGTACATAAAGCAATGCGTCTCATGCACCAATACGAGGCTGACATTGTTGCGGCCTACCGTTTTGATCGAACGGGCGAGGGTTATGTGCGAGTGGTGTACTCATTTTTCTACAACTTGATGGTGCGCGCATTGTTTGGTTGTCGCTTTAGAGATGTCAACTTTGCATTTAAGTTGGTGCGTCGCAAGGTGCTTGAGCAAGTCGAGCTCACAAGTGAGGGCTCATTCATTGACGCCGAACTGATGGTAAGTGCGCGCAAAATGAATATGAGTGTTGTGCAGTTTGGAGTGGATTACTTTCCGAGAACTCGTGGAGTCTCCACGCTGAGTTCGCCTTCAGTAATTATCAAGATTTTGAAAGAAGCGTGGACATTGCGTGCCCACCTCAATGCTCTGGGTCCGAAAAAGAAGTAACTCCACAGGTGCAGAGATAAACATGGGTGACAACTTTTCTGACGACGACTTTGCAGACGACAACTTTTTCGATCAAGACGAATTCTTTGACGAAAGCGAGTTGTTTGACGACGATGAGCTAGATCAACTTCACACGCAGCACAGTCTCTACGATCGTTGGCGACCTGCAATTGCGGCTTTTGCTGTGCTACTTACAGTTGTTGCGATATCAGTTGTGGCTAACGGAGATAAGTCTGAATCGAATACCAGTAACCCAGACGTCGTCACCGAATCAACCAATGTTCCAGTAGTGACGGTTCCTCTTACGCGAACAATAAAACCCGGCATGAAGGGCGACGACGTGTTGCGAGTGCAACAGCGATTGGCCGCATTGCACTTTGATCCAGGCCCGCAAGACAGCGTGTTTGGTCAGAACACGGTTCAGGCGGTGTGGGCCTTCGAGAAACTGGTGATGAGTACGCCACGCGAACGAGCCACGGGTGTTGTGACACCGTCGACGTGGTCAATAATGCAGTCAGATATCCAGATCAAACCCCGTCGAGATGCTGATACCGCGACGCATGTAGAGGTGTATTTGCCAGAGCAAGTAATGATTGTGTTCAAAGAAGGTGTACCCGTTGTCATTACGCATATTTCCAGCGGGTCAAATGAGAAATGGTGCGAAGAAGTAACCATTAGCCCGGGCGAAGATGGCAACAGCACCGATGCAGAAATCAAGCGCGGTATTTGTGGAGAGGCAATTACGCCTCCCGGAATTTTCTATTTCTACAATCGTCGTCAGGGAATGCGTGAGTCAAAACTTGGCACCATGTACAACCCCGTGTACTTCAACTACAACATTGCAATTCATGGTGCAATATTGGTGCCACTTAAGCCCGCTTCGCACGGTTGCATACGTATACCCATGTCTGTGGCCAGATACTTCCAAGCGATTGTTGCCTATGGTGATCGCGTGTATGTATTCGATGGCGTGAAAGAACCAGAGGAGTACGGTTCTCCTGTGCCGCCATTTGATAAGCCAGATCCTGACTACACGACAGTGCCTACCACGATTCCCGAATCAACTTTGCCAAAATCGAGTGCTACAACAGTTGCAGGCGCGCCAACAACTGTTGCTGTAGTAACACCGTAGGAGACACAACAATGCATAACCAAGAGATGGTTCCCTACGACGAGTTCTCCATGTTTGGTCAAAACATTGAGGAGTATTCGATTAGCGCGAGTGCAACACCAACTGTGCAACGAGTGAGCGTGCTCTTACCCGATGGTCGAAAGGTGAGCGCACTCAAATGGGGAGAAGGAGAACCACGATTGGTTTTGGTGCATGGCACCGCACAAAATGCGCATACGTGGGACACGGTTGCATTATCACTTGGCTGCCCATTGCTGGCAATTGACCTACCAGGTCATGGTCATTCGTCATGGCGCGATGATGCGACATACACGCCACAAAATTTGGCAGATGATCTTGCAATAGTTGTGCAACAACTAGCACCAAATGCTCAAGCCGTTGTTGGAATGTCACTTGGTGGACTCACATGTTTGGTGCTCACTGATAAATATCCAGTTTTGGTCAGACATCTGGTCATGGTTGATATCACTCCAGGAGTGACAAGCAAAAAAGCTAAGGCCGTGCTCGACTTCATCAATGGTCCTCAGAGTTTTGCAAGTTTTGATGATCTGTTGGCACGCACCACCGAGCACAATCCAACGCGGTCTGCCACAAGTTTGCGCAGAGGAATTCTGCACAACGCGCATCAGATTGCAGACGGAAGCTGGGAGTGGCGTTACGACCGTCGAGGTCAAATTAACTCAGAGAAAACAAATCTTGAATCAGAATCACCACGCTCTGCATTGTGGGATGCCATTGCTCGTCTGGAATGCCCACTCTTAGTTGTGCGCGGTGGAGCATCTCCAGTCGTTGACGACGAGGACATCGAAGGCGTGAAAAAGCATTACCCAGCCGCTGAAGTCGTTGTGGTTGATGGTGCGGGGCACAGTGTGCAGGGCGATCGCCCAATTGAGCTAGCAGCGCATTTGCGCCGCTTCGTCTAACCCCAGAACAACGAATTAGCCTGATCTCGTGAAGGTTTTGGCGAAAAAACTCGGTCGGCCATGTGACACTGACGCCGGTGAAACTCGAAACATTTTGGTGAAAGAAGCACGTCGCTCATTTGCCGATGTTGGCTATGACGCAACGACTAATCGCGCTCTTGCGCAAGCAGCAGGAATTACGACTGGTGCGATCTATCACTACTTTCCTTCGAAGCTTGACATGTATGTGGCGGCATATGCCGAGATGCAAGATGATGTTCTAAGCACTTTTGAAAAAGCGGCAGCCAAACACGAGACGTTCACCGATAAGTTTTCGGCAATCTTGGATTCGATAGCACTGATGAGCGCCGAAGATCCGTCGTTGGCAAGTTTCGTAGTTGGGGTTGCTTCCGAATCTCAGCGTCACCCCGAGTTGTCTAAAGCGATTGCTCCGCTTCGAGTTGGTCTTGGCCAGTTTTTGGCGAAGATGTGCACCGATGCCGTTGCTCGTGGTGAGATCGTTCCAGGAATTAACGCTCAGGTTTTACAAGACTTGATCAATGTTGTACTCACGGGTTTGTCTAGGTTTGCAATTGCCGTTGACGACCAACAACGTGGACTAGATGTGATCGAAGGACTTAAGCGGATTGTGGCTGGGACCGCACAGCTCGCTGTTGCCAAATAAATAAGTCGAGCAAGACGATCGCTAAACAAATCCAAATCAGTGCAAACCCCGCAACTTTGGTTGCCGTGATTTCTTCACTGTAGAGCAGCCAACCGAGCAGAAAATTAATTGTGGGAACGATGTATTGCATCGGCCCTATGAGCGTGAGTGGTATGCGTTGAGAAGATGCCGCGAACAACAGCAATGGAATTGTGGTGATCAACCCTGTGAGAGCAATCAGCAACCACTGCACTGATGAAGCAGTGTTAGAAACACTATTTGTGTGGTTCCAGCAAACTGCTACGTAAATGAGAGCGGGGATACATGCGACGATAACTTCGCCCGTCAAGCTTTCGAGGGGTGGGAGCTGCACCTGCTTTTTGAGGTAGCCATAGAAGGTCCACGAAGAAGCAATGGTGAGCGCTATCCAAGGGACTCTGCCGTAACCGATAGTGAGCACGGCCACACCGCAGAGAGCGAAACAGACCGCAATGATTTGGGGTCGACGTAGTTTTTCGTGCAGAACAAATACTCCCAGGACCATTGTGCATAACGGCGCAATGAAGTATCCCAGTGCGGTTTCGATGACGTGGCCATTGACAACTGCCCAAACATAGGTTGTCCAGTTGATGGTCAACAAAATACTGGCGACGACGAGGCGTATAAAAGTACGCGGATCTCGCATCGTGATAAGCAGTGGCTTCATCTTTTTCGTAGCAGTCATGTACGCAATGAGCAAGATTGCTGATGTCGTGATGCGCCAACCGATCAGCTCAAATGAATCGAATCCCTTGAGGTGCTTCCAGAAAATGGTGACAAGACCCCAAATGAGATATGCACTCAATCCGAGGGTGATACCGGATTGGGGCAATCGCCGCGCCACATCGTTTTGCGTTGCCGCGGCGTTTGCTGTCATAACGTAATCACGGTGCAAGACGCTACTCGTGAGAGCGAGATAACCTGTTCTCAGTGATCACCACCACATCTTCGTGGAAGAAGCTTGTTGCTCTAGGCAAAGAGGCACCACATTCAACCCTGAGCGGGTTGTTTCTGAACGATGCCCAACGAGCCGCACGAAACACGCTTCATCTCAATTTCGGTATCGGATCAATTGTCGCTGATTTTTCGAAGCAAAACATCACCCCTGAAGTTGTGGCCACATTGCTCGAGCTGGCCGAAGAAGCATCGGTGATGAGCCACAGGGATGCGATGTTTGCAGGATTGCCAATTAATTCTTCCGAAGGTCAGCCGGCGTTGCACATTGCTTTACGTGCACCGAGCACACAAAAGATTGTTGTTAATGGGATAGACATAGTGAAAGAAGTACAACAAGTGCGCCGTTCGATGGCCGAATTTGCCACTGACGTGCGTAGCGGAAAGATTGTTGGAGCAACGGGAAAGCAATTCACGCACATCATCAATGTGGGTATTGGCGGAAGCGATCTTGGTCCGGCACTGGTGTGGGATGCACTCTCACAAATTCACACACCATCGTTGCATTGCTCGTTTGTTTCAAACATTGATCCAGTCGCTGTAGAGAAAGTACTAGAGAAGCATGATGCACAACACACGTTAATTGTGATGTGCTCCAAGACTTTTTCAACGACTGAGACGCTTTCGAATGGTCGAATCGTCCAACAATGGCTTGCTGCTTCAGTAGGTGAGGCTGGAGTAGCCCAACATTGCGCAGTCGTGTCGGTAGATCCGCAACGCGCCACGGCTGCAGGGATTGCATTTGCTCATTCGTTCAACATTTGGCCGTGGGTAGGTGGCAGGTATTCGGTTTCTTCTGCTGTCAACTTGGCAAACGTTGTCGCTTTTGGCTCTGACGTGTTTGATGATTTTTTGAGCGGTATGCGCGCTATCGATGAACACTTTGTTGAAACACCATTGGCCACAAATATTCCCGTGATGATGGGTCTCATCAGTGTGTGGAATCGATCGATTTTGGGTCGTGAAACTCAGGCCGTAATGCCGTATTCAACCGCATTGCACTTATTTGCACCGTATTTACAGCAACTTGTTATGGAGAGCAATGGCAAGCAAGTGGGCAGCGACAATGCAGTTGTTGCAACACAAACATCACCCGTTGTATGGGGCGGTATCGGCACCAATTCGCAGCACGCGTTTATGCAGATGTTGCACCAAGGAACTTCCGTGGTGCCGGTGGACCTGATTGGTTTTGCAAAAACACACGCTGAGCACAGCGATGCACATGACTCGTTAATCGCCAACATGTTCGCTCAGGCTCAAGCACTGGCTTTTGGTGCAGATTCGACTGAGCCCCAGCGCGCCATGCCAGGCAACCGTGCATCGACCGTGTTGATGGCAAGTGAGTTGTCGGCACAAACTTTGGGAGCACTGATTGCGCTATACGAGCACAGTGTGTTTGTGCAGGGTTGTGTGTGGGGTATTAATAGTTTTGATCAGTGGGGCGTTGAATTGGGTAAAAAATTGGCACAAAAGATTTCCCAACAGATAACGCAAGGCGTGCCAAGTGGTGATCAAGATGCCTCGACTTCGCAGTTATTGCAGTGGTATCTCAAACACCGATAAAACATCTAATGTTGCGGGCATGGCCGCAAAGACATCGCAACCCGAGCGCATGATCAACTTGTTGGCTCTACTCGTCCAGCGCACCCAACCTCTCACACTGAAGCAAATTCGCCAAGAGCTTGTCAACCAATATCCAGAGGGTGACTCGGCCGCGCGTGCTGCATTTGAACGTGATAAGGCCGAGTTGCGTGCACTTGGAATTCCAATGGACATGATCACATTGGGTGGCGACAAAGCTGGCGAAGGTGCGTACACCGTTGATCGTCGACAGTTTGAAATTGGCGATCTCGGTCTTAATGAAGCTGAGCGTTCGGCATTGCAAATGGCCATTGCCACAGTCCGTATTGGTGCGAGCCATGGCGACGAGGCATTGTGGAAGTTGGGTGGTGAGCGCGCGCTCGATCGTCCTTCGACGAGCGTCAATATTCAGATGGACGACAAACAACTGCCAGCCCTCGCTGCAGGAGTCATTGAGCATCGAACCCTCAAGTTTTTGTATAAAGGACAGCAGCGTCAAGTAGATCCATATGGGCTGTTGTCGCGTGGCGGCTTTTGGTACATCGTTGGCTTTGATCACCTGCGCAACGACCAGCGTGTATTTCGGGTCGATCGCATTGAAGGCGAAATCACCAATGGCGATGCACAATCTTTTAGTCGACCTGAAGGTTTTGATCTGGCAAAAGCGGTGCCAACAGAACTGGAGTTGCTCACCGAGGGCGACGGTGACGATGCAGTTGCCAAAGTGTTGGTGGATGCCGTGCTTGCCCAACGCGTGAAAGCAGAGTTTGGAAGCGGTGCGGTTCTACAAGAACGGAGTGATGGCTCAATCGAGTTTGCGATTCCGTGTGCAAATTTGAATGCATTTCGCGTCTGGTTGTTTGCGATGGTGGATCGCGCTGAAGTACTGGGACCACCGCGCGTCAGGGAACACATTGTGAGTCACCTTAAGAAGATTGCGGAGAAGAACTAATGGCGCTTCGTCGATCTCGCAGAGGCCCACGAGGAGCTGCCGAGCGTGTGGCCGGATTGATGGTCATGCTGCCATGGCTGGTGGAGCGCAAGCGAGTCAAATTGTCGGACATGGCAAAGCAGTTCAAGTTGTCGGAAGCCGAATTAGTAGATGACATCATGATGGCCTCGGTGTGTGGCGTGCCGCCGTATTCGCCGGACGCTCTTATTGATGTGTTTGTCGACGAAGACGAGGTAGTCGCAGAAGTCCCTTTGATGTTTTCTCGTCCATTGCAACTGAATTCGGCTGAAGTATTTGCTCTGACAGTGATGGGTAATGCGGCGTTGCGCTTACCAGGAGCTAATAAAAATGGCCCTCTAGCAACTGCACTGAAAAAATTGCGACCGTTGTTACCATCTGACGACGAGGTAGTCGTAGTGGATCTGAAACCAGTCACGTACCTCGAAGAATTGCGCAATGCGGTTGCGCCTGGTGCTCATATGTTGATCACCTATTTTACGCCAGCTTCCGCCTCAAGGTCTGAGCGCACAATCATTCCTCGAAGTGTGTTTGAGCGTGGTGGTCATTGGTATGTTTCTGCCGACGACGACAAGTCAGGCGAGTTACGTGAATTTCGGATTGATCGAATCGAAAAACTCGATGCAACTGGCAACTTTTCTGAACCAGACTCAGCGACGCAGAGAGTTGCCGACGGCTCTACATGGTTTGATAACGCAGATCTGCATGTGACTCTGAGAGTGGAACCCTCTGCCAGATGGGTTGTTGAGTCATACCCGTATATGTCGCGCGAGATCAATGCCGATGGCAGCACGCTTGTGACAATGGCGGTTGGCAGTGAGCACTGGTTATCGAGATTGCTGTTACGAGCCGGCGATGGCGTACAAGTTCAAGAGCCTGCGGCAATGCGAGATTTGGGCAAGCGAACGGCAGCCCAGATGCTCCTTCGCTATACCTAGTTGCTAATTTTTAGCGAGCGACTTTATTTAGTGGCTAACGACTTTATTTAGTGGCTAACGACTTTATTTAGTGGCTAACGCCTTTGTAAACGATTCGCGGTCGAAATAGTCGCGCCATAGGGCGATCTTCCCATCGCTCACTACAAAGAGCCCAGCGATATCGAGTTCAATCCACCGGCCATCCATTTCAAAGCGATCGGTGCGCTCATTCATGACCACACCGTGCTCCATGTCGCCATTGCTGACCTGATGATGAATAAGCCACTCCACCTTGGTGGCTGCAGCTAAAAAGTCCGACAAAATCTGGATCATTGCTTCTTTGCCAAACACCTTGGTGATTGGAACATTGTCGTATTCGCAGTCATCGGACACCATGTCCATTGCCGCAGTGAAGTGACTTTGCTCAATGTTTTCGATAAAGCGAGTGACGTAGTCGCCGGGGTTGGTGATGTCGTTTGTTGCGATCGAATGAACAGGCATGTTTCTAGTTTGGCAGGCTTGTCGTGTTCAAACCGACATAGCAGTGGCCGTCGGCGATGTTCTCGATTACTAGAGAATGATCGGAGTGATGCGCACACCGATCGGCGACGAAAGAGTGAATCCAGCTTCGTGTCGCGACTCTTCGTTTTCATCTCCCCAAAACCCGTATTCATGGTTATTGCGCGCAAACGAGCGACAGTTTGGCTTCACAGCGCATGAGATACACAGTGAGTGTGCCTTAGATTCTCGGCGAACCCTGGCTTGGGGGCGCTCGGCAGATTTGCCAAAAAAGAGTTTTGCGAAACCCTTGCAATTGGCAAGATGTGCCCACCCTTCGAGTGTTCCTTGCACAAGCGAACGTTCGGGTTCGTCGTCGCAGGCGTCGAGACAATTACCCTCTTGATACACATCGCTCATGGAAACCTCCACTGCTTTGGATCTTGTTAGTTAACCCTAAGCAGAGATGTACCAATTATGTCCAGTTGAGGTCTGAACTTTCCTAAAAGAATTTGGTTTAGCTAGAGCAGCTCGGCGGCCAGGCTGGCCACTTCGCTGCGCTCGCAGGCAGCCAGAGTCACGTGCCCGAAGCATCGCTGTCCGGCAAAGGCATGTATAAGAACGGCGAGAGCGTTATTGGTCTCACCCATGTAGGGGGCATCGATCTGGCTCGTGTCTCCCGTGAAAACCACTTTGGTGCCCTCGCCTATGCGGGTGAGGATCGTTTTGAGGGTCGTCGGTTCGAGGTTCTGTGCTTCATCAACCACGACGAATTGTTGCTGAAGTGATCTACCTCGCAGAAAGGTAACTGACTCGAGCGTAAGTTGCCCACGATCGGTGAGGTCGTCGATGAGTCCGACTGCATCGCGACTCGAACGCTGATCGGTGAGTGCAACGATCGCATCATGAATTGCTGCCATCCATGGATCGAGTTTTTCGTTGAGGTCACCTGGCAGGAAACCAACATCGGCACGACCAACAGGCACGAGTGGGCGATACACCGCAAGACGCTCGTAGCGACGTGACTCAACAACTTGTTCGAGACCTGCTGCGATTGCCATGACGGTTTTGCCTGTGCCGGCTCTGCCGTCAAGTGCAATCACTGTGACTTCGGGGTCGAGCAATAATTCGAGAGAGAAGCGCTGTTCTTTGCTGCGAGCTCGAAGTCCCCATGCCTCTGGTGCATTGTGGGCGAGAACTTTGAGCTCGTTGTTTACGCAACGGGTGAGTGCAGATTGCGATCCGCTGCGAACAACAGCAAAATTGTTTTCGACGAATGGCCCGGGGGCGTTGATCGAAGAAACCTCGATGCCACCGCTGCTATACAGCGAGTCAATATTTTCGACGCTGGTATCGATGGTGACCCAACCCATTGGGCGAGTCGATTGACCAGCGCCAACCGGCTGGTGTTCCTCGGCTTGAAGGCCCAAATGGGCTGCCTTAATACGAAGGGCAGCATCGTTTGAGATCATGCGAGTTGGCGCAACCCTGGCCTGACCAAGGGCTGCACCGATGATGCGATTATCGGGGATTTCAGGGTCTAAACCATGCTCAATCAGGAGGTGGCGTTGGATTCCATTGACCTCAATCTGCACGGTTCCATAGTCGGGTTCGTCATGAACTCGCATTGGCTGAGCCAGCGAGCCGCCTGCTTTTTTGCGCAAGTCTTCGATAGTGCGAAGTGCAGTTCGAGCAGATCGACCGACGTCGTCCATCCGAGTTTTGAGTCCGTCCAACTCTTCAACAACAGTGAGTGGAATCACTACATCGCAACCAACAAAGTTGAGCATGCTCATTGGATCTGCAACGAGAACAGAAGTGTCTAGTACGACACGTGTAGCTCGAGAAGTTGCAGAATCTGCTTCGAACAGTCGGCGATCGGTTTCGCCGAGTGCAAGATTCTGATCAGAGTGCGAGTCGTGTGTAAGCAACGTTGCTCATTGTGCTGTGTCGACTCGAGCGGATGGTGGATGCTCGCATCTTCAATGTTGGTGGAACCCGTTGTAGTTACGGGGTTCAAAGTTGTTATCAAAAATTAAACTTGCAAGTTTTCTCCCAAGGGAACTTTTGAGAACTTTTTCGCAATTTCGGGAAATTTGGACTGTTTTTGGGAATTTTTTTGAAATTTTTTTAAAATATTTTTCTGGCCAGAAATTTCCAAAATTTTGGGCGATGTGCGCTGCTTTTGGGACGGAATTTCCCTGATTGTCTGTACTGGCAACGAGTTCATTGTGAATCCGTGTAGAAGATGAAATAATGCCAATGAAAACGAGATTTCGGCAATCTGAACGGTCGGCAAACACAATACCCATAAGGGTTATCCCATCTTCGGCGGAAATGCATCATGAGCGCGCTCGACGTTGCTAGTGAGTCTCGTTTTGAGAAGTGGATCCAAAAATTGCGTCCGAATGTCTACAAATTTTTGTAGTCGAGACAAATTTTCTTGCAGAGATGTTTTTTGTGTTTCGCATTCAAAAACTGGATGCAAAACCATTCAATACTTGCAATTTGTCTGCAGACCTACTCAAATATATGACGAAGCGGTATTCCGAAACCGAGAAAGCAAGGTAAGCAATGACAAAAGCAGAGCTCATAGATGCAGTGTCAGAAAAAGCTGGTGTCTCCAAGGCGGAAGCCGAGAAGACAATCGG
>JBIIWI010000035.1:0-13865 GCA_044339005.1 Ilumatobacteraceae bacterium
TAGTTGATCGGATCGATCGGCGTGTCTAAACCGCACGCCGATTCGATCTGCTCAGCGATTGATAAGCAACGCAAGTCGGTGTAACGAGCACCAATCACCTGCACTCCAACTGGAAGCGAGTCGGCCATTCCGCCCGGCACCACCACTGCAGGAAGTCCAAGCAAATTTGCTGGCAACACAGGTCGCATCAACTCAACAGTTGCGAGCGCACTTGCTTCATCGTCGATATCGAAGTTAAACACAAATGGTGGCTGTGTCCATGTTGGCGATAGCAACACTGGATAATCCTGAAACCACAGGCTCCAGCGGCGGCCAAGTCCATTGCGTTGTAATTGCGCATTTGCCCATGCTGCAAGATCTACTTTTGCACGATTGAGCGTAGTGAAATCAACAAACTTTCGACCGCCCTCTCCCATCACCATTTCAAGCAATGGGCGTTGCAACTCATATTCTCCATAGAGCTGCGTCTTCCACACTTCGCATGCCAGTTCAAAATCTGGCGGATTGATTTCAATCACGTCATGTCCAGCGTTCGATAATGCATCTGCTGCTTTGCGCACCACGTCAGCAACCCCTGCATGTGTGCTTCCGCCCGGCGGTGTTGCCATCACAGCAATGCGTAACTTTTGTTCAGGCTGCAAGTCAGTGAGTACTGCAGGCACACTGATCGGATCGCGTGGGTGCTCTCCGGCAACGACCATAAAACCGGCTCTCACATCTGCAATACGTCTGGCCATCACACCCTGGATGAGCATGAGCTGCGAACTGAGTCCAGCATCTTCGATTGGAAATTGGTTTGCGTCAGGAATCACTCCAGTTGACGGCTTGATCGCAGCGATGCCACAGCAATGTGCTGGGTTGCGCAGCGAGCCCCCAATGTCGTTACCCAAACCAATTGGCGACATGCCACTGGCGAGCGCAGCACCTTCACCACCGCTCGAACCACCTGCCGTACGGTCGGCCTTCCAAGGGTTTTTTGTACGCCCGTACAGTGCCGAATCGGTGTGAATGCGCAAGCCCAAGTCGGGAAGGTTTGTGCGACCAATCGGGATTGCTCCAGCGCCAAGCATGCGGTCTACCGCAGGTGCATTGAGCGTGGGAATCGCCTGGGCAAGTGCAGGAATACCTTGTGTCGTCGGATATCCGACCACATCAATGTTCTCTTTGATCGTAAATGGCACGCCATGGAATACCCCAAGTGGCTTGCCTGCTGCAAGAGCAGCATCAGCAGCATCTGCACCTGCACGGGATTCATCTGCAAGCACTCGCACAACAGCATTGACATGACCATTGACTTGCGCGATGCGCTCGAGGTGAGCCTCAACGACCTCTCGGCTAGATACCTTTTTTGTCCGAATATCAGCTGCTAATTCAAGAGCCGATTTACGCCATAGTTCCTGAGCCATTTGATCTCCTCTGTCGTCACCAATTTAGTCTTGCCAACCATCTCGGATCTCATCGCGCATCCCATCGCAACTAGATTTGAGTCATGCTCAAGAACCAGCGCTTACTCGGCTTTGCATTGGTTTTTCTCTCCAGCCTGGGTTTCTCAATGGCACCCACATTCTCTAAACGCTCATATGAAAGCGGAGCAAACACGGTTGGCGTTCTCATTGTGAGGTTCACCGTTGCAGCGGTGCTGATGTTTCTCATACGCCAGTTTTCTAGTGGTCAACGAGTCTGGCCACAACCTCGTTTGATGCTCCAGCTTTTTTTGCTCGGAGCGTTTGGATACTCCGGAGCAGCGTTCTTTTATTTCACCGCAATTGAAAACATGTCCAGTGGCGTTTCCATTGTCATTTGGTATATCTACCCAGTATTTGTTGTGCTCATCGGTTGGGCATTGTACAAGACGAAGCCAAAGCGCCAAACGATTTTTTCTCTCATTTCAGCAATGATTGGTGTTGCCATCACTGTCGGCCAACCAGGCAACGCAACGACCAAAGGCGTTATTTTGATCCTTTTGTCATCACTGTCATATACGTTTTACACACTCAGCGGTTCGCGTGCATTCAAGAAAACCGATCTCTACACCGGGGTCACGTTCGTGATGACTGGCGCCGCAACTGCGTTTTGGATCTATTGGCTACTCGCCCCATCCACTACTCCAGTTCTCTTTCCTCGTCACACAGAGGGGTGGCTGTGGATTGGTGCGCTTGCTATTTTTGCAACTGTATTGAGTACTGCAACCCTGTTTGCAGGCCTTAAGATCCTTGGACCAAACACCACCTCGGTTGTCAACACGGTTGAACCAGTGCTCAACATTGCTGCAGGAATTCTGTTCCTCAATGAAGTGTTTAGCGTTCAGCAAGGCGTTGGTGCAGTATTTGTAGTCGGAGCTCTCATCTATTTAGGGGTGCATGAGACGCGATCACAACCACCAGCGGTTTTGCAATGAACATGCCCATAGCGCAGCCCAAAAACGTGATCGTGTTGTTGCTCGACAGCCTCAACCGCCACGAGCTCGGTGCATACGGTGGCACGTCGTTTGACACCCCAAACATCGATCGTCTGGCAGCACGCTCACTCAAGTTCACCAATCATCACACCGGTTCGCTTCCGTGCATACCCGCGCGCCACGACATCTTGGTTGGAGCATGGGATTTTTTGTGGAAACCATGGGGCTCAATTGAAATCTGGGAAGAAGCAATAACGGTTGCACTGCGGCGCGCTGGCGTCATTACCAATTTGATCACTGATCACCCCCACCTGTTTGAGGTTGGTGGAGAAAATTTTCACACCGATTTCACCGCCTGGTCGTACGAGCGCGGTCATGAGAGCGATGCATGGAAGACACGGCCCGATTCAAGCTGGATTGGTGCACCAACTTTTGGCAGAGGACACACGCACTACGACACATCACGCGGATGGTTTAAGGGTGAAGATGATTACCCGGGTCCTCGCACGATGCAGGCCGCTACAAAGTGGTTGTTGGAAGACTCACCGCATCATCGTGCAAATGGTGAGCGCTTCATGTTGTTTGTTGACGAATTTGACCCACATGAACCTTTTGATACACCAGAAGAATGGGCAATGCGCTACGACGACACGTGGGAGGGTCAACACATGATCTGGCCACCGTATGCCGTCAATGCGCAAGTTGATGGAGTTATCTCGAATCGTGAAGCTCACCAAATTCGCTCGCAATATGGTTCAAAGCTTTCGATGATTGACCACTGGCTTGGCAAAGTTCTCGACGCTCTTGACACCACCAACGCTTGGGCAGACACTGCGGTAATTCTGTGCACTGACCATGGTCATTACCTTGGCGATGTTGACGAAAAGGGTCGCGACGTATGGGGGAAACCATCGGTGCCCGTCCACAAGCCGCTTGGTCACATTCCATTGATTGTTGCGTGGCCTGGCGCAGCACCGACCAGCATTGATGCGCTCACCACCTCTACCGATATCCACGCAACACTTGCCGATGTATTTGGTGCAACAATCAATCACCGCACACACGGTTCTTCACTAGTTCCCCTCATCAAGGGTGCAACGAAATCGGTACGGGATTGGTTACTTACAGGCGTGTGGGGTCGAGAAGTTCAGCTCGTGACAGACCAGTGGCGCTACACAAGAGGTCCAGTTGGAGGCAACGCGCCACTCTCGATGTGGTCCAATCGTTGGAGCACAATGCCGATCTCTAAGTATCCCAACTTGCGTCTACCGGTGCCCGACGAACGTGCATTCCTCGACAAAATGCCCGGCTCAACGATCCCTGTTATTCGTCAGCCTTTCCAAGAAGGTGACCTGTTGCCTTTCTGGGCAATGGGCAAGGATTTTGAACACTTGTTATTCGACCGTCGCGAAGATGCTGCGGAACAATCAAATCGAGTTGATGGAAAAACCGAGCGCGACTCAACAGAATTATTGCGCGTAGCACTCAACAGCGTTGATGCACCACAAGATCAGATGGTTCGGCTAGGTCTCAATTAAACGAATCAGCCAAGCGCCTCTTTTTGTGCCACTGTCAATTTTGCCTTAAATTCTGCTTTCAATGCAGCCTTCTGCGCATCAGTGAATTCAGCAAGTTGCTCCTCAGTAAACCCAGAAGCAGCGGCCGATTTCAAAGACGCCAACTGTTTCGCCGTCATCGCACCAACTGCATCCGCAGACATCTCGCTAATCTGCGCTGGCTTGAGCGCACCAACCGAAGCTGGTTGCATCTTGTTTACCTGTTCTGGCTCCAATCCCCCAGTGGCATCAGGCGACATGTTCGCAACTTGAGTTGGCTTCAATGCACCAACAGCAGTAGGCGACATTTCTTTGACCTGTTCTGAGTTGAGAGCACCCATGGCTTGCGGCGAAATTGCTCCAACTTGAGTTGGTTTCATCGCACCAAAAGCTTCAGGTGACATTGCTCCAACCTGATTCGGCTTCATCGATGCAACAGCGGCAGCGGTAAATGCAGCGGCCTGTTCTGGAAACATTTTTGCAAAAGCCTCAGGTGACAGCACTGTTACTTGTCCAGGCTTCATTCCGCCCATCGCACTCGGTGGCATTGCACCCATTTGCTCTGGCGACATCGCTCCAAAAGCTTGCGGGGACATAGCACCAATCTGGCTCGGCTTCATTGCACCAAAAGCCTGCGGCGGCATTGCACCAATCTGATTTGGTTTCATCGCACCAAAAGCTTGAGGTGGCATCGAGCCAAACTGTTCAGGCTTCATCGCTCCAAACGCTTCGGGCGACATCCCACCGATTTGAGCAGGCTTCATCGCAGCGAAAGCTTGTGGCGACATCGCTCCCATTTGCTCTGGTGACATCGCTCCAAAAGCCTGCGGCGACATTGCACCCATCTGTGCAGGCTTCATCGCACCAAAAGCTTCAGGTGACATTGCACCAATCTGATTTGGTTTCATCGCACCAAAAGCTAAAGGCGGCAGCGAACCCACCTGTGCAGGATTCATCGCACCAAAAGCTTCAGGCGACATCCCACCAATCTGAGCAGGCTTCATCGCACCAAAAGCCTGCGGTGACATCGCACCCATTTGTTCTGGCGACATTGCGCTAAATGCCTGCGGTGACATCGCACCTAATTGTGCAGGTTTCATCGCACCAAACGCCTCAGGAGGCATCTGACCCAACTGAGCTGGTTTTAAACCACCAAATGCTTGCGGTGGCATCGCACCAACCTGCGCGGAATTCATTGCACCAAACGCTTCAGGAGGCATCTGACCCAACTGTGTGGGCTTCATGCCGCCAAATGCTTGCGGTGGCATTGCACCAACCTGATCAGGATTAAAACCAGCAAATGCATTCGGCGGCATCTGACCCAACTGTGTTGGCTTCATTGCACCAAACGCCTCCGGTGGCATTGCACCAACCTGGTTCGGTTTAAAACCAGCAAACGCAGTCGGTGGCATTGCACCAACTTGCTGCTGGTTCATACCACCCATCGCCTCTGGAGAAAGAGCACCCATCTGATTTGGTTTCATCCCACTAAAAGCTTGCGGTGGCATTGCACCAACTTGGTCAGGCTTAAATCCCGCCATTGCATTTGGAGAAATCGCTTTGAACTGATCGGCCTTCATGCCGGCCATTGCCTCAGGAGGAAGCGCTCCCATTTGTTGCTGGTTAAATCCAGACATCGCCGATGGAGGCAGAGCGCCAAGTTGAGTTGGCTTGAAGTTGCCGAGCGCATCATTCGATATCTGGCCTACCTGGTTTGGATTGAAATTATTAAATGTTGAAGGAGGCAGGGCGCCAACGTTCCCGCCGGTGAATGAACTTGGCAAAGGTTGATTACCTGGTTGACCACCTTGTTGCTGACCACCTTGTTGCTGACCACCTTGTTGCTGACCACCTTGTTGCTGACCACCTTGTTGCTGACCACCTTGTTGCTGACCACCTTGTTGCTGACCGCCTTGTTGCTGACCGCCTTGTTGACCGCCTTGTTGCTGACCACCTTGTTGCTGACCACCTTGTTGCTGACCACCTTGTTGACCGCCCCCGTTATTCGCAGATGGCGCAGGACTATTCGCAGGAGCTGGATTCGAAGGCGCAGGACCTGAAGGTGCTGGTGGCGCAGGATTATTCGCAGGAGCTGGATTCGAAGGCGCAGAACCTGAAGGTGCTGGTGGCGGTGGAGGTGCTGGTGGAGGAACAGTGCCAGCCGAGACAACACTCGCTGGGAAAATCATCACTGAAGCACAAACCAATACTTTTCTTACATTAAACATAGACACTCCATTTCAAGAGAGGACAACATCAGAAAAATACCATAAGTGGTTTGAGTCGGAAAAGTCTTTCAATACCGCAAATTTGAAAGTATCAAAAATTAGTTAGGCATACCTAATACTTAAAACAGCTGCGCAATCTCGTACAAGCCAGCGCGCACAGCAGCTCTTTTTTCTGAAATAGTTTTTCCCAACCGAACAATGACCAAGTCGCGCTCGGGTAGAACAATAATTTGTTGGCCTTCATAGCCCGATGCAACGAGCGAACTTGGTTCACCAGGCTGTGTCCACCAATGAGCGCCATACCCCTGACCAGTTTCATCATCAATGACGGTTTGCGCGCGAGCATGATCCACCCACCCAACTGGCAAGATTCGCTTTGTGCCGCACTTGCCATCGCGTAGATACAGCTCGCCAAACTTCGCAAAATCTCGAGCAGTTGCATACACATATGACGAACCCACAAATGTTCCCGCAGCGTCAAATTGTGCAGTCGCACTTGACATCCCTATCGCATCAAATAGACGTTTCTGAATAAATGCATGCGTCTTATCGGTAGAACCATTTTTGTCACCCAGCGCATCACCGAGTAGCCGTGAAATGATGTTGGTGGTGCCGGACGAGTAATACCACTCACTTCCTGGCGTACTAGATAGTTGCTGATTGATTGCACAGGCAGCATGATCGTCTTTACCGGCACCAAACAACATTTCGATCACATCAGACTCGTTGCCTTCCACGTAATCCTCGATCCACGCAAGACCGCTACGCATCTCGAGTAGATGTTGCAATGTGATGTGCTTGCGGTCATCGTTCTGCCATTGCGCTATCCCAGTCGTTGCCCGCACATCGAGCAATCCATCCATCTGAGCCATGCCGACGAGAGCGTGAGTAATTGACTTGGCCATTGACCAGGAGATCAATGTCGTATCGGCTGTTACACCACCCGCATAAGCCTCTGCGACGACTTCTCCACGATGTTGCACAACCACAGCAAGAGTTGTGTCGGTTTCAAGATGGTCGCCCACCATTGAAGCCATTCTGGCTTCAAGACCTGGAGGTGCTCTCACCTACCGAACAATAGTGGTTTGTGTCTCATCGCCCAATGACACCGACTGAGACTGCATGAAGGCAATCTCGCGATCACAGAACTCGGCGATATCAAGACGATCATGAGTCACTACAAATTTTGTTCCAGGCAATGCTTTCAATTCGCCTGCTAACCATTTGCGCACTTCGCGCCGAGCATCCGAATCAAGAGCTGACAATGGCTCATCCAGTAAGACCATTTGCGGTTTGCCAATCAATGCCCTCACGAGAGCAACACGCTGCTGTTGACCACCCGAAAGCTGCGTAGGTTTCATTTGGGTCAGATGACCAATGCCATGCTGCCCCATTGCATCAATCGCAAGTTGTCGGGCTTTTTGTCGACCAATTCCTGATGCCATCAGCGGATACGCGACGTTGTCAAGTGCTGACAAAAACGGGAGAAGAGCATTGTCTTGAAAGACCATCCCCACGTTTCGCATATGTGCAGGAACGAATACTTGACGATCGACATCGTCCAAAGTATTTCCATTTACTTGCAGAATGCCAGAATCAAGTGAAAGTAGACCAGCCAACACTCTGAGAAAAGTAGTTTTACCTATTCCGTTCTCACCACTGATCGCAATAATTTCATCTCCTGCCACAATGTCCATGTCAAGCACAAGACGACCCTGGCGAACGGAGCCTTTCAACAAGACGCTCACGATCGCCTACCCATCCAACTTCCACGCATTGCCATCAACACCGCTACACACACGGCAAGTAATACGAAACTCAAGGCATATGCCGCTTCGGGATCACTCTCGAGCAGCAAATAAACAGCGAGTGGAGTTGTCTGGGTCCTTCCCTCGATGTTGCCAGCAAATGTGATGGTGGCACCAAATTCACCAAGTGCGCGAGCCCATGCAACCGCAACTCCGGCAATCAACGAAGGTGCGAGAAGCCTCAATGTCACTTTCCGAAACCTTCTACTCGGTCCAAAGCCCATTGTTGCTGCAGACTCTTCAAACCGAGGATCAATTGAACGTAAACCGCTCTCCACTGCCATCACAAGGAATGGAAGCGCAACGAATGCTTCGGCGATCACTACACCGAGTGATGAAAAGGTGAATTGCAAACCGAAAATGTCATACAACCATCCACCGATAAGTCCATTTGATTTTCCGTAGGCGCCGAGCAATGCAACACCGCCAACTACTGGTGGAAGCACCATCGGCAACATGACAAGTGCGCGAACGATTGAGCGTCCAGGAAAATCCACGCGCGCCAACACCCATGCAAGCGGCATGCCAAGTATCAATGCAATTATCGTGGCAAAGACCGAAGTGATCAATGACAGCCGGAGTGCTTCAGATGCTGGCCCGCTTGTTACGGAAGCAACGATGCCAGACCAAGCAACTCGCTTCAGTAACCCCACCAGTGGCAAAAACAGAAACAGCAGAGCAAGTAGTGCTCCAATCCATACAAATTTGGGTGTCTCAGCACCAACCTGTCGCCCTCTTGCTCTCATGGATGCCCATACCCAAATGAGTTCAATATTTGCCAACCTTGCTTCGACAAGACGAAGTCAATGAATACTTTGGCATTTGCGAGATTCTTTGAGCCCCGTATCGGCGCAATGCCATACATCGACTTCACATTTTGCGTGCTGGGAATATCTATACCCACAACAGTCTTCTTCGCTGCCAACACATCGGTCTTATACACAATTGCAGCATCGGCATCACCGTTTGCAACAGCAGACAACGTTGCCTTCACGTCGATGCCTCGTGTCACTTTCGATTCGTTAATCACCACACCCGCTCTGCTCAACACACTTGAGGCATACACCCCACATGGCACTGTCTTTCCGCACAAAGCGACAAAATCAAGTGAAGGAAGATCCGCAACTGAGCGCACAGATTTTGGATTACCTTTTTTGACCACAATCGACATGGTGTTTCGTGCAAAGACCTTTGGAGCAGGCACTACTTTCCCGGAGGCAACGAGCTTCTCGATACTGCTCAAATCTGCTGATGCCAAAACATCACTAGGCGCCCCAGATTGAATCTGGGCGACCAATGTTGATGATGACCCGAAGTTGAGACGCACTTTCAACCCTTTATTGTCCTTACGAAATTGCGCCGCCAATGCGGTAAACGCATCTGTCAGCGATGAGGCTGCCGAGATCGTCAGCTCTCCTTTAAGTTTTGACACTTCCACACTCGGAGTTGCGTTCACAACACTTGGCATCATCGATGCCATAACCACTGCTGCAATCGTCAATCCGAATCGCTTCATCCTGCCCCATCTGTATGATTAGTTTCAATGAGACTATATGAGCCATCCGTCCTCGATCAAATAGTTCTGGCAATAATTGGCGAAAAACCCCAACACGGTTTTGCAGTTTCCAAAGAACTTGAGATCGATCCATCGCTCAGTGCAGTTCTCCGAGCACGTCGACCTCTTGTCTACCGTTCAATCAATTCGCTTGTCTCTGCCAAGTTGATCCGTGAAACAAAGACAGAGCCAGGCGATCAGGGTTCACCACGAGTCGTTTATGCCGCAACCACAACTGGCAAGAACATCACGACCACTTGGCTCAATGACACAGTCGATCACCCTCGGGACGCACGGATCGAATTGCTCGCAAAATTTGTCCTGAGGAATCGCCGAAATTTGCAGAATCAGCAACTGGCCAAGCAGCAGAAGAAACTATTCGAGAATCAGGCAGCGAAACTGCAGCTTTCGGCAAGCTTGGCATCGGACGATGTTCGTCTTGTTTCACTCTGGCGAGTGGAAAATATCAAAGCAATGATTCGGCTGCTGGACGCCGTCTAACGAGGCTTTACAGAGTTTCAACTTTGATGCATATTGCCCTGCCGCTTTGCAGCACTATCTGGTGTCCCCTTGCATCGAGAAGCGCATCATTAACTTCAAGAACATAATGCTGTCCATTTTCATCCTGAAATACTGCTTGCCCAATAGACACAATCACGTCTGATTCAAACACGACGCCATAATCAACAACATCCATGGATCCGGATACCGAGCCTCGAACTGTCATTAACCCACAGTCAACAATAGGGCCGTCAACAAGTCGAGCGAATGTGATCGCATCTCCAGAAAACTGGACAACTTGTCCAGGCAGACATTCCATCGTTATGCGATCAACGTCGAGCACGATTCCATTTCCTTCAATAACAACAAGTTTTCGATCAACTCTAGGCATCACCGAAAACTGTCCGTCCATGACCACCGGTGCGATCGCCACACGCCAAGTCCACTCCCCATCTGCATTTCTGTTGCTCGTAACTTCATAACTCATTCCAAGGCCATTCGCCCACGGCATCACACGGTGTTCACCAAATCGCTGCACTCTCATAACAGCACTACCCTATGTGGTCTATGAATAACTCACCGATTCACGCCGTTATCGAACGCTGGCACGCCCACATGCGAGGCGAATTGGTAAATGGGCTTGATCAACTACTGCACGAAGACGTTGTCTTCTATTCACCAATTGTCTACACCCCTCAAAAAGGAAAGGCCATCACCACTCTGTATTTGCAAGCTGCAGGCCAAACACTGCCCGGCGAAAAGTCGAAAAAGGACGAAGGCAATGACGTTGGTGATTCACCGAAGGGCTTCCGCTACACCAAAGAGATTCTTGATGGCTACCACGCCGTACTCGAGTT
Source organism: Ilumatobacteraceae bacterium (assembly GCA_044339005.1). Classification (GTDB taxonomy): domain Bacteria; phylum Actinomycetota; class Acidimicrobiia; order Acidimicrobiales; family Ilumatobacteraceae; genus UBA3006. The sequence continues at coordinate 10,904 of JBIIWI010000035.1, forward strand.
TGAAACAACCGTTGAGGGCAAGTACGTCAATGGCATTGACATGATCACTTGCGATGACAATGGGAAAATCATTGAGTTCCGTGTGCTCATTCGGCCACTTCAAGCGATCAATCTTGTGCACAAGCAGATGGGTGAAATGCTCGACAAGATGAAGAAGTAGCTGACCTACATCTTAAAATAGTTGATTATCAAGCCTTCTTGTCGTTCTTTACAAAGTCGGAAGCCTCGCTGAAACCAGCAGCAGTCAACTTCTCGGCCATGTCAGCTTTGACAGCCTGCACTACTCGGTGCGTTCCATTGCAATTCTTCTCTGGGTCGGTTGTAAAACCACATCCGCATGTTCCCATATCCCTACATCTCCTTGATTCGGTTATAGACGACCGACTTGAATGCCAGGCGTGCGAATCTCACTCTACACATCCACTTTGACAGCAAATGGGAAATTGACCTCGCCGTTGAAAGCGATCTGGCCCGTGATCAAGGTTTCTTAACTACTATCTTCGCTATGGTCCAACTGCCCGCCGACTTTCCGTTGAACCGAAGTGCCGACACCTGCATTTTGTACGTTCCTCCGGTCGCTGTAAGAACAGCAGTTACAGCTGCTCCATTCAACGGAACTTTTACTACTCTCGAAATAGCCTTGCCCTTAGTAGGAGTTAAGACAATTCTGTACGACACGATTCGGGTTTTTCCAGAAATATTTGGAGCATCCAACACTGATACGACCGAGCCAGCCTTGGTTGCAACGGCCGCACCCGTAGCAAATGCGGCTGGTGGGGTTGGCGCACTGACTGGTGCCCCATAACCCTTAGGGATCTTGACAGAAGTTGATGGAGCGTTCGTTGGCTGAGTCGCTGTTGGAGTTGTCGTCTTCGGCGTGTTGGTTGATGTGTTTGCGCTCGGCACCGTAGTAGCAGTTGAACCACCACTCGAACCACCACTCGAACCACCACTCGAACCACCACTCGAACCACCACTCGAACCACCACTCGAACCACCACTCGAACCACCACTCGAACCGCTTGATCTGGTCACCACAAACGAGCTACTTGTTGCAGACTGATAACCGGTGGCAGTAAATGTAAGTCGCAAAGTTGCTGTTGATCCTGCAATCGAAACTGACAAAGAGCTAAAAGTTGCTGTGAAATCCGATCCCGAAACAGCTGTTGCATTGCTCAATGTTCCTGATCCACTCGAAATTGCTGCGGTAACAGTTACTCCAGCCGCTGCGAGTGAAACCTTGGGCGCAGCAGTAAATGCGCTACCACTATTGACTGCTGCAGGTTGGGTGACAATTGAAACAAGAGGATCACTTATGCCACCACCAACAGCAGGGGTGAATGCAGAAGTTAGCGATGAGTACTCACCATTACCATTTGCATTTGCAGCCCTGATCTTGGCCTTATAGGCAGTTCCGTTCGTCAATCCTGTAACCGTTCCAGAGTTGTCGGTTGAAAGGGCCGACAAGGTAGTTACTTCGGTGCCGGTAGCTGAGTTAACAATGGAAACTGTGTATCCAGTGACTGCCGTGCCACCATCGTCAGCCACATCTGCGTCCACAGCAGAACCCGCAGTCGCTGTAAGCGGAGTCCATGTGATAGTTGCTTGAGCATCACCCGCAGACGCAGAGGGAGTCGACAACGTGTCTGGAACCGCAGACGGAGTCGCCGCACTTGATGATGCCGAGGCTGCGCTATCCCCCTGATTTGATCCGGCCTTTACCGTACATGTGTAGGCAATACCATTTGACAACCCGGTCACCGTGATTGGAGTAGACGATCCGGTCCCCGTCACAGAACCGCATGTTGCGGTGTATTGGCTCAAAGTTGAACCATTCAAATTACCGGGAGCAAATACGACCTCAATTTGTCCACTGTTAGCCGTAGCACTTGTAATACTCGGTGCCTCGGGCACCTCTTCTGCAGTAATTGATGCACCTGGCGAACTACTCAGGTTCGAACAACTCTGACTCGAACTGGTATCACTCCGAGAACAACCCTCGGATCCGCGACTGTATCCCACTTGTGGAGTTGCAGTTACCTTGATCTCGTAGGTCGTTCCACCATCTAATTGATTGATAATCGCAGAAGTGACACCCGGACCAGTTTGTGCAACCGAATACGAGCCGGAAGATCCAGCCCGATAGCGAACTGTGTACGAATAGTCAGTTGCAACACTTGCATCTGTCGGGCTCGTCCACGAGACGGTAACCGATCCGGAGGCGCTTGCCGTAGCTGTAACCGATCGAGCTACTGCAGCACTCGCAACTTGTTCCGTCAACACCGCAACTGCCAAAATCGCCGATACAACGGTCACCGATGTGACGGCAAACCTCATCACGAACTTACAAGTACTACGGAAATGTTTAAATATCATCATGTTGGCTTGCATGCCAAGACATCCGATGTCGCATCAAACAAGTTGCCCCAGTTGGTGAGACTCGTATTTGCCGTGGCGTCAAGACCACTAGTTGATGTCACTGTGATTGTTCCCGAATTTCGGCATGCCTCACTAGAAGTAAAGTCACCAAGCAATTTTTGAATCTTGAATGTGTAGCTTCCAGCAGGTAATGCGAGTTTGTGTGTTGCATTACCGCTCGAGTTTGGACTCACCGAGGAAATACCGATGAGCTCAGTCCCTGCACTATTGAGAATGAGTACTTGCCGAGCCGATGTACCGACATCACTAAGTGTGAACTGTACGTTGATCGTTCGGGCATCAAAGTCCATCACCCCGTTCCAATTTGTCCCGTCGCCGGTTTCAGTAATGGTTGTTGTAGAGCCCGAGATGGCAACGGTGATGCTCGCCGTGACCGGCTGCTTAGCCACCGTGTTGTTCGGGTAGGCAGTGAGTACATAACTTCCAGCAGCCAGGTCAAGTTTGAATTGACCGTTGGAACTGGTGTTGGTACCCGTGGAAGCGCCAGTGGCCGTATTCCTTACAGACACCCACGCATTTGCCA
>JBIIWI010000009.1:0-39598 GCA_044339005.1 Ilumatobacteraceae bacterium
CTTTTTCTTTGGAACTGGCATCGCGTGCTCGGCTTTCGGTTACTGGACTGGCTTACTGAACGGTGTCTTAGGTTATCGGGTCAAGACCTAGTTCAGTTCTTCGCGCAATTGGTCCAAAATTGCCCATCGCTCGTCAAATCTCTGGGCCTGACAACCACACGGGGCACTCTGCAAATCGGCACCACACTGTGGGCACAGGCCAGGACAATCGGCTTTGCACAATGGCGTATCGGGCAGGCTCAACAGCACCATTTCGCGCACCATTGGCTGCAAATCCAGACTCTCGCCCACGATCGGATACGCATCTGGATTGTCTGGCACTCGTTGATACAACTCGTCAATCGACGCGACGTTGGCATATTCGATATTGCGTAGACACCTTCCACAGAGAAGTTGAGATTGGCCGGTGACGGTGCCCTGCACGATGATGCCACCGTTAATGCTCTCGAGTTGCAACGCGATCTCGATTTCGGATTCGTCATTCAGGCGCTTGTCGGCAAAATCGAAAGTTGAAACTGGAATTGCGATCTCGATGTCCTTGAGCGTGCCCGCACGCCGCGTCATCTCAATGATGTTGATCAGTAGCGGTGATGCCACGAATTACTACTAGTACTGGTCGTCGTCTTGATCGAAGAACGTCGGAGCACTTGACGAAACGTCTTCGTGATCTGCGTCTACACGAGTTGGCTCAGGCGGTGCCCCAACTATCGACAAACGCTCGCGACCTTGCGAAACGGTGCGTGTTAAACGATCGAGCAAGATTTCGAAACTGGCAAGACGACGGTCAAGAAAATCTTCTGTCTCGTTCTTGAGTCTGCGCGAGTCTGCATCTGCTGCTTCAAGTACTTGGCGAGCTCGTGTCTCGGCGGCGCGCACAACCTCTGTTCGCTGAACCATGCGCTCGGCCTGCACACGCGCTGCTTCCACTATTTCGTCGGCTTCACGCTGAGTCTTGGTCATGAACTCCTGACGCTCTTTGAGCATCCAACGGGCCTGACGAATTTCGTCTGGCAGGCACGCTTGAGCATCTTGCAATAAGGCAACAACATGATCGCGATCAATACGTGGTGTGCTCGACAGGGGCACATTGGGTGCTGAGGCAATCGTGTGAATGACTTCTTCGAGGATTGACTCAGTGTCGCCCAACTCAACTGGCACGCTTGCATCAATCTCGGTATAACCATCGTTTCCGTTGTTGCGACTCATTTTTTTGCCCTCATTTTTTTGCCCTCATTTTTTTGCTTCTGGTTTTTGTTTAGCACTATCTTTTTTGGCAACTAAAGCTTTCAGCACAGGTGCTGAAACCATTGGCGTTGCAATTTCGCCGTTGTAGTCAACAAATTGGCGAACATACCTACTGCTAATAAATGAATGCTCTGGGCGTGAAAACAACAGGATTGTCTCGATGCCACTTGCACCTTGATTGGTCTGAGCCATCTGTTGTTCTACTTCAAAGTCACCGCCTGTGCGTGCGCTCTTAATAATGAAGGTCGCTTTGATTTTGCTGGCCGCCTCAACAGTGAGCCCGCCATATGTCTCGACACATACTTTCTTGCCAAGATGAGCTACCGACTGGCGCACGAGATCTGCCCGCTCAGAGGGGCTAAACATGCCACTCGGCTTATCGGGGTTGTGCATTACTCCAATAACTAGGTCGCCAAATAGTGCAACGGCCTGCTCGGCAATGTCGAGATGACCAAGATGAAACGGGTCAAAGCTCCCGGGGTAAAACGCAACGGCCATATCGGTACTTACGCTAACCGCTGTAGGAACGACACGTATGCACGCCCATATCGCTTCACGCGGGTCACTTCCCAGCCTGTAATTGCAGGCGATGCGCCATTTACTCCGCTGATCGCTTCATTGACCTCTTCGTTCATATCTCTGTCGCTCTCTGCGACCACAAGGTCACACGCGACCTCGCCTAGAAACTTGGCCCATTGCTTAAATTCGTACGGGGGGTCTGCCAGCACCAAGGATGCATTGCGTACCAAGCCAATATTGGTCATTGCATCTCCACGAACAACAGTCGAGCGATCAGTTAGTCCAAGGGTCTCGAGATTTTCGCCCAATACCTCAAGTGCCTCACGATCGCGCTCGATAAACGTACAGTGCTCAGCACCGCGAGAAAGTGCTTCAATTCCGAGCGCTCCGCTGCCAGCAAATGCGTCCACCACTCGCGCTCCAACGACCACACCCAAACTCCCGAGAGCATTGAATGTTGCTTCGCGAGCTTTATCGGTTGTGGGTCGAGTTTTTTTACCGAGTGGGGCGTTGATACGTCGCCCACGCAACTCTCCTGCTACAACTCGCATACCTTTTACGATATTGCCCACTCGAGTCTTTACATGAACCAGTCCGAAGAACTAGCCAAATGAACTGGTTGAATAGAACATGTGAGCGATGACCAATACGAGTATGAGTCTGGTCCCGCAGAGCCGCCAACCGAATCGATCACCTGTGTCGACTGTGGCGGCAGATGCCATCTGCTCACCCATCCGCCCGAGGATGGGCTGTGGCTCGCCGGCGATGTGGTTGCCTATCGCTGCTCCGATTGTTTGGATCGCTGGGATCTCGTGCTCATGCCTCTCGGAGAATGACCCCAGAACCTTTACGAAGAGTTAATCGCTATTTAGTTGTGACCTCTCTATCATTGTTATATGACCAATTTGAGATCAAACTCAGCGCCAGATTCGAAAACCCGCATTCTCGAGTCGGCGCGAGCCGAATTGAATGCACAGGGAATCTTGGGGCTCCGTGTTTCTGAAGTTGCAAAGAACGCAGATACATCAATCACTCTCATCTATCGCTACTTCACTGATCGTGATGGATTGTTGGCACGAGTGCTTGGTGACATGTACGACGAGTTTCGCCTCAATTTTCAGAACAAAGTGAACCAATGGCTAGCAATAACAGACGAGATTACGATCGAGCAGTTCGTTTGCCTGATGCCAAACCCAGCCGAAGAAACAAAACATGCGCGCGATTTTCGTTTGCAAGTGTTGGCAACATCACTCGAGAACTCAGAGTTACACAAACGCATCAAGAAGATAACGCAGGACACGCACGAGTGGATGTCATCAACGATTGAGGCGAGCCGTCGCAAATTGCCAGAACAAGATCGCAATTTTGACGCACGATTTCTCACGGTGTTTATGTTCAACGTAATGTTTGTGTATAACGACCTGGTAGACGACAAAATCTCGGCTGATGACTACCGGGCAATGCTCGCTAATCAGATTCGCAGCTCTGCTCTGATTAGTTCTTAAACAAAAATTCGGCGTCTTCTGGCGTCAGCAACAGATCGAGTTCGTCTAGCAAGCCTGCATTGGTGACCATCGTTGGGTCAGCGTCCACGATCGAAAAGGCGGCTTCGCGCGCCAGATCAATTAAGTCTCGGTCGCGTCGCAAAGACGCCAGCTTCAAGTCGCTTGCACCCTTTTGCATCGAATTCATCAGCGTGCCTTCGCCACGTAGCTCAAGGTCGACTTCGGCCAAGTAAAAGCCGTCTGTTGACTCGACCAACGCATCTACGCGGGGTGACGATATTTCGGGGTCTTTTGTTTGCAGCCAGCACTGCGAAGCGATACTTCCGCGCCCAACACGGCCGCGGAGCTGATGCAATTGCGCGATTCCAAAACGATCGGCGTCGAGCACCGCCATCACCGTCGCATTCGGCACGTCAACACCCACTTCAATCACGGTCGTTGCAACGAGCACGTCCAATTTGCGATCACGAAACTTATTCATTGTTTCTTCTTTGTCTGCAGAACTCATACGTCCGTGCAACAAACCCAACCGGAGCCCCTGCAACTCGCCCACCTGTAAATCGGCATAGATTTTTTCGGCAGAAGCAACTTCAATTTTGTCGCTTTCCAAAACAAGCGGGCAGACAACGAAGGCTTGCTGTTTTTGAGCAACAGCTTCGCGAATGCTCGACCACATCAGTGCATCCAACAGCGGACCAGCGGACCACTTGGTGACAATTGGCGTGCGACCTGGCGGCAACTCATCAAGAACACTCACATCCAAATCGCCGTACACCGTCATTGCTGCTGTGCGAGGTATCGGTGTTGCGGTCATCACCAAAACATCTGGTGTGCTCGTCGAACTTCCTTTTTGCGAGAGAGCAGCACGCTGCTCAACACCGAAACGATGTTGTTCATCAATAACCACCACGCCAAGACTGTTGAAAGCGACCCCATCTTGAATGAGTGCGTGCGTACCGACAACGATGTCGACACCACCACTAGCCAAGTCACTCAACACTTGCTTGCGTTTTTCACCCGTCACACGACCCGTCAACATCTCAACTCGCAGCGGTCGGTCACCGAAAAGATTTTGAGAATCAGGTACTTGTAGATCCTTTACAAGTTGCTGAATCCCTGCAAAATGTTGTTCAGCCAATACTTCGGTTGGCGCCATGATTGCTCCCTGATGCCTACCTTGCACGGCAGTGAGCATTGCGGCAACAGCAACAACGGTTTTGCCGCTACCCACATCACCCTGCAAGAGACGATGCATTGGGTGGGGCCCTGCAAGATCTGTAGTGATGTCATTGATTACTCGGCGCTGCGCACCAGTAAGCCCAAAGGGCAATGCTGAAATAAATCGATCCACCAGTTTGTTGTCAACAATGTGTTTAATTCCGCGCGAGTCACGCTCAAATGCGCGCTTTCGGGCAACGAGCACGAGTTGCACGCGTAATAATTCGTCAAACGCCAATCGGCGTCGTGCTTCATCTTTTAACGCAATGCTTTCGGGCATGTGGATATTCCAAAGAGCGGTAGTGCGATCTACGAGTTCATATTTTTCTCGCACCGAAAGATTTACTGGATCGAGAAGCCCACGGGTCTTGCAACGCTCTAACGCATTTTCAATCCAGCCTGCGATCTCCCAAGTTGAAAGCCCTGCCTTTTCGCTTTGCGGATAAATCGGAACGATGCGACCCGTGCGATTACCAATGAGATCGATGATTGGGTTGGTCATCTGCAGCACGCCTCGATACATATCTGCCTTCCCAAACATGGCAATTTGCAGACCCTCAGTGAGTTGCCGAGCACGCCATGGCTGATTAAAAAATACGGCAGTCACACGACCAGATCCATCGCCGACGTTGACCGTGACCATCGAACGTCCGCCCTTCATCGGAATCTTGGATACCTTGCGCACTTCCACAAGTACCAACGCTTCTTGGCCCGGAACCAGATCGCTCACGCGGGCCTCGGCACTGCGGTCCACCCATCGACGCGGATACGTGGTGAGCAACTCGAGCACATTGTCGATTCCATATTCGTGCAGCGAAGCTTTGCGCTTCTCGCCTACGCCTTTGAGTATTTCTACATCGAGCCCTGCTAGTTCACGCAGTGTGATTTCGCCCGTCATGCGGGACTCGTACTACTCGACACCAAATAAAAATGGATACAAGGGTTGCCCACCTGGATGTACTTCAACTTCTACATCTGGGTGTTTGTCAGCCATGTACGCAATTATCTCTTCGGTTGCTCGTGCTGTCGCCAAGTTGCCAGTAATCAAGGTGAGCAATTCGCCTTTACCGCTCAAAAGTTGATCGAGCAGTTGTGTCGCGGCCAAAACCATTGTGCTTCCAATAGCTACAACACCATCGCCGCGTACGAGACCGATCCAGTCGCCATTCTTCACTTCGCCCGCATCAGTGTTGGTGTCGCGCACGGCCTGCGTAACTTCGCCTGTCGCCACAGACTTAGCTGCATCCGACATCGCTTCACAGTTCGAGTCGACATCTGCTTCGGGGTCGTACGACACCAGCGCAGCAAGTGCTTCTGGCATTGAACATGTTGGAACAACACGAACTTCTTTTTTGGTCAGCGCATTCACCTGGTTAGCAACAGGAATGATGTTTTTGTTGTTTGGCAAAATAATCACTTGCTGAGAGTTCATGTGTTCTACAGCATCCAACAACTCTGCAGTTGATGGGTTAAGAGTTTGTCCTCCGGTGACCACGCCTTGAACACCCATCTGCCCAAACAATTCTGCAAGTCCATCACCACTGCAAACAGCGACAACTGCACATTCAACAGCCGGCAATGCCGACACCGCACTTGGTCGCTTGGCAGCTTGGCCCATCTGCGCCTCGCGCTGTGCATGTTCCTCTTCCATTTCTTCAAAGAGGTCGGTAACACGAATTTTAAATGGCTTGCCGCCCAACTCAAGTGGCGCTTCTATCGCTGCACCGATGTCGTTGGTGTGAACATGGCAGTTGTAGAGCCCGTCGCCGCCGACAACAACGATCGAATCGCCAATCTTGCCCCACGCTTGCATGAACTCTTTTGATTTCGCATCGTCAATGTTGAGTAGGAACATCACTTCATAACGCAACTCACTGACGTCGACTTCGCCACTTGTAGAGGCGCGATGAGACACTGCTTCAAGTTGCTCTTGGCTCGGACCTGTTGCTTCACTTGGTTCTGGCAATGGTTCGCCATCAACAACATGCAGTGCTGCGTCCATCAACAACATGAATCCGGCACCACCCGCATCAACCACACCAGCGTCCTTCAAGACCGGAAGTTGCTCTGGAGTATTTGCAAGAGCTTTGCGTCCTGCTGCGCGTGCAACATGCAACATCGCTGCAAGCGTTGCGCCATCAGAAGCAGCACGTTGAGCAGCATCTGCGGTTTCGCGCACAACAGTAAGAATTGTTCCTTCAATTGGCTTCAACACCGCTTCATACGATGCGACGCTTGCAGCCTTAAGTGCTGCAGCAACTTTTGTTGCGCTACCAGGAGTTGCAGTACGCAACGTTGTAGCAAGACCTCGCAAGATTTGGCTGAGGATTACACCGCTATTACCGCGAGCGCCCATGAGCGATCCGTGACTGATTGCCTCGCATGTTGATTCGAGTGCATGATCTGCACCCTCAAGTTCGGTAACCACGGCGTCGAGGGTGCGCGACATGTTGGTTCCCGTATCGCCATCGGGCACTGGGTACACATTGAGCAAGTTGATACCTGCGGCGTGGCGCTTCATGGTGTCACGGAAGGTGATCACTGTGTCGCGCAGGGCCTCAGCCCCAAAGACCTCCAGAACAGGCATTGATAAATCGTACAGATTGTGGGCTGGGTAGCCCGCAACAATCGCTCTCGCGCCCACAGATACAGCACAATCTGACCCCATGATGACCTTGATCACATCGAGCAATACCCATCGGAAGGATTGAAGTCAATGGGTAAACGGCTGGTAAATTTGGCGAGGTTTTATTTGCAGTAGTCAATGAGCAAATTCTGGAGGCACAAGATGCAAGGTGTTATTAAGGCATACGACCCTGCGAGTGGCGATGGCGTCATTATGTGCGACAGCAACTTGGCAGATTACGAGTTGGCCCCCGGCGCACTTGACGGTTCAATTTTCAGAATGCTTCGCCAAGGTCAACGCGTGCTGTTTGAAGTTGATGGTGGCGGACGCGCAACGAAATTGCGCCTTGGCTCTGAGCGCGACATGGAGACACCAGGACAATGAGCGGCAAATCAAACAACGTTGCACTCAAAAAATGGGTTGCTGAGTGGGCTGAGATCTTGCAACCAGACGACGTGTATTGGTGCGACGGAAGCCAAAAAGAATATGACGACCTCTGCGAAGATCTAGTTCTCGCTGGCACATTTACCAAGCTCGATGAAAACAAGCGACCCAATTCATATTGGGCACACTCAGACCCTGCCGACGTTGCTCGCGTAGAAGATCGCACATTTATTTGTTCAACTGACAAAGTTGATGCAGGTCCCAATAACAACTGGCGTGAACCATCAGAGATGCGCGCCGAATTGAAAGCTTTGTATGCCGGCGCAATGCGCGGGCGCATGATGTACGTAGTTCCTTTTTCGATGGGTCCACTTGGTTCACCAATTGCGCACATCGGTGTGCAACTCACTGACAGTGCTTACGTTGCAGTGAGCATGCGAATCATGACGCGCATGGGTCAGGGTGCGCTAGATGCACTTGGCAACGACCAATGGGTTCCTTGCTTGCACTCTGTTGGCGCGCCACTCGAAGCCGGACAAAAAGATTCTGCGTGGCCGTGCAACCCAGACAATAAATACATCGTGCACTTCCCCGATACTCGCGAGATTTGGAGTTATGGATCTGGCTACGGCGGCAATGCATTGCTCGGCAAGAAGTGTTTCGCTCTGCGTATTGCAAGCGTGATGGCGCGTGACGATGGCTGGTTGGCCGAGCACATGCTCATTCTCAAACTCACCAACCCAGAAGGCGCGCACAAATACATCGCTGCGGCGTTTCCTTCAGCGTGTGGCAAAACCAATCTTGCAATGCTCGTTCCAACCATTCCGGGCTGGAAAGCAGAGACTATTGGCGATGACATTTGCTGGATGAAGTTTGGATCTGATGGCCAGTTGTATGCAATCAATCCAGAAGCCGGGTTCTTCGGCGTTGCACCAGGTACTGGTTACGACACCAATGCCAACGCGATGCACACACTGTGGGGCAACAGCATTTACACAAACACCGCGCTCACACCAGATGGTGACGTGTGGTGGGAAGGCATGTCTGAAGATAAGCCTGCACGTGCAACTGACTGGCGCAACCAACCATGGACACCAGAGTCAGAAGCACCTGCGGCACACCCAAATGCACGATTTACCGCGCCTGCCGCCCAGTGTCCATCAATTGCACCAGAGTGGCAAGACCCTGCTGGCGTTCCAATTTCGGCAATTCTGTTTGGCGGCCGTCGCCGCACAACAGTTCCGCTTGTCACTCAAGCATTCGACTGGAACCACGGTGTGTTCTTGGGTTCAATCATGGCTTCAGAAACAACAGCAGCAGCTGGCGGCGCAGTAGGCAAATTGCGCTTCGACCCGATGGCAATGCTTCCATTCTGTGGATACAACATGGCCGACTACTTCAAGCATTGGCTCTCAATAGGTACAAAAACAGAGGCAAGCAAATTGCCACAAATCTTTTTTGTCAATTGGTTCCGTCGCGATGAAGATGGTCGCTTCATGTGGCCCGGCTACGGCGAAAACAGTCGTGTACTCAAGTGGGTTTTTGAGCGAACCGATGGTCAGGTAGGAGCAGACAGAACCGCAATCGGATTCTTGCCAGCCCCTGGCACACTCGACATCGACGGTCTCAATGTGAGTGAAGCCGACATGCAAGTGTTGCTTAGCGTCGACAATGACGGATGGCGAGAAGCTGTTCCTCAAATTCGCGAGCACTATGCGGCATTTGGTGATCGTTTGCCGCAACAACTTGGTGCGTCACTCGACTCGCTCGAAGCCGCCCTCGTCTAACTACAAAATTTAGGCGGCTTGGCCAACGAGCATTGCGCGGATTGCCAAGCCCATTAGAAACAGGCCACCAAATCCGTACAACAAATACACGCGGCTCTTCAGTTGTGCACGGTACGAGTAGATAATTGCAATCGCGATAATCGCGACAAATCCATAGAACGCATGAAACTGTGGAAACTCAAGCTTGTCTCGGTTAACCATGATGACGCCAAGAATTACCTGAATGAAAACACTGAGTTGAGTGAATGCGGTAAACCACCACAGGGCACGACTGCGTAGTGCTACAACTTTGTGCGCACTCAACGCCCAGATGCCTGCGAGCGCATTTCCCATAATCACAACCCATGCCCAACTTGTGTGCAGATTGGTGAGTGTGGTTGCGTCCATGACTCTTTGAATCTAGCGGATCAGCGTGTCGGCTTCATGGCCGCCCTGCACAAGAGAAAGATTTCCAGTCGTATCACGTTCAAAAATTGTGGTCGAGCAATTATCGAGACTGCGAATCACGAGGCGATCGTCACCCAGCACTCCTCCGATCACTGCATTGATCGCAATGAAGTGACTAAAAATTACTGCATCGGTCTGAATGTCACGAACAAAATCAGTGATGCAATCTCGATATGCAACGTAGTCAGAACCAAGTTCACTCCATGTCCCTTGCATCGCCTGGCGTAGCCAAACAATTCGGTCGCTCATTGCAACACCTTTGGGCGAAGGTATTTCAGATACCTCTGCACATACCTGCGGCACCAATTGCCACATCTGCGCCAATGGCGCTGCAGTTTGTTGACAACGTACGAGAGGACTCGTGATGATGTTGCCAAGTTGTAGTGACTGCAACTGACTGGCCACTTCCCTCGCCTGATTCTGTCCGAGTTCGTCTAAATCTGGATCGAGCGCTGTGTCCCAGCCCGCCGATGCTCGACCATGGCGAACCATATATATACGGCTTAAACGAGTCATAAATACTTGTCAGCAATTCGCTAGTCAAAGAGCCAGGCGTCTCGCGGAGGACCGCTTTCGCCCACTTTGATAAACCACTCATGACCAAACGTCATCTGAAAGATTTCTGGGCTCATATTGCCAAGAAAACTTGTGTCAGTTACTTGGCTTGCATGACAGGCAATTGCCTGACGCTTGAGGTCTGAATACTCCCTCACATCAACGCGATGCGAAATCACACTTGCTGGCTCACCCATCGGGTTGCCGTCGTCGGCTGGCCCATCCGGATTGAAGTCGTCTGGCGCAGCACCATCAGGCAATTGTGCAGCGTGTTCCTTTGCCATTTCGTAGACCATTCGGAAATGATCTCGATTCATTGTTGTTTCAAAAATATTTTTCGTACCAGCAATCGCAGCTGCACGATGTCCCACTTTGTGCACCTGAATGTGATCGGGGTGTCCGTAATTGCCGTGCCAGTCATACACGGTTACAGCATCCGCGCGTTCTTCAATCAGCACATCAGCAAGTCGCTGTGCTGCTTCTTCAACATCGGCTGCAATAAATGCTCCTGGCAAACTATTTTGCTCCCAGCCAGTCATACCGGAGTCGCAGTAACCGAGCCACACGAGTCGATGCACTCCGAGTACGTCACATGAAGCTTGGGTTTCGCGCTTGCGGCGATCCATCAGTGTCTCGCCAAGAGCAAGGTCGTCCGGTATTTGTCCGTAATCGCCATTTGTTGCAACAACCAAGACAACGCGATGTCCTTCTCGAGACGCTCGGGCAAGCGAGCCGCCCATAATCAAACTCTCATCATCTGGATGGGCGTGAAACGCGACAACTGTGCCCATTATTTATTCACTTCCTTTAATGATCCGTCCACTACAGCGCCACTTGTAAGCAGCGCGGAAATGCGATCTGCATCAAAACCCCAATCGGACAATACTGCGCGCGAATGCTGGCCAGCATGTGCTGGTGCGCTTGGTATTGCAGCCGCAGTGCGCGAAAAACGTGGAGCTGGTGCTGGTTGTGTAACGCCCCCAACTTCAATAAATGTTTGGCGAGCAACGTTGTGCGGATGCTTTGCTGCTTCACTCATTGTTAGTACGGGAGCAAAGCACACATCGGTACCTTCCATGATCTCGCACCACTGTGCTGAAGTCTTTGTGCGCATCACATCGGCAAGCTTGGCTTTGAGAGTTGGCCACTGCGATGCATCCATCTGTTTTGCAAATGCAGGATCATCGGTGAGCCCAGTCTTTTCAAGCAGCAATGCATAAAACTGTGGCTCGATACTGCCAATCGAGACATACTTGCCATCGCCGCATTCAAATACATCATAAAAATGTGCTCCAGTGTCGAGCAGATTTGTGCCTGGCTTATTCTCGTCAAAGATTCCAATGTTCTTCATCGCCCAGAACATGCTCATCAACACTGCAGACCCATCGACCATTGCGGTGTCAACCACTTGACCCTTGCCGCTCTTTTGGGCTTCGAGTAACGCGCAAACCACTCCGTATGCCAAGAACATTCCGCCACCACCAAAGTCACCGACCATGTTTAACGGTGGCACTGGCGCTTCGCCCGCGCGCGAAAAATGTGCGAGCGCACCAGCAAGTGAGATGTAGTTAATGTCGTGTCCGGCAGATGATGCGTATGGCCCGTCTTGACCCCAACCGGTCATGCGTCCAAATACAAGCTTTGGGTTGCGCGCAACACAAACATCAGGTCCAACTCCAAGTCGTTCCATTACTCCTGGGCGAAATCCTTCAATCAATGCATCGGCGTGCTCGACCAATGACAACAGAGTTTCAACACCCTCCGGATTCTTGAGATCGATGGCAATGTTGCGTCGACCACGCAACAACACATCCCAATGCGCGCCTTCAGGTGCCGGACCGCGCACCGATTGTGCGCGCTCAACACGAATTACTTCGGCACCCATGTCGGCCAGCATCATTGCTGCAAAAGGACCTGGTCCAATTCCTGCAATCTCAATAATTCGGTAGCCCGACAATGGACCACTCGATTTTGTCGACTGGGATTGATTCGCCATATGGTCAAAGACTACTTAGGCAACGACTTGTGCAACGTGCTCCAAGATTGCACCTGTCAATATTGGCCACAGCGGTTGTGGCAGATCATGACCCATGTCATCAATGAGTAGGAGTTTTGATCCTGGAATCAACTCTGCAGTGCGCTCGCTACCGCTTTGCACTATGAGCTGATCATCAGTGCCGTGAATGACCAGCGTTGGACATGAAATTGTTGCTACCTGCTCGTGACGTCTGCCCGATCCATACACTGCGGCAAGTTGACGTGGTGCACCTTCTGGATAAAAAGCACGGTCATAACTTGCTGCTGCCGCAGCATACGAAAGCTCGTCGCTACGGTATTTCTTCGACTGCCATACTTGCCATTGGGTGGAAGATGCAATGTAATCTTCGCGACTTGTCGTTGGCGGCGGGTCTGCAAAAATGACCACCGCAGCATCCATGGTTGGCTGACCAACATCGGGGTCACCTGGTTGCGACGAAATTGAAGTGAGCGTCAAAGTTCGATTCCGATGCTCATACGCCACAACCTGGGCGATCATTCCGCCAAGTGACATTCCGAGCACATGTGCGCGCTCAATGCCCAAGTGGTCAAGCACGCCAACTGCATCGGTCGCCATGTCTGACAGTGAGTACGGAATTGGTGGAATCGGCTGATCGGTCATTGCAGCCATGATGATCGGACCTGTATCTACGACCACTCCATCTAAATGCGTCGACAAACCACAATCACGATTGTCAAAAATGATTACGAAATAGCCAGCATCGGCAAGTATCTGACAAAAAGCTTGGGGCCACACAATCATCTGAGCGGTATAGCCCATGATCATCAAAATCGCCGGATTGCTGGGTAAACCAAATGTGGCGTACTCAATTTCGATTAATCGGTTATCAGATGAATGAACGGTTGTTTTTGGCACCGTGTCATTCTTGCTCAAACATGCTGTTCCCACAACTTCGCGGAATAATGTCATGTATATATGAATGCGTCTGCCGAGGTCGTTGCTCGCTCGCCAGGACGTGTCAACTTGATTGGAGATCACACCGATTACACCGGTGGAATGGTTTTGCCAATGGCAATCGACCGATACACAACGATCGAAGCGGAGCAACTTGACGCAGCGATACATCTCACAAGTGTGGATCAACCCCTTGAACTGAACTGCGAACTTCCCGTAGTTGATCCGACTTTGACCATGCCCGCATGGGGTCGATACGTTTCAGGAGTTGCTGCTCTTTTGAAAGTTGAGCGTGGTTTTTCTGGAACGGTGTCGACAACTCTTCCACTGGGTGGAGGCTTATCATCGAGCGCCGCTCTCGAACTCAGCACCGCCCTCATGCTGTGTTCAGTCAACGATCTTCCTCCGCTCACTTCGCTCGAACTGGCACAACTCTGTCGCAAAGCCGAGCACTTAGCGACCGGAGTTCCCTGCGGAATCATGGACCAACTCACTTGTGCCTCTGGTGTTGCCGGAAGTGCCCTATTAATTGATTGTCACTCGTTGCAAGTCAGCCCAATCGAAATTCCAAATGACGTAAACATCTATGTTCAGTTCATTACACATAGACAACTTGCGTCGAGTGCATATTCCGGCCGCGTCAACCAATGTGCTCAGGCAGAACAACATATTGGCCCTTTGCGATTAGCCGAAGTAGGCAGTGTGCGCAACATAGATGACGATGTATTGCGACGACGCGCCATGCACGTGGTGAGTGAAAATGAGCGTGTTCGCAGAGCAACCGTGGCGCTTGCACTTCAAGATATGACAACGTTTGGTCAACTAGTGAATGAAAGCCACCAAAGCTTGCGTGATAATTTTGAAGTTTCAACAAACCAAATGGATGAGGCTGTCCGTCTTGCGCAGCAGACTCCAGGAGTGTTTGGTGCACGAATGACAGGTGGTGGTTTTGGTGGTTGCATCGTGATCGTTGCAGATTCAACTGCAGACGTTAAGCATCTTGATGGCGCGACGCTTGTCAAGCCTGTTGGCGGTGCAAATTTAGTTAACTAGCGTTGTGCACGGCACGCTGAATAAAACTTTGTACCTGCTCGGGATCGCGAATGTTGTCAAAAACACTTAATCCATCCTCACCACCAGACTCAATCAGCAAATCGCCCGCGCCGATCATTCGCTCAAAGATCGACTGATGAAAATTGATGTTGTTCACCCGATACAGCGGAATCTCAACACCTGTACGGGCTATCACTCCAGAACGAAAAATAACTCGCTGGCTCGTGAGCACGAAGTGAGTTCGACGCCACTTCAAAGCACGCGACAACAGTCGAATCACAGCGATTATTACGGCAGCCTGTATTGCGCGCACACAAACCGTTTCGAGCAGTCGCATTGCCTTCGATGACTGCTCGTCAGAAATGTCGTAACACTTCAACCAGCCGATTAGCAGAACGACAAGTGAAATTGAAGGCTCGACGAATGTCCACCAATGAGGATGCAAGTCCAAAATTACATGCTCGTCATCATTGAGATATTTCGTAGAAAACGCCATGAATGCATCGTAATGTGCAGCGTGTTACACGGAACGCCTACAGTCTCTGCATGCTTAAGGACGACTTACTGCGTGGGCTCGACGCTCAACAGCACGAAGCAGTGGTCACTCCACCTTCGTCCATTGTCGTGCATGCTGGCGCAGGTTCGGGAAAAACACGCGTACTGACACACCGCATCGCGTACCGAGTAGCCACTGGCACTGCAAATCCCGAAAACATTTTAGCCATCACCTTTACTCGCGAAGCCGCGGGAGAAATGCGCAAGCGGCTTACTCATCTTGGAGTCGATCGCTCTCACGGAGCAGGACCAACAGTGGGCACATTTCATGCCGTTGCACTTTCACTACTCCGCCAACGCCTGATTGATTTGGGTCAACCCGTACCAAACATTGTGCACAACCGAACAGCACTGGCAACTGCAGCTGCCGGTACTCACCGCATGGCCAGCCGACCACGAGAGTTACTTGCAGAAATCGATTGGGCACATGCGCGCATGATCGCACCCGCTGACTACACACAAATGGTTAAGAGACTTCAGCGCACGCCACCTACTGCTGCACCAGAAATTGCTGAGATCTATAAGCAGTACGAACAACTCAAAGTGAAACGTCAAATCGTCGACTTGGACGATCTACTCTCCCGCGTGATTGCCGACATGCGTGCAGACACCGGTTATGCAGAGGCTGTACGTTTTCGATTCAAGCACTTATTCGTTGATGAAGCTCAAGACATGAACCCATTGCAATATGCGCTGTTCGAAGAAATTCGTGGTGGTCGCCCAGATGTATTTGTTGTCGGCGACCCACTTCAGGCCATCTATGGATGGAACGGTGCTGATCGCATGTTGTTCGACACTCTTCCCGATGCACTCGGGCACACGACGGTGTTGAGCCTTCCAAATAACTATCGATGCTCGCCGCACATTGTGCATGCTGCTCGTCACGTTGCCCTACAAACCGGTGAAGTATTCGAGATCGCAGCGGTACGCGAAGACGGTCCGCATATTCGTGTTGCAGGTTTTGACGATGAGCAGGAAGAAGCTGATGGAATCGCGTCGCTACTTTGGCAATACGCGCCCACAGCAGGCGCCCATCCGTGGCAGTCGTGCGCAGTTCTCGTGCGCACCAACACCCAACTCGTTGCAATTTCCAAAGCGCTCACTCGCGCCGGAATTCCGATCGGATCTACTCGCCAGCCCCCAGAGATCACTGCCGCAATTGCTCTTGCCGCTCAAGCCACTAGCAGGCACGGTCTCACCACCTGGTCTGCAGACATACTCAACGAGTCGATTGATGAAGCCGAACGAACCGTTGCCGAGATGGTGCGACAGTTCGTGCAGCAAGACACAATCGGCACTGTTGACGGCCGCGCGTTTAGCGCTTGGGTCGCTGCAAATGCCACCGTTCCACACCCCAACGCTGGCGTAGATCTGCTTTCGTTCCACGGCGCTAAAGGCCGCGAGTGGGACTGCGTAGTCATTGCCGGCGCGGAGGTCGGCCTCTTGCCCCACGGCTCTGCAACTTCGACCGACCAAAAGCGCGAAGAAGTGCGTCTCGCTTATGTTGCAATCACACGCGCTGCTCACCAACTATTTGTTACGTATGCCCGTAAGCGAAATACTCGCAACGCTGGCATTAGTCCACTCTTACAAGACATGCCAACGTCAATCGATATGCCAGTCATTGCTCCACCAACAATTTCACGCTTGGCTCGTCGAGCATCCAATGACCCAGACCTGTTGGACGACCTCACTACTTGGCGTCGACACCTCGCGCGATCGCTGTTTCAACAACCAACTGGCATCTGCAGCGATGAAGAACTTAAGAGGCTTGCAAGTGCGCAACCAGTAGACCGCGAGATGACTATTGATGACTTGGCTGCCGTGATGGGCAAAAGCATGGCACAACGCATTGCATCGGCCGTACTACCGCTCTTTAAACGTCACGCGTCACGCAACTGAGTCAGACGCTCAAAAATCTCTGGTCTCATTGACACAAAAATTCCGGTTGCCTCTGCGCACAGCGTTTCGCCATGATGCAGTGATGCCGAAGTGATGATCTTGCGC
Source organism: Ilumatobacteraceae bacterium (assembly GCA_044339005.1). Lineage (GTDB taxonomy): Bacteria > Actinomycetota > Acidimicrobiia > Acidimicrobiales > Ilumatobacteraceae > UBA3006. The sequence goes on from JBIIWI010000009.1 coordinate 16,855, forward strand.
TTTTCAGTTGAAACTACGTGCGCACGAAACTCAAGTGGCTTATGCAATGGCGTCGGCGCGCGGTAATCGATCGTTAAGTTGACTGTCATGCCGGGATTGCCAGTGGTCGACTGAGCCACACCGCACACTTCGTCGAAATATGCAGCGATAACCCCGCCATGCACGCAGCTTGGAGGACCTTCATACGCCGAACCAAACGTGACAGTGCCCACAACATTGACGCGACCATTTTCGTCGGTTGACGTGGTAATCGACATCGGCATTGCAATCGGATTTATTGCTCCAATAATTGGGCTGCGGTCAAGAAAATTTGTTCCCACAACAGAAACGATTTCTTCTATTTCATTACGAATCACTTGTGCTCGTTCGGCACGAACTTTTTCATCAGCCGTCATCGGAGTTTGACGTACATGAAAACCTGCAAAGTTATTTGGCTGGTTTGGGGTGTTATTCGACATGTCGACTGATCTACAACTCCATCACCACGGGAGCATGATCACTTGGCTTTTCACCTTTGCGAGCATTGCGGTCGACCACAGTCATTTTGGTGCGCTTGGCAACCGACTCACTGACGAGCAACAAATCAATTCGCATTCCATGATTTTTATGGAACCCACCATCGCGATAATCCCACCATGAAAACAACTTTGGTTCAGGGTGTTGATCGCGATAAATATCGGTCAATCCCCAGGCACAGAGATCACTTAAAACTTCACGTTCTGGTGCGCTCACATGTGTCGAACCAACAAGAGCCTCCGGATCCCACACATCTATGTCGTTGGGAGCGATATTGAAGTCACCTGTCACGATCACGTCACCCGCAGGTTTGGCAATTTTGGCGACGTGTTGTTTCAATTGCTTCATCCAGCGCAACTTGTATTGATAGTGATCATGCTCGAGCTCTCGACCATTGGGCACATAGACGCATACAACAGTGATGCCACCGCATTCGGCGCTAATGATTCGTGCTTCACCATCTGGTTCGCCAACCGCAAAGTTGTTGATCACATTGTCGAGACCAACTTTCGACAAAATAGCCACACCGTTCCATTGACCCTGACCGAAATGTGCGGACTCATAACCCATTTCATGAAATACAAGAGATGGGAAAACAGCGTCCTTCATCTTGGTTTCCTGGATGCACAAAACATCCGGCTTGTTTTCCTCTATCCACTGCTGCACGCGAGGCAGCCTGGCTTTTAACGAATTGACATTCCACGTAGCGATCAGCACCGCAACAAACTACTACGCGACTCTTATTTTTTCTTGGCGGGAGCTTTGCGTGTTGGTGCTGGAGCCGGACGAGTTTGCACGGCGGCTGGGCGTGCTTGCACGGCAGCTGGGCGTTTCTTTGATTTCTTAACGGGGACAGCTTTTTTGACTGCGGTTACCGGACCGACAATGCCCACATCGATGCTGCGCCGTGAAGCAGTGAAGCTCGATACCACGAGTGAAACCTGCTGACCAATTTTCACAAACTCACGCGCACTGCGAGGAGCAGGGTTGGCCATCAAGCGAAGAGGTAGATAGCCAAGTACATCACCGATGCGAACATACACACCATGCGCCGAATAACTCTCGACTACTCCTTTCACCTTGCTCCCCAACTTGTATTTTTCTACGAATTCCAAAAATGGTGCGAGCTCGTTTACCGCGGTCGTTGGTTTCGTGCGTGTGCTCGGTGCTTGCGTGGCTGCAGTCGTCGCTGTGGATGATGCAGAAGAAGATGTAGTAGCGGCTTTTGTTTTGGCGGCAAGTTTGATATTTGGCGGCGGTGTGCGTGGAATCGGCATCGGCCTGTTGGCTTCACGACTTGCTTTCTTGACCGACTTTGCGGCCGATGGTCGTACTGGCAAGCGGTCGATGAACACCCAACCAACAAGCGGTACCGGTTTGCCACCCATCAATCGACCACTGTCAAACAACCACGGGTGATCTTGGTGAAATTCTTGATAGCTGTCGTTGGAAACAACAGTTGCCCCAATTTTTTTTGCAATAGTGAGCACAAAACCATCACCTCGGCCCACAGCCCCTGCTGGTGGTGAAACTAATTCGTTGTTGTCGATTGCGTCATTAAATTCGACAACTTCACGTTTGTCGATGCGATGACCAAAAGTGGCATCCACCACCACCGTTACTTTCGTGTCGGGGTATTCATTCATAAACGACAACACGGCTTCGTGCAACTGCTTGAGGCTGGGCGATGTACGGCCCTCGGTCGCCAAATTAGACCCGTCTACCACCACATGCTTTGGTCCGCGATTTGCCACTAGGTAAGTCAACCAGTGGACCGAGTGCGCCGCAGGGATGCCCTAGCCCGTACTATCTATGCGTGCTGAGAGCCGTATTTTTCGATTTTGGGGGCGTCATCCTGTCAAGCCCCTTCGATGCTTTCAACCACTATGAGCGAGATCATGGCCTCCCGCTCAATTTCATTCGTTCGGTCAACTCGGTGAATCACCACGAAAACGCATGGGCAAAACTCGAGCGAAGTGACATTTCCCCTGCCGAATTTGATGCAATTTTTGCACTCGAAAGCGAGGCGCTCGGTCACCGTATACCTGGAGCTGAAATTCTTGCGCTGTTGCATGGCGAGTTGCGACCCGACATGGTGCATGCACTCGATGTCATCAAGGCCTCCGGACTGATACTCGCCTGTCTTACAAATAACGTGCTGACACAACAAGTCGTAGCGACCGACCCATCCGAGCGCGCTCGCCAACAAGAGCTTCAGGCGGTGCTTGCGAGGTTTGATGCCGTAATTGAGTCGAGCAAAGTTGGAGTGCGAAAACCAGAACCACGCTTTTACGAGATTGCGTGTGAAACGGTTGGCGTACAACCCGACGAATGTGTTTTCCTCGACGACTTGGGCATCAACCTCAAGCCAGCAGCACAAATGGGCATGATCACTATCAAGGTTGCAACAAGCGAGCAAGCCCTCGGTGAACTTTCTCAGATCATCAATCTCGACCTGACACAACAAAACAACTAGAAATAAAACTGCAAACAGCAACTGCTACCAAGCGGCGAAAGTTTGCTCCATCAAGTCTGCAACTTCTTGATCATGGATCGCTTTTGATCCAGTTGCAGGACTACCCGATTCAACACGAGCAACATGGCGCCAGTCGTAACCCTGGTTCTTGAGCGGCCAGACCAAGTGATCCACAAATCTCCAGGCGCCCATGTTGTCGGGCTCTTCTTGTAACCACAACAACTCTTTAGCGTTCGGATATTGCTTCAACACTTCATGTAGACCGTTGATTGGGAACGGATACAACTGTTCAATCCGAACTACAGCAACATTTGCCGCGCGCTTATCGCGCTCAGTCATTGCATCCCATGCCACCTTGCCAGCGCACAACACAACACGCGTTACCTTCGACTTGTCTACGACAAATGGATCGTCCAGGATCTCTTCAAAACTTCCCGTGGTCAACTGATCGACCAGCGATCGACTTTGCTTCATGCGCAATGGTTGCTTCGGCGTCATCACCACAAGTGGCTTGCGCACCTCTCGCACAACTTGTCGACGCAACATGTGAAAGTACTGTGCAGCGGTTGTTGGGTAACACACCTGAATATTGTCTTCGGCGCACTGCTGCAAGAAGCGTTCGAGACGAGCAGAAGAATGCTCTGGACCTTGACCCTCGAATCCGTGTGGAAGCAACATCACCAAACTGTTCTGTTGACCCCACTTATCTTCCGCAGCGACGATGTATTGGTCAATCACTACCTGAGCACCGTTGACAAAATCGCCAAACTGCGCTTCCCACATCACCAGCGCATTGGTGTTGCCATGCGCGTATCCGTACTCAAAACCAAGTGCGGCATACTCGCTCAAGAGCGAGTCGTAGACCCAAAAACGTGCCTTTGCATTAGGCAACGTGTTGAGAGGAACCCAACGTGTTTCGTTGTTGTTGTCGACAAGTGTTGAGTGGCGCTGACTAAAGGTGCCACGACGTGAGTCTTCTCCCATTAAACGAACAGGAATACCCTGCATGACTAGCGAGCCGATTGCAAGAGCTTCTCCAGTTGCCCAATCAACATCTTGTTGCGTCTGGTACTGATTGGCACGCAGTTCAAATTGCTTGACCAACTTTGGATGCGGAGCAAAACCTTGTGGGTAATCGGTCAAGTGATGGAAAATTGAATCCAAAACCTTTCGCTCCACCCCAGTAGCAACATGTGGCAATACGCCAATCGGTTCTGGCGGACGCGGTACACGAATCGGTTCCGGTGCTGCCGCGCGTGCTGCATCTAATGCGCTTTGCAACTTGGTCTGATAATCGGCAAGAGCCTGTTCGGCTTCGTCGAGTGTGATGTCACCACGCTTAACAAGTGTTTCTACATACAACTTTCGCACGCTGCGACGTTCTGCAATTGCTTTGTACATCAACGGTTGTGTGTAACTCGGATCATCGCCCTCGTTGTGGCCGTGTCGGCGGTAACACACCAAATCGATCACGACATCTTTGTGAAATTTCTGACGATATTCAAAAGCGAGTTTTGCTACTCGTACACACGCCTCTGGGTCGTCGCCATTGACATGGAAAATTGGAGCTTGGACCGTCTTGGCCACATCGCTTGGGTACTGCGAAGAACGCGCGTATTGCGGTGAGGTAGTAAATCCGATTTGGTTATTGACGATGAGATGCACCGTGCCGCCAACTCGGTAGCCACTGGTATCACTCATAGCTAAACACTCAGCAACAACTCCCTGGCCCGCAAACGCTGCGTCTCCGTGAATGAGCAACGGCAGCACGCTGTATGTAAGAGGTGGATCAATTCGATCTTGAGCCGCGCGAACCATTCCAAGCACGATCGAGTCGACTGTTTCGAGATGGCTTGGGTTTGCAGACAACTCGAGAGGCAGAGTTGCGCCCGATGGCGATACGAAAGTTCCAGTTGCACCAAGGTGATACTTAACGTCTCCAGAACCTTGCACCGACGAAGGGTCAATGTAGTCCTCAAACTCGTCAAACAGTTCTTGATAATTCTTGCCAATCACATTGGTCAACACATTGAGACGGCCGCGATGCATCATGCCGAGCACTGCCCCATCAAGTTTTGCGTCAGCAGCACCGGACAAAATTGCGTCAAGAATTGGAATTGCGGATTCTGCACCTTCCAAGCCAAACCGCTTAGCGCCTACGTACTTAGTGGCCAAAAATCGTTCGAGCGACTCTGCTGCATTTAAACGCTCAAGAACTCTGCGCTTATCAACTTTGGTGTGACCACGAATTTCGCCTTCCATTCGCTCCTGAATCCAACGTTGCTCTTCAGTGTTCTGAATGTGCATGTATTCAACGCCAATGGTGCGGCAATATGCATCACGCAATACACCCAACAAATCACCAAGTGTCGACTTGCGCACGCCACCAACGCCACCTGTCAAAAACTCACGATCCAAGTCCCAAATAGTGAGACCATAAGTTGCAGGGTCCAGTTCGCGTGGCATCACCGGCTCTTGCCAACGAAGTGGGTCGAGATCGGCTATCAGGTGACCACGTACACGGTGCACACGAATGAGGGTCGCGATCTGCATTTGCTTGTCGAGCATCGCATCTTCACTGTCGATGAGATGTGAGTCTTGATGCCACGCAACAGATTGATACGGAACACCAAGGCTGCGGAACACATCGGAATAAAAATCGTGTTCACCAACCAGCAACTCATGTACGTATTTAAGGAACATGCCACTCTCAGCACCTTGGATGATGCGATGGTCGTATGTGCTCGTAATGGTGACAACTTTTGAAATACCAAGTCGCACGATGGTGCGTTCATCAGAACCTTGAAACTCGGCGGGGTAATCAATTGAACCAACACCAACGATGACGCCTTGACCTGGCATGAGTCGTGGCACAGACTGCACAGTGCCGATTGTGCCTGGGTTAGTAAGACTGACGTTTGCTCCTGCGTAATCATCAGCAGTCAATTTGTTTGCACGAACTTTGCGAATGATGTCGTCGTATGCAAACAAGAAACCAGCGAAGTCGAGCGTGTCGGCATGGCGAAGCACTGGCACGACCAATGAACGCTGACCATTGCCCTTGTCGACGTCAACTGCCAAACCAATGTTGACGTGTGAACGCTTTTGCAATTGGGCTTTGCCATCAGCATCGGTGGCGTACGAATTCTTCATGTTTGGCACCGAATCGGCGATGGCACGAACAACCGCGTAACCAATGAGATGCGTGAAGCTGACTTTGCCCTGACCAGTGCGTCCGCGATAGTTGTTGATGACCTTGCGATTTACCTCAAGCAACTTGGCAGGCACATTACGAAAACTTGTCGCAGTTGGCACTGACAAGCTGCGTTCCATGTTGGTTGCAATCGCTGCTGGAACACCTCGCAAAGGTTCAGGCGCTGGGTCGGCCAAAATTTCGGTAGGTGCAATGATGCGCGGTGTAGGTGGCTCAACGCCTGGCGATGTCGCTACAGGTTTTACCGGTTGAGCGATTTGACCATCCACATCTTCGGGTGGCAATAAGAGAGGACGCAAAATTTCTGCCGTGCTATCTATACGTGGAGAGCCTGCTGGGCGAAAATCGCTGAAGAACTCTTGCCAGGTTGCGCCGACAGAGGCAGGGTCGTTGCGATATTGCTCATACATCTCTTCGACGAGCCAAGAGTTGGCGCCAAATTCCTCGGGTTGAGGGCGGTCAAGCATCGCGTTTATTGTACTCCGAACCTCTTGTGCGATACGGCGCGGCGCGGAGTGACACGGTGTGACACAGTACATCTCCCTGCCGGGTTCGACCGATCAAGACCCTGCACCTAGACCGTTATTATGTTCCGATGATCAGATTTGCTAAAAGTTCATTCGCACTGCTGTCCCTTGCCGCAATTGGATTGGTACTGCCTGCTTGCTCGAGCTCATCGTCTGCGCCAGCCGAGACACTTCCAGTCGACATCGGTCTAGAAGTTCACGCCATTTCCGGGCTCAAGTTTGACAAAACGAGTTACGAAGTTGGAGCTGGCGATATCACCGTTGGATATATCAACGAAGATTCCATTCGCCACACACTCGTCGTCGTGCAAGGAGACACCAAGGTAAGTGGCTTTGAACTCAAGGTCAACAAAAAAGGTGACATAGACACTGGTTCAGTGACCCTCGCTGCCGGCAACTACATACTGCTCTGTACCGTGCCTGGCCACCAAAATATGAAAGCCGATCTCACTGTTAAGTGAGACCGGCTTTCCTAAGTACTGAACTTTTTAGAAATTTACTTACCGAGCAAGACCTCGGAAAGAATCCACAACACCAGCCACAGCACGCCTGATGTAATCAGTGCATTTTTGTGACTCTCGTACATCCACAACATCTTGTTGCCAGCTTTGATGCCGCCGAAGATGCCGATTGCATTGAGTTCGAGTAGTGCAGTAATCACAATTGCAATGATGAAGAACATCCGCGCATTGCTGCTTGTTGCATCACCAAATGCGCCACTGTAAAAGTGTGCAGATCCAACCATGAAGAACAACATCGACACCGAGAAGATCATGTTTTGACGTGATGCCAAGAGTGCCTTACGTCCGGCAGTTGGGGCATCAGCATTTGCTTCGCCACCGCCCAATACGTTGACAACGTTTGCAAGCACAACCTTTTGGTTCTTCCAGATAATCATCCAGACGTTGGCAGCCATCAAGATTCCAAGCACCATACCAACCGAAATTGCGACGTCGTGACCATTGCCCGAAGCCGAACCATTCATGAAATTGTTCCAATAATCCTTTTGACCAGTAATCAAGAGGCCGGTCGCAAGGGTTGCAATTGCGGCCCAACGAAACCACCACAATGCGCGACGTGCAATCTTGTCGATCGTGATGTTGCGTGCCTTACCTTCATCGCCGTAAGCGGCCAAACCTGGCACTTGCACCAAGTTGAAGTAGTACAGCAAACCAATCCAGGCAATGCCGACGAGAATGTGCAACCAACGGAAGCCAAAGCTATATAAGTAGTCCTGCGATAGAAGTTCCATGTTCAATAATCCCCTTTGAGGTGTGTCTGTAAACGGAAAAAACTCTCTCCCGAACAGTTTCCAAACTAGCACTGCCCCACAGTCCGGTGTTGCCACTAGTTTGTAGGCGTCATGGCTGCTGAATTTATTTACACCTGTTACAAACTGGCTCGGTTCTATCCCCCAGATCGCACCGTCCTCGAAGACATCTCGCTGTCTTTTTACCCTGGCGCAAAGATCGGCGTTATCGGATCTAATGGCAGCGGTAAATCGAGCCTGTTGCGAATCATGGCAGGCACCGATGACGGATACACCGGTGAAGCACGACTGACTCCTGGCTTCAGCGTTGGAATTTTGGAACAAGAACCAAAACTTGACCCAGCAAAAGATGTGCTCGGCAATGTCATGGACGGCGTTGCTCCAATTCGCGATCTACTCGCCCGCTATGAAGAAGTCACTGCAATGTGGGGCGAGCCCGATGCCGACTTCGACAAGGTCGGTGCACTGCAGGCAGATCTTGAAGCAAAAATTCAAGCAGCCGACGCATGGGCGCTCGAACGCAACGTCGAAATAGCGATGGATGCTTTGCGATGCCCACCGAATGATGCTGATGTCACCAAACTTTCTGGTGGAGAACGACGACGAGTTGCGCTTTGCCGCTTATTGCTCAGCCGCCCCGACTTATTGCTCTTGGACGAACCAACTAACCACCTGGATGCGGAGAGCGTTGATTGGCTCGAGCGTTTCTTGCAGGATTATCCAGGCACTGTCGTTGCGATTACCCACGACCGCTACTTCCTCGACAATGTTGCCAAGTGGATTTTGGAGTTGGACCGCGGGCGCGGTATTCCATTTTCTGGTAACTACACCAGTTGGCTTGAGCAAAAACAAGAGCGTCTTGGTCGCGAAGAAAAGTCAAATGACGCACGCAAGCGCACATTGCAACGCGAGCTCGAATGGGTTCGCATGGCGCCAAAGGCTCGCCAGTCAAAAGGTAAGGCACGACTTGCGGCATACGACAAGTTGCACGCCGAAGCACAAGCAGCCGACAATGGCCCAGACAAACTCGAGATTGCAATTCCTGCAGGTCCACGCTTGGGTGGCACTGTCATCGAAGTCAAAGATCTCAGCAAAGGTTTTGGCGATCGCCTCTTGATCGAAAATCTTTCCTTCTCGCTTCCACCTGCTGGCATCGTTGGCATCATCGGGCCGAACGGTGCGGGTAAAACAACATTGTTCAACATGCTGAGCGGTCAAGAAGCGCCCGACACGGGCACGATCACTATTGGCGACACCGTACAGATGAGCTACGTCGATCAAAGCCGCGACACGCTCAACGCAGATGCATCTGTGTATGAAGAGATCACTGACGGAGCCGAAACACTCAAAGTCGGTGGACGTGAGATTCACGGTCGTGCTTATGTTGCAAGTTTCAACTTCAAGGGTTCTGACCAACAAAAGCGTGTTGGCGACTTGTCGGGTGGAGAGCGCAATCGCGTGCACTTGGCAAAGATGCTCAAAAAAGCTGGAAACTTATTGTTGCTCGACGAACCGACAAATGATCTTGACGTCGACACATTGCGTGCCCTCGAGATCGCACTCGAATCATTTCCTGGTTGCGTTGTGGTGATTTCCCACGATCGCTGGTTCCTTGACCGCATTGCGACACACGTGTTGGCCTTTGAGGGCGATAGCCAAGTGCGTTGGTTTGAAGGCAACTTCTCCGACTACGAGGCATGGCGCAAAAAAGAATTGGGTGGCGCAGCCGATCAACCTCGGCGTATTAAGTACAAGCCACTTTCGCGATAACGCAATACGATAGAAACACCATGAATACCGCTCTGAAGCGCATCCGCATTTTGTGTGCTGCCATCTTCGTCGCGGGTATTGCTGGCATCATCGTGACAAGCATTGTTTCCAACAACAACGGCGGAATTATCACTATCGGCCTGATCACTTCGATCGCAGCGGTCGTACTCCTCACCGCATCCACCATCGCAACAAACAAACACATCGATGCTTTTGACGAAGTGGCAGCCGAGCAACTCGAACAACAAGTTTCAGCACTCATTGCATCCGGTGCCGACGAAGATGCGCTACGTGAAGCAGTTCGTGCAGCCATTGATCTTGGGCGCAGTATTTCGTGAAGTTCGACGATCACGAACTTGCACATTATTTAGCAGAAGAAACAGGCAAACGCCTGCTTGCGGTGCGCGAACGCCTCTACAACGACGGCGCATCAACGTGGTTAGCCAAGGATGTCGGCGACGCTGCAGCACAGCGATTTTTGGATGAAGCATTCGCCGAGCACCGTCCGGGTGATGCAATTCTTTCGGAAGAAGCAGCCGACGATTCCAACCGGTTAACAGCAGATCGTGTTTGGATCATTGACCCACTCGACGGCACACAAGAATATTCAGAATTCGATCGAGCCGATTGGGCTGTGCACATTGCATTGTGGGAGCGCAAAGATTTAAGTGGTGCTCCATCCAATCAAGGCATGCTCACAGCGGGTGCAGTTGCACTTCCCGCTTTTGGCATGGTTCTTTCAACGGGCACACCGCCGCCAACTCCACCTCGACATGAAGGCAAGCCACGACTCGTCGTCTCGCGAAATCGGGCGACTGATGCCGCAATCATTGTGGCCCAAGCACTCGACTGTGAAGTCGCGCGTCTCGGTTCAGCTGGTGCTAAAGCAATGGCTGTTGTTTTAGGCGAAACAGATATTTATGTCCACGAAGGCGGAATGCACCAGTGGGATTCGGCTGCACCAATGGTGGTTGCTCAGGCAGCCGGCCTGTTTACGAGTCGAATTGACGGAACGCCTCTTATATACAACATGCGTGACACCTGGCTCCCCGACTTCATCGTCTGCCAACAACATTTGGCACACCAAGTTGTAGACGCGCTTCGCGCGGGCAGAATTGACGGGTGACTTTTACTCCCGACACCGACTGGGGCGCGTTTGACCAAAACCCGCCTTGGGTTTTGCAACTCGACAACATCAAGTGGCAAAAATCTGCTGTTGCTTTGCGCGCAGCAGCTCAGCGCGAAGTGCCAGTACTCACGAAACCAACAAAGATTCCACCAATTGCTCGACTGATCACTGTTGTATTTGTTCTCAGTAAGGCTTTACTGCCTTGGTTTATTAAAAAGAAGCGCAAGAAGTTTGAGACTCCTGAAGCATCACGTGCATTCATTTCATTTCGTATGCGCAAAGCTGTCGAGCGTCTTGGCTCTACCTACATCAAACTTGGTCAAATCATTTCGAGTGGTGAAGGGCTGTTCCCAGTCGAACTCGTCAACGAATTCAAACTCTGTCGCGACCAAGTCCCTGCATTTTCATTTGAAGAGGCGCAGCGCGTAATCGAGCAAGACCTTGGAGCCCGCCTTACCGATGTTTTCAGCACATTTGAAACCACCCCCCTTGCTGCTGCATCAATTGCTCAGGTTCACTTAGCCACGTTGATCACCGGCGAGGAAGTAGTAGTCAAAGTACAAAGACCAACTGTTTCGGCACTCGTGCGTAAAGATTTGCGAGTCATGGCGTGGCTTGCCCCGCACATGATTGGCCGTATCAAAATCAGTGCACTTGCAAACCCGCCTGCATTGGTAGAACTTTTTGCAGAAACCATCGTGGAAGAGCTTGACTTTCGCATCGAAGCTGACAACATGCTCGATGTTGCCAAGATGCTGCACGAACTAGATCAAAAGGGTTACATCGTGCCGCGTCCACATCCAAGCCTCGTCGCACGGCGTGTGCTTGTGATGCAACGCCTAGAAGGATTCAAGTTTGACGATGTGGTTGGTATGCAAGATGCGGGTATTGACACGGTCGCAGTAATTCGCACAGGAATGATTGCGTTCATGGAAGGCGCAATGATTCACGGCATTTTCCACGGCGACCTGCACGGTGGCAATTTGTTCGTATTGAAAGATGGACGTACTGCGTTACTCGACTTTGGAATCGTTGGTCGCCTTACCGGCTCACGTCGCATGGCGTTTTTACGACTCATGCTCAATGCAACGACAAACAATGTTGTTGGGCAAATTGAAGCATTGCGCGACCTCGGAGCACTTCCATTCGATACCGATATTAAGGCTGTCATCAAAGATCTCAACCTGGATCAACCAGTAGTCGACCCAACCACTCTGTCAGGCGAAGAACTCGTCAATGAAGTACAGCGCATCGTCAAAGCAATGATGGGCTACGGCGCACGCATGCCAAAAGAACTCATGTTGTACGTCAAAAACATGGTCTTTCTAGATGGAGCAATCGCTCGGTTGGCACCCGACCTCGACATCATCCAGGAAGTCACCGCCATCTCGATGCTATTTGCAGAGCGCCACGGTGAGCGCCTTGGACGCGAGCTCGGTATCGATCATTTGGCTGTCGAAATCAATATGGACAGCCTTAAAGCAGGTCTTGGAGTTGATACTTCGGTCGACACATTGACTTACCGAGATTTGCAAGCGCGTCGCAACTTGATCCAAAAGCGAATGCGCGAACACGTCGGTCGTTGATCTAGTTTCTACACGCATGAGATTGGTAGTTGCCCGGTGTAGCGTCGTGTACGAAGGCCGGTTGGATGCGTCGCTACCCGAAGCGAACCGACTATTGATGCGCAAAGCAGATGGATGTATTGCGATTCATGCAGATGGTGGTGCATACAAACCTCTCAACTGGATGAATGCACCCAACACCGTCGTCGAGCATGACGACAAGTGGGTAGTCACAAACCCAAAGGGTGAAACCCTGACGATCTACCTGCACGAAGTTTTTAGCGATTCTTCGCACGAGCTAGGCGAAGACCCAGGGCTCACAAAAGACGGAGTCGAAGCACACCTGCAAGAACTTCTTGCTGCACTTCCAGAATCTATTGAGCCTGGTCTCACGCTGATTCGCCGTGAATACCCAACAGCAGTTGGTCCAGTTGATTTACTCTGTCGCGATGCAAGCGGCCAAACAGTAGCTGTCGAAATCAAACGCCGCGGAGAAATCGACGGTGTCGAACAGCTCACCCGCTACATCGACTGCTTGCATGCCGATACTTCACTCGGAAGCATTCGTGGCATCTTTGTCGCTCAGTCGATCAAGCCTCAGGCTCGCGTGCTTGCCGAAAGCCGCGGAATGGGTTGGTGCGAGGTTGACTACGACGAACTGCGCGGCAAGCGAACTGACGAGTTGCGACTCTTCTAATTTATTGACGCGAAGTCAAGTTATTTGTTCGGTTGTGGCTGTGGCCAAGAGCCGTCTTTGCCGTCCATGCCGGCATTGAGGCGAGCCTTCGTCATCAATTCTTCAACGATTGGTCCAAGCATTGCTGCATCGTCAACTGGTGCATGCGTTGGTCCACGATGCCAGCCTTCGGCAATAGCCAACACTCGACCACTTGCTTCAAACACGCGACCAGTGATTGCCTTTGATTCTTCTGACGCAAGCCAGGTCACAATCGGTGCAATCCAACGTGGCGAACCCAATTCGCGCTCTTCTTCAGTTGGAGGAGTTGGCGAAAGATTTTCGGTCATGCGTGTGAGCGCGACTGGTGCAACTGCATTCACTGTTACTCCGTAACGAGCCAGTTCGAGCGATGCGATGGTTGTAAACGCAGCGATGCCGGCTTTTGCGGCTCCATAGTTTGTTTGACCAACGTTGCCATAGATACCCGACACCGATGAAGTGTTGATGATGCGACCATCAACTGGTTTTCCAGCTTTGCTTTGATCGCGCCAATATGCGGCGGCAAATCGCGACGGTGCAAACGTGCCCTTGAGGTGCACTTTGATGACGGCATCCCATTCTTCTTCCGACATGTTCGCCATCATGCGGTCGCGCAAAATTCCGGCGTTATTAACAACTGCATGCAGGTCACCAAACGTGTCGACTGCGGTCTGGATCAGACGCTCGGCACCCGCCCAACTAGAAATATCGTCGCCGTTGGCAACTGCACGACCACCCATGGCCTCAATCTCATTGACAACACTTTGTGCTGGAGAAATATCGCCCGCCGAACCGTCGACACCGCCGCCCAAGTCGTTGACAACGACCAGTGCGCCGTGCTTGGCAAGACTTAAGGCATGTTCGCGACCAATACCGCGTCCCGAACCAGTGACAACAACTACTCGACCTTCACATAAGCGGCTCATGGGCAACGACTCTAGTCTGAATACTGTGTCTCAGACCAAGTCGAACAACCGTGCAGGCGATTTAACCTGCGATGTACTAATCGTCGGCGCCGGTCCAAGCGGTATTGCAGCCGCGCTCACTTTGCGTGCAGCTCATTACGACGTAATTGTTATTGACAAGGCGTTTTTCCCACGAGATAAGTGCTGTGGTGATGGATTGACTACTGGTGCGCTACGAATTCTGGACGAACTGGGTTTTGATCCAAATTCAGTTCCCAATTGGACAGTGTGTAACGACGTGTGGCTGCGCTCACCGGGCGGAAGAGAGATGCAGTTTTCACTTCCCACACAGGGTCAGTTTGCAGCAATCGCACCACGAATTGAACTTGACAATGCATTGGTGCAGTTAGCTCGTTCACAAGGTATTCAAGTGCTTGAGGGTCACGAATTTGTATCCGTTCGCGAGCAGACTTCAGACCACATCACGATCGACATAAGTAACAGCCAAAGCAACAGCAATAAATACGAAACTTTTCGCGCAAAATTTTTAGTTGCATCTGATGGCATGTGGTCACTGGTGCGCAAGTCTCTTGGCATGTCAACGCCGGGCTACCTCGGTGAATGGCATGCGTTTCGTCAATATGCCAACAACGTCACAGGATCAGCAAAAGACCGCTTGCATGTTTGGTTCGATAAAGATTTGTTGCCTGGTTACGCATGGTCCTTCCCACTACAAAACGGTCGCGTCAATATTGGCTTCGGCATTTTGCGCGGTGGCAAATACTCGGTGCAACAAATGAAAGACCTCTGGCCCAACCTGCTGGCACGCAAACATATTGCAAAAGCACTTGGATCCGAAGTCATCATGGAAGACCGACACACAGCGTGGCCAATTCCTGCTCGGGTGACTACTGCGCCACTTTCAACTGGTCGAGTGCTGTTTATTGGTGATGCGGCATGCGTAACCGACTCACTGACTGGTGAAGGAATTGGCCAGGCACTGCTCTCTGGGCAACTCAGTGCACAGGCAATTATTGCTGGCGTCGGCCGCGAAGCTTCGGTTACTCGCAATAAGTATGAGCGGCTCATCAAGCAAAACTTCTTTGCTGATCATCGCATGTCAATGACTCTTGGCACAATTTTAAAATCGTCGCTTGGTGCACGTGCTGCACTTCGTATTGCCAACCTCACTCCGTGGACACGGCGAAATTTTGTGCGCTGGATGTTCGAAGATGAACCCCGGGCGGCGATTTTTACTCCGTCTCGATGGCATCGCAATTTCTTGCGTCGTGCTGGCGCATTTCAAACCAAGTAAGTTGGAATGCATGCGAACACGCCTCACCGAACTCCTCGATATTGAGTTTCCAGTCATGCTTGCGGGCATGGGTGGTGTTAGTTATCACCATCTTGTAGCAGCCGTTTCAGAGGCTGGTGGTCTCGGGACGCTTGGAGCAAGCACCATGCAAGATGGTGAATTGGCACAAGAAATCGAAGGTGTGAAAAGCCTGACCAAAAAGCCCTTTGGTGTCGATTTATTGACTGCGCTTCCACACACACTCGAGCGCGATGTTGACCTCATTATCAAGAGTGGTGCGCGAGTTTTCGTTGCGGGGCTTGGAGTACCACGCGACATTATTGAACGGTTGCACAGTCACGGCGTGATTGTTGGATCAATGTGCGGAAAAGTTCGCCATGCAATCGCCGCAGTTGAAAGTGGTTGCGACTTTGTTGTTGCACAAGGAACTGAGGGCGGAGGTCATACTGGCACCGTTGCCACCATGGCACTTGTTCCCCAAGTGGTGGATGCAGTTGGCAAGAAAGTTGTTGTGGTTGCTGCTGGTGGTTTATATGACGGCCGTGGTCTCGCTGCATCATTAGCCCTTGGTGCCGAAGGCGTCTGGGTAGGCACACGCTTTATCGCAACGCCCGAAGCTCGCGCAGTTGACGGCTACAAAGAGAAACTCATCGCCACGAGCGAAGACGGCACCGTCATCACGCGCAGTTACACAGGTAAAACATGTCGTGTAGTTCGCAACGAGTGGACAAATGATTTTGAAAAGCACCCAGAGTCGCTCTTACCGTTCCCACAGCAAGCTATAGCGTCGATGAAAGCTGGAGTGAATCACCTTGGCTACCCAGTTGGCACAAAAGTAGATGTCGAGCGAGAGTTCATGCCTGCCGGACAAGGTATTGGCGCAATTAATGAACTTGTTGCCGCAGGAGACTTGGTGCGCAGCATGGTTGCAGAGGCCGAGCAAACGCTCGACCGCATTCAAGCATTGCGTAAGTAAACATCTTCTAATGGGAGTACTCCGCTCTAACGCCAGTGTGCGCAATTTATTCCTTGCACAAAATGTTTCGGTTATGGGTGACTACTTAACGTATGTGGCCCTGGTGGGATTAATCAAAGAAGCCACCGACTCCACATTCCTGGTATCGCTGGTGTACGCCGCATACGTTTTACCGTCGTTTTTTTTCTCACCCATCGCCGGCCCAATTGTTGACAAGTTTGATCGCCGCAGAATCATTGTGTTTGTCTCTGCGTTACAAGCCATTTGCGGCATTGGATTTTTGCTCTCGAATGCAGACCGTATTTGGCTAGCCCTTCTGACGCAAATAGTGATCTCGTCACTTGCTGTCATCACACTTCCCGCATTTGGTTCGGCACTGCCGAACATCACCCGTAACGACGAAGAGCTGCGTCAAGCAAACGCATTGTTTGGCTCTAGTTGGGGCGCATCGGTGTTTATCGGCTCCGCCATTGGCGGTCTCTTTGCCGCAACCTTTGGCAGAACTGCAACGTTTGTTGCCGATATCGGCACCTTTGCGGTGTGCGCAGCACTGATTGCGCTCATCAAGGTTCCCCTACAAGAACGAAAAGCACACGCTGTGCGCGAACCAGTTCGACCAATTGCCGACATGCGCGAAGCATTCCACTACGCCAAAGAGAACAACGTGATTTTTGCTCTTATGGCTTCTAAAACCACCCAAGCCGTAGGTGCAGGAGCAGTTGGCCAGCTTGCAGTGCTGGCAATTGATGCCTTTAACACCGGAGACGGTGGCAGCGGACTGCTTCTTGCCGCACGTGGCTTTGGAGCCGCAATTGGTCCGTTCGTTTTCATGCGCTTCGCACGCAACAACATGCCGCGACTGTTGCTGTTGTGTGGAGTTGGTGGCGTGATGTGGAGCATTTTTTATCTTGCTGCTTCATCAAGCCCAACATTGTGGCTCGCAGTTATATCCATTGGTGTGGCTCACATTGGAGGAGGCGCAATCTGGACAATGGCAAGTTATGGATTGCAAACCAGCACCGAAGACCACATTCGAGGTCGAGTGTTGGCTGGCGACATGGGCTTCGCCATGCTTGTCACTGGAATCAGCAGTATTGGAACAGGGATTCTTGGAGAAATATTCCCCATTCGGATTGCCATTGCACTCGTTGCAGGACTTTCGGGACTGTGTTCGCTCTCGTACTTACTAGGAACGATTGGTCTTAGGAAGCGTCTGCGCAGCGAGATGCAGCAGCAATCAAGCTAGATGCGCGCGTATCCGTAAAGAGATACGAACCCATCCTGTTCATCACATAACTAAACGCGAGATTTCGCACAGGGTCTCCAAAGCTGATTGATCCACCAGCACCTGAGTGACCAAATGATTGCGGACCACTCAGTGGCATCAATGCAGTTGGAGTCATGTATCCCATTCCAAAATTTGTTTGACGCATCAAGCACAAATCGATCTCATCAGGTTTGGTTATTGGCGCACTTGCACGCTGCATCATTTCTTCAGAGATCAACCGCACCTTGCCATTTGCTCCGTCTACTTCGCCGATTGTTGCGGCATACATGCGTGCAAGCGAAGGCGCATTACTGATGCCATTGGCAGCAGGAATTTCGGCGGCGTGCATGTCGCGTCGATTGAATCCACCCTTCACGGTGAATGCCCCATTGAGTGTGAGAGCTTTGCCAAGCGCGGAGTCAGGACCAAACGGAACTACCGGTGCAGGCTGCCTATCAATTTGGATTTCCGGCCAGACTTTTGTCCAACCATTTTTTAGTGGTGAGACTCTGTACTCAAGCTGCTCTGGCAAGCCAACATATATTTCAATGCCGAGCGGGTTGGCAATTTCTTCTTCGATAAAGCGACCAATGTTGCGACCATCCACTCTGCGTACAAGTTCTCCTGCCAACCAGCCAAAAGTGATGGCGTGATAGCCGTGAGTCGACCCGACAGGAAAAATTGGTGCTGTATCGGCGAGGCGTTGCGTAATTGTGTTCCAGTCCAACGCATCTTCGAAAGAGATAGTTCCATCAATCGTGTATAAACCCGCTTGGTGCGAAAGCAATTGCGCAACCGTGATCTTCTCTTTGCCTTTTGCGGCGAACTCTGGCCAATACAACGCAACTGGCTCCTCATAACTTAAGAGTCCGCGCTCCACACACATGGCTACTGCTGTCGCAACAACACCTTTTGTGCTACTGAACACAAGCTGCAAGGTGTCGCGTGCGTACGGAATTGTTGCGGTGTTCTCAAAATACCCACCAATGAGGTCGACTACAGGTTGGCCATGGTGAATGATGCACAGACCGGCCCCGATGTCTTCTTTGGTTTCGATATTCGTCACAAATTGATCGTGCACCGCCTCCCAGCCGGGGGCGACAAAACCAGAGACGAGTTCAGACATTAGATTTCGGGCTTTAAGTTTCGTCGTCTTAAATTTCGTCCATCAATGTGCGCAACAACTCAACTTGTTGCACTGCATCTGGACCAATTGGATTAACGGATATAACCGTGACTCCTGCTTCCTTGAATGCCGAAAGGCGTTCTTTGACGAAACTCTTAGGACCAACGAGGTGTGAGTTGAGCAACCAGTCAGACGGAACTTTTGCTGCAGCTTCTTGCTTCTTGCCATCCAAGTACAAATCTTGAATCTCAACAGCTTCTTTCTCGTAGCCGTACGCCTTGCAGATGTCGTTGTAAAAGTTTTTGCCCCGAGCCCCCATGCCACCCACGTAAAGTGCGGTTGATGGTCGTGCGAAGTCCAATACTTTTTGCTGATCTTCGCCAGTGAGCGACTCGTCAATCGCAAGCATGCCGCCTGCTGAGATATCCATTTGTCCACGTGATGGATCGCGTTTTGCCGTGCCAGCTTTCAGCGCATCGCCCCAGACGTTCTTGAATTTTTCTGGATAGAAAAATATCGGCATCCAACCGTCAGCAATTTCTGCTGTGGCTTCAACACTCTTGCCCATCAGTGACGCCCACCAAATTGGAATCTCGTTTCGAACTGGATGATTGATCAGTTTGAGTGCCTTGCCCAACCCCGTGCCTTGACCTTGAGGAAGTGGAACCTCGACAGTTTTGCCTTGGTATGACAATGGCTTTTCACGCTTCCAAACTTCGCGACAGATATCGATGTATTCCTTAGTGCGCTGCAACGGTTTTTCATACGGCATGCCGTGAAAACCTTCAATCACTTGAGCGCCAGATGCGCCAAGACCAAGAATAAATCTTCCGTTACTGACATAGTCACATCCAGCGGCAGTCATTGCTACAAGCGCAGGTGTGCGCGAATACACGTTGATGATGCCTGTGCCGATCTGCAACTTGTTGGTGACCGCTGCAAGATAGCCAATTTGCGAAATCGCGTCGTACGAATACGCCTCGGCCACCCAGACCATGTCGAGGCCTACTTTTTCAAGCTCAACAACTTGCTTGGCTGACGACTGAAAATCGGAGATGTAATTGATCATCATGGAAAGCTTCATGATGAGAACCTTAGAGCGACTTCAGTTGACTTGGCGAGTTCGACCTATCCAATATGGCGCACGGAGGTCTTTTTTCAAGATTTTGCCTGATGGGTTTCGCGGAAGCGCATCGATCCATGCGACTGACTTAGGGCATTTGAACCCAGCCAGACGCTCTTTGGCGAATGCGACAATCTCGTCTTCAGTCACTGCCACGTCGGCTTTGCGCACGACAAGTGCCATTGGCACTTCGCCCCACTTTTCGTCGGGCACACCAATGACCGCCACATCGGCAATCGCCGGGTGACCCATCAGCGCATTTTCCACTTCGGCTGGGTAAACATTTTCGCCACCAGAAACGATCATGTCTTTGACCCGATCGTAAATGAACACGTAACCATCTTCGTCTTGATACGCGGCGTCGCCTGTTTTAAACCAACCTTCTGGGTTGATCGACTTAGCAGTTTCCTCGGGCATGTTCCAGTAGCCCAACATGACTTGGCCACCCTTCACCCAAACTTCGCCCACTTCGCCAACCGGCACGTCGTTACCAGTGTCGGAATCGACTACACGAAGTTGCATTCCGGGAACAACTTTTCCGCACGATCGCAACAACTTTCGTTTTGGTCCTTCAAGGTCGTGATCCTCCGGCATGAGGATGGTGGTTGCTCCCGTGGTTTCGGTAAGGCCATACACCTGCATGAAGTTGGTCTTGAAAGTTTTGATCGATGCAGCAAGCACATCTTCCGAGATTGGTGAGGCACCATACGCAATGAGTTCGAGGCTCGAGTAGTCGGCTTTGTCAACATCTGGCACCATCAGCATGAACTGCAAAAGCACCGGCACTAAAAACCCGTGCGTGATGCGATGCTTGCCGATGAGCGTCACGATTTCTGCTGGGTTGACATCGCGAATGATGATTGACTTGCAACCAAGCGCCATACCTGCAGTTGCCCAACCGCCGCCACCAATGTGGAAGAGCGGCATTGCAACTAGGTTGACCGTGCGGTCGGTGAACTTCCAGATCTCTGCGGCGAACGGAATGAGCGCAAAAAAGTTTTGGTTGGTGAGCATGACGCCTTTTGGCCTGCCCGTTGTGCCGCTTGAGTACAGCTGAAATGCCACATCACCAGGTGCGGACTCGACACCTGGGTCGGTCGCAGCGCCGCTTGCCGAGAAATCGGCAAACGATGGGTATTTGCTGTGCCCACCTATAACAACGATCGTCTTGACGTTGACAAGGTCGCCAGCAATTGCATCAAGCACCGGAACAAAGTCGGGACCAACAATGAGGACTTTGGCGGCTGAATCGTTGGCGATGAATGCCACCTCTGGTGGTGCAAGTCGCCAGTTGATATCCACACTGACGGCATTGAGCAAACCGCACGCATAAAAAACTTCGAAGTGATCGATGCCATTCTTATCTAAAAATGCAACGCGGTCTTGTGAGCCAACGCCAGCAGCCTTCAATGCATTTGCAACCCTGCATGAGCGCTCGTATAACTGCCCCCAGGTTTGAGTTTTGTCGCCTTGCACGAGGGCGACCTTGGTGGGCTGGGATGCTGCGTGCGTGCGGACGATGCCTGCGATGTTGTTGATCTCATTTGACATGGTCAAAAACTAGCAATTTCGCCAGCACCGTTCAAGAGAGCTACCGCCCTTATATTATTGGGAAAAGAAAAGTAGGCCCGTGACAATCCCATCAACACACCCTTCGTCCGAAGGCGTACAACTTGTGGTCTATGACTACGCGCCGACGTCACAGAAGCAACCTGTACTTCTATCGCACGCGACCGGATTTCATGGCCGAGTGTTTGACCCTGTTGCCGAGCACTTGCATGCTTCACATCACTGCTACTCATTTGATTATCGCGGGCATGGTGACTCGAGTTTGCCTAGCGACTGGAAAGCAAACTGGAATGGTTATGGAGATGACGCACTTGCAATTGCACGCGTAATTGCGGCAGCACAAACGGATGCTGGACCAATCATTGGTGCTGGACACTCGATGGGCGGAGCAGCACTTGTCATGGCCGCGCTTCGTATGCCAGAACTCTTTCGCGCCTTGGTGCTCTACGAGCCAATAATCTTCCCGCCCCAGGTGCGAGTTGGCATTACTAATACTGGAGTCCCCAGTCCGCTCGCTGACGGAGCGCGCCGACGACGTAGCACGTTCACTTCGTTTGACGAAGCGGTCATCAATTACTCGGCGAAGCCGCCGCTAAACGTGATGCGACCTGACGCATTGCGCGCGTACGTGATGCATGGTTTTCGCTCTCAGAACGACAGCATTTCGATCAAATGCTCTCCTGAACACGAGGCCCGCACCTACGAGATGGGTGCGATTCACGAAACTTGGAATGACCTGCCCAAACTGCGGGTGCCCGTGTGGCTAGTTTCGGGAGAAGTGATTCCACACACCCCAGGCGCAATTGCTGCGCTCATCGCCAATGAAATATCTGGCTCAACACTCGTGCAATGGACCGACCTTGGACACTTTGGGCCGATGCAAGATCCACAACGATTTGCACAACTCATCGCACAGGTAGATGAGGCGACAAAATGACGGAAGTATTTTCGCTTCCCGAAACATTGTCGCCATCGGGAACAGGCACGTATCAAAATTGTCCGTTGCAATTTAGATTTCAGAATATTCAGAAACTTCCACAACCGCCGGGCGCAGCCGCAGTAAAAGGCAACGTAGTGCACCGCGCACTCGAGCTGCTTTTCCAACTTGATGCGCCACTTCGCACACATGCAGCTGCTCACGATTTTTTGGCAACCGCTAAAGCCGAATTTGAACCCACGTACGACATCACTGGTCTCAACTTGACCGCCGAACAAGCTACAAAGTTTTGGGCCGACTGCACCACACTCGTTGACAGCTACCTGCGCATGGAAGACCCA
>JBIIWI010000036.1:0-13707 GCA_044339005.1 Ilumatobacteraceae bacterium
TGTTAACTCCTTGTGGCAGTGGTCCGGACTTCCAGTCATCATCTTTGGTGATGCTGATCGCAGGCTTTGCTGCTACTGAATTGGGGTGAGCAATAATTCCGGCAGTAGATACAACTAATGCGAGGACGAAACTGAGAACTGAAGTTTTTTGTCTACTGACTCTTGTGTTAAACGACTTGAATGCTCGCTGAACCGCCATGATCAGATGTTATGTCTGGTTTTGGCTATTGCTGTGCTTGCCTACGGTTGCGCCCAGCTTCACGGCGCATCTCGAGTTCAGATTCTTTCTTAGCAATCGCTTGACGGCGGTCTGCTTTTTGTCGTCCTTTCGCGAGCGCTAGTTCTACTTTGACTCGACCTTTTGACAAGCGCAGCTCGAGTGGCACGAGGGTAAGTCGTTCTTGAGCAATTCGATCCTGTAATCGACGGATCTGTTCTTTGTGCATGAGTAACTTACGGCGGCGAGTTGGGTCGTGTGCATCTGAACCGTTGGCAAACGCATAGGCACCGATGTGCATGCCGTCAAGCCACATTTCGCCGTTACTTGCGTGGGCGTAGGCATCGGCGATTTGTACTTCACCAGATCTGATGCTCTTGACCTCGCTTCCGAGCAGCACAATGCCCGCCTCAACGACGTCAATAACGTCATAGTCGTGGCGTGCCTTTCGGTTGCTCGCAAGCAACCTGTTGTTCTCGGGGTCTTCGGGGTTCTTCATTGTTCGTTTCATCATACGGCTAGCCTGAAATTGGTATGAGTAGTGATCTAACGCGTCCGCTGCAGGTTTCTGCATCGATTATGAAACAAATCGGTGATCACGCCATTGCGTGTTATCCCGAGGAGGCATGTGGTCTGCTTGTTGGATCGGGCGCCACCAACACGGTGCTCGAATTTCACCCAACAGAAAATACGGCCAAGTCAGCTCGGGTGTACACCATCAATGCTCGCGAGCATTTGATCATTGAGCGAGATGCCGAGAATGCAGGCCATGAGGTAATTGGTGTCATTCACAGCCACACTCACACCGAGGCCTATCCGAGTGGCACCGATGTGGCTCAGGCTCCTGACCCAACGTGGCATTACATGATCGTGACTCTTAAACGGGGAGTGCCAGAACCCCGCAGCTATCGAATTATCAACGAAGTGATTACTGAGACACCGATTCAAGTGTCGTAATACAGGTGTCAGAAGGCTCTTGGCCTTGCTGTGCAGAGTCTTGGCGGGCTCGGTACAATTATGACCAATGCAGTCAACAATACAGAGTTCCTCTAAGGCGCTTCACGAGAGTGTCCTCGATCTCATCGGCAACACGCCGTTGGTGGATGTCAGCAATCTGTCGCCTAATCCTGGCGTGCGACTCTTGGCCAAATTGGAAAATCAAAATCCATTCGGATCGGTTAAGGATCGCATCGCATTGTCGATGATTGATCAGGCGATCAAAGAGGGTGCACTTGTTCCTGGACAGCGAATCATGGAGCCATCATCGGGTAACACCGGCATCGCACTTGCTGCGATTGCAGCAATCAAGGGAAACCCGATAACTATTTTGATGCCAGAAAGCGTGTCGATCGAACGTCGTCAGATGCTTGAAGTATTTGGTGCAGAAATAATTCTGACACCTGGTGCCGAAGGATCAAATGGTGCGGTCAAGCGCGCAGAAGCATTGGCTCTCGAGCATCCCGAATGGTGCTTCATGCACCAGTACCAAAACGATGCAAATCCTCGTGCACATTATGAAGGCACTGGTCCGGAAATCTGGCGCGACTGTCCAGAGATCACTCACTTCGTTGCTGGTCTTGGCACGAGTGGCACGTTGATGGGTGTTGGTCGGTATTTGAAAGAACAAAATTCTGATATTCAAATCATTGCTGTAGAGCCACCGTTGGGAGAGCGCGTTGAAGGGTTGCGCAATTTGGACGACGGATATATCCCACCAATTTTTGAAAACTGGCATGGAATTGATGTGTTGGATCGCAAGCGCGTTGTGCGACCACGCGAAAGTATCGAAATGACACGACGCATGGTGCGCGAGTGTGGCGTGTTCGGTGGTATCTCTGCTGGGGCATCACTTGCAGGAGCGCTAAAAGTTGCGAGCGAAATTGAATCAGGCACAATTGTGTTCATCATTTGCGACGGTGGATGGAAGTACCTGTCAACCGGTGCTTACACGGATGATTTGGATGCAGCAGAAGCATCAGCCGAAAAAATTATCTACTTTTAATTTTTTGTTTCTAGCCGCCAGCAACAAGCACGACAAGGCCGAGTAGCACGATTGCTGCAGAAGTAATTCGTCTGCGATGATCGCCTTCATCGAGCATCTTCCAACCAGCGAATGCTGCAATAACAACACTTGACTCGCGAAGTGCTGCCACGTAACCAACTGGTGCATGTTGGTAGGCAATCATGATCAATGTGTAGGCGGTGGTTGATGCGATGCCCGCAAATCCAAATCGTTTCCAGTTGCTTTTTATTGCTGGGATCATCTCGCTTCGTCGAGTGGAGCTAACCCAAAGTGATGTGATTAAGCCGGCGCAGACGTTGAGAGCCAGCGCGTATCCAATTGCGTTTGATTGTCGGGTTCCGTGACCGTCAACAACTGAGTACACGGCAATCGATGAAGCAACAGAGAGTGCAGCGCCAACGACGTGCCACGAACCGCTGGTTGCAAGCACAAGCAAACCGGCAACGACCAACAGGATCCCAAATGCTGAAAGATACGAAATCGTGTCGTGCAAGATCAGAACGCCACCCAGTGCTGCAGCAAGTGCTCCGCCACCGCGGACTATTGGATACGACATCGAAAAGTCGCCGCGATCGTACGCACGTGAAAGCAACAGGATGTATGGCACGTGCGTTGCTCCGCTCACAGCAGCCCAACCCCAGGCAATTGACGGTGCGCCAGAAACAATTGTCCAAGCCAAAATCACAACTCCGGAGAGTGCGCCACCAATTGCAAATTGCCCCCACAGTGCTATTCGTTTGTCTCCACTTTGTTTGACGGAGATGTTCCACGAGGCATGCAGCACTGCAGCAACGAGTGCGAGAACGGTCGCAAGAAGCACCTTTGCAGGCTATTGCAATGACATAAACTCAAAGGCGATGCCACTGTCCAACAAAGTTTCTAGTGACAGCCCGATTGGCATGTTCGATTCTGGATTCGGTGGCTTGACTGTCGCAAGAGCCCTCATTGATTTGATGCCGCGCGAAAATTTGGTGTACATCGGCGACACGGGTCGATACCCATATGGCAATAAACCAGCCGACGAAGTACGCGGATATGCAAAAGAACTGGCTTGGAGTTTGGTGCGTGAATATGGCGCGAAGATGATTGTCGTTGCGTGCAATACAGCAGCTTCAGTGGCACTTGATGAGCTTGTAGACGAGCTACCAGTTCCGGTGATCGGAGTTATTGATCCAGGTGCGCGAGCACTTGTGCGGGTTACACGCAATAACAAGGTTGGGGTCATTGGCACTGTCGGCACTATCTCGTCTGGTGCATACGTGCAGGCAATTCGAGTTACGGGTGCTCCCGTCGCCCTCACGAGTGCAGCGTGCCCAGGTTTTGTCGAGTTTGTAGAGCGAGATCAAACTACTGGCGATGAAGTGATGGTGTTGGCTGAGCGCTTACTTGCGCCAGTGCGCGATGCTGGGGTTGATGCGTTATTGCTTGGGTGCACGCACTATCCGTATCTTTCGCGTGTGATCAGTGATGTGATGGGTCCAGGGGTCGTGCTGGTGTCGAGCGCCGACGAAACCGCTTTCATTGTGAAACAAGAATTGGAAGCAACACAGTTGATGCGCGCAGGTGCGACAACGGGTGATGACAGCTCGACTGGGGATCATAAGTTTTTATCGTCTGGAGATATTGCATGGTTTGCAGAATTGGGAAGGCGTTTACTCGGCCCCGAACTCGAGTCCGCTACGCAATGGTCGAACAACAAGATCTAACAACAACAGGGAGAAATACACATGGCACGGTTTGACGGAAGACAAAATAATGAGTTGAGGCAGATGAGTTTTCAGCGCGACTTCACCGAAATGTCTGCTGGATCAGTACTCGTCTCGTTTGGAAAGACCCGAGTGTTGTGCACCGCTTCAGTAGACGAAGACGTTCCGCGTTGGATGAAGGGGAGCGGCAAGGGTTGGGTGACAGCTGAGTATTCGATGTTGCCTGGGTCGTCACCAGAGCGCGTAGACCGCGAGGCCGCTAAAGGTAAGCAATCTGGTCGTACTGTCGAGATTCAACGATTGATCGGCCGAGCATTGCGTTCGTCGTGCGACATGAAGGTATTGGGTGAGCGACAGATTTTGATTGACTGCGATGTGTTGCAGGCCGACGGTGGCACTCGCACAGCAAGTATCTGCGGCGCATTTTTGGCTCTGCATGATGCGATCACGCGTGTGCAACAAAACGGTGGCATTTCGACGAATCCGTTGCATTCTCTGTGCGCAGCAATCAGCGTCGGCATTCATAACGGCACGCCAATTATTGACCTGCCATATGAGGAAGATTCAACGGCTGAAGTTGATATGAATGTTGTGATGCTGCAGCCGATTGCAGGTGGTGAAGCAACGTTCGTGGAAGTTCAAGGTACTGCAGAAGGAAAAGCATTCAGCCGTAGTGAACTCGACGTGTTGCTTGGACTTGCTTCGGACGGAATTGGACAAATTTTCAACATGCAGCGTGAAGTAATTGCTGTGCCACCAAGCAAGCGCGCACTCGGGCGATAACGATGTTGCGCGTTGCATGCGCGTCTGCAAACCCACACAAGGTTGCCGAGATTGTTGACCTCATGGGTGGGGTGGTCGATCTTGTGCCGCGCCCCAGCGATTTGGCCGATGTGGTTGAAGACGCTGACACTCTGGAAGGTAATGCTCGGCTGAAAGCAGTAGCTGTTTGTACTGCAACAGAACTACCCGCACTTGCCGATGACACCGGACTCGAAGTTGATGCATTGCATGGTGCGCCAGGAGTGATCACTGCGCGTTTTGCCGGTGTGGGTGCAACTGATGCACAGAATCGGCAAAAGATGCTGGTGGAGTTGGATGGAAAAGGTGCATTGCAACGAACTGCGCGTTTTCGAACAGTGGCGTTACTTCGATTTACTGATGGTCGCGAGATTGTTGCCCATGGAGTTTGCGAAGGCTTGATTGCAGAGCATGAAATTGGTGATCGAGGTTTCGGTTACGACTCGCTTTTCATTCCGAAAGACGGTGATGGTCGTACATTTGCTCAAATGACCATTGACGAAAAACATGAACTGTCACATCGTGGCAGGGCTTTTCGTGCTCTTGCAGAAATGCTGTAGTTACTCACCAACCACGAAGGTCGATTGCCCACTGGTCAAAGATTTTGTTGTCACTGATAATCCAAGCGTTCGCGTGCATTGCAATGGTGGGGTCAATGTGTGCAGGTGTAACACGTATTCGTGTCCCAACCGAGGGCGGTGGTCCAGCAGGTGTGGAGAAAGTTGTGTGTTCATCAGAACAGAACCACACGGAGCGACCATCAATGGTGGGGTTGCCGTGATCCATTCCCAGCGACTTCAATCCAACATCAACCACCGACCACGAACTGTTTGACGAAATTACTGTGCCCACAATCCATGCTGCTTGACGAAACGGAAAACCATGTTGGGCGTACTGCGTATCCATTAATGAATACGAACCCGCTTGAATTTCGGTAACTGCGGTGTCTGAGTGCAGGTCATAGGTTCCTGTGCCGCCAGCAGAAATAATTGTGCCACCGACATCTTGCGCTGCATCGCTTAGGAGTTGCATTGACTCTGCAACTTTTGCGAGACGTTCACTTTTGTCAAGCACCATCATCAGGTGGCCTTCGTATCCCATTACTCCACGCACGTTGAGTCCACGCTTGCGTGCTTTGTCGGCAAGTCGACCTGCATCACTTGGTGTGCAACCGCAACGAGGAAGACCAACATTGACGTCGATGAGCACATTACGAATACCGGCAGTCGCGGCCGCTTGAAGTGTCTCATCCGAATCAATGGCGACCGTGATCATTGACGAGTCTTGCAACTTGGCCATCGCGCTCAGTCGGGCGGCATCGAGTGTTTCGTTTGCTAAGAGCAAATCGGCACCGAGTCCTGCTTCAGCCATTCCGATCATCTCGCGTGGAGTCGCGCAAGTAAATGACAAATGACCAGCACGCACCTGTTCTTTGGCCAGTGATGTGCACTTGGTGGCTTTCATGTGGGGTCGTAAGCGAGCTCCAGGAAGTACTGAAGCCATTGTGCTGATATTGGAACGCAGGATGTCGAGGTCAAAAACCAACGCAGGAGTCTGCAACTGATCGATGCCGCTTGACTCATCTCCCATAGTGCCGACGGAGAGACTCGAACTCTCACTGGCGGCGTCCTAAGCGCCGTGCCTCTGCCATTGGGCTACGTCGGCCAACGCCCACAAGGTTAGTGGTCACTGCGTGAGGTATTGACTTAAAATTTGACAGAATGTAAAGCGTGAACTCAACAACTGCAATAGCCCAAGACTCAAACGCCTTGATTAGCCAGCTCGGATTGGCGGACTCAGTCGTCGATGCAGATGCCGTAACGGAGAGCGTTCGAAAATGTGCGGCCAATAATGTGGTCCTGCCCACATTTGCGCAATTGGCAAACCCTTCTTTGATTGCTCCTGATGTAGCAAAAGGCGTTGACAAGAACGCGCCAGATGCTCGCAACCTCTTCAGAGTTCATTGGTTCAATGACATGCAGGGCAATCGAGTCAGTGTCCCTGATCATGTGGTCTTGCCAAAATCGCTCACGGGTATCGATAGCCCGATCGTGGTGATGTTTGGTGATCGCTTCCCAATGATCACCGCGCACAAAGTTCTTGCTGCTTATTCCTGCCTAGCGCCGCGCGTAATTACGGGACAGTTCAATCCAACTACACAACGGGCGGTTTGGCCGTCAACCGGCAACTATGCGCGCGGTGGAGTAGCGATTAGCCGAATTACTGGCGCACGCGGTGTTGCGGTATTGCCGGCGGGCATGTCGCAAGAGCGTTTTGATTGGCTCGACAAATGGACGAGTGACCCGAGCGACATTATTCGCACGCCGGGAACAGAGAGCAATGTAAAAGAAATTTATGACGCGTGCAACGAAATGAAGCGTGACCCACAAAATTT
The DNA here is from genome assembly GCA_044339005.1 of Ilumatobacteraceae bacterium. Lineage (GTDB taxonomy): Bacteria > Actinomycetota > Acidimicrobiia > Acidimicrobiales > Ilumatobacteraceae > UBA3006. Next base: position 7,143 of record JBIIWI010000036.1, read on the forward strand.
CATTTTCAATCAGTTCTGTGAGTTTGGCAATTATCTCGGCCACTTTGAAGTAACCGGGCAAGCTCTAGCAAGTGTGTACCAGCACGTCGCAAAGTCGATGAATAATCCAAATCTGCGACTTGCGGCTTTCACGTCTGCAACGGGTAGTGCTGGCACCATTGGTGCGGGCGACAGACTGAAAGAAATGTTTGGCACCAAAATTGTTGCGGTCGAGGCTCTCGAATGTCCAACAATGCTCGAGAACGGTTTTGGCGAGCACAACATTCAGGGAATTGGCGACAAGCACATTCCACTTATTCACAACGTGATGAACACCGATGTGATTGCTGCTGTGTCCGACCGAGCTACCGACGAGCTCGATGTGTTGTTTAACACTCAAGCCGGATGCGACTATCTCGTTAATCGCAAACATGTGCCGAAAGAAATCGTTGACACGTTGCAACACTTTGGTTTTTCGGCTATTTGCAACGTTATTGCCGCGATCAAGACAGCAAAATTGCTCGGTCTTGGTGCTGATGATGTGTTGATCACAATTGCGACCGACGGCGCGGACTTGTATCCGAGCGAGCGTGTCAAGACAATGGCGCGTCGGTTTAACAACAAGTTTGGAGAAGTTGAAGCAGCCGAGATTTTTGCTGAGCACTTGGGCACCGTGACCACCGAGTCAATGATTGATTGCACTGAGCAAGACCGCAATCGTATTTTCAACCTTGGCTATTACACGTGGGTGGAGCAGCAAGGAACCCCACTTTCGGTGTTCGAAGCCCGCAGGTCACAAACTTTCTGGCGTAATTTGCGCCGCTATGTTCCTGTCTGGGACTCGCTGATTGACGAGTTCAACGCACGAGTGGCCAAAGCGAAATAGCAGCCCGCTTAAACAGTTAGATATGTCTGTCAATTCGATGATGTCGCAAAGTGCAACTAGTTGGAAGTGTGCGGCCTGTGGTCACCGAGTTGCAGTGGAGCAACCCTTCTCGTGGCGTTGTCCAAATTCATCGGACAACGACCGTCATCATGTGTTGTTATTAGAGCAGCCCATTGCACCACTGAGATCAACAGGTGATGCCAATCCATATGTTGCTTTTCGAAAATATCTTGCTTGGGATGTTTTTGCTGCATCGCTCGGGTTGAACGATGAACAGCGTGAAGCGATCATCCGTCGAACTGATGATGCAGTTGCACGTGTTGCGGGAACAGGTTTTCGTACGACACCGTTTGCTCGCAATGATGCCTTGTCGGATGAACTGGGTTTTACAAAAGACGGTGGTGTCTGGATCAAAGATGAAACAAACAATGTTGCTGGTTCACACAAAGCACGTCACCTGTTTGGAGAATTGCTCCATCTTGTTGTTGCGCAAGAAGCTGGAGTTGCGCCGTGGAAACACGATGCAGATCGACCACAACTTGCCATCTCATCATGCGGCAATGCGGCATTCGCCGCTGCGACATTGGCCAAGGCGGTCAACTGGCCGATCTTGGTGTTTGTGCCCGAAAATGCTGCGAGTGAACTCACTGATTTATTGCTGAGCGTTGATGCTTTGATCGTTCGTTGTTCTCGACTTGAAAGCGACCCACCTGGTGATCCATGTGTGCATCGGTTTCGCGAAGCGGTTGCCAAAGGCGCTATTCCGTTTGGGGTGCAGGGAACAGAAAACGCGTGGTGTCTAGACGGTGGGCGAACGATTGGGTGGGAGATCGCCGAGGCACAAGAACATGTCAGTGGTCCACCGATTGATCGAGTTTTTATACAAGTAGGTGGCGGTGCGTTTGCCGCGTGTGCGTCTGCTGGTTTATTCGCTGGGGGTCTCCGTCCGCTTTTGCACAGCGTGCAAACCGAGAGTTGTGCACCATTGGCAAGAGCATGGAATGCGGCATCGCTATCTGGTGGAGCACGCAATGCTGGCTCTCGTTGGAATGAATGCATGTGGCCGTGGGAGAACCCAACCGATTCGCTCGCCGATGGAATCTTGGATGACGAAACCTACGACTGGGTGCAGGTGTGCAACGCCATGTCGGAAAGCGGTGGTTCGCCGGTTGTTGCATCGGAACAACACATTGTCGATGCGTACAAAATGGCACACCGTGTGACGAGTATCAACGTGAGCCCTACCGGCACGGCAGGCTTGGCTGGGTTGCTAGCGATGCGCAGCCAAATTGCCGATGACGAACGAATTGTCGTTGTGTTTAGTGGCGTAAGACGCAGCTTTATGCCACTACCGAAGTAGTAGTCTGTTCGCCATGACGTTCAATAATTCCCTTGATGTACCTTTCCAACCTGCAGTTGGCCTCGAAGGTGGACCAGAATCCCAAAACAACATTTTCCTCCGACTACTCAAGAGCCGTGTAATCATGCTCGGTAGCGATGTCAACGACGATGTAGCCAACCAGATCTGTGCACAATTGTTGTTTCTTGAAGGCGAAGATCCAAAAGCAGACGTGTGGTTGTATGTCAATAGCCCCGGTGGTTCGATCACCGCAGGCATGGCCATTTACGACACGATGCAGTTCATTAGTTGCGACGTAGCGACTGTGTGCTTGGGTCTTGCTGCATCAATGGGTCAGTTCTTGCTCACTGCAGGAACTGCAGGCAAGCGCTACACGTTGCCAAACGCTCGCATCATGATGCACCAACCGCTCGCAGGTTTGCGCGGTCAGGCTTCCGACATTGCAATTCAGGCCGAGCAGCTGGCTTTCACGAAGCACCGCATGGCCGAGCTCACTGCGCACCACTCTGGTCAGGCAATTGAGCAAATTCAAAAAGATTCAGAGCGAGATCGCTGGTTCACACCTGAAAAGGCAAAAGAATACGGCCTTGTCGACAAAGTGATTGTTAAGCGCGGAGAGATTCGCTAACTACAACGTTTATAAATTTGCTGCGTGTTACGGCAGCGTTGTTGCAACGTCAATAGTCGTTACATCGGTAGTTGCAACTTCGGGTGCGGGCGCCTGTGCCACTGATATTCCGGTCGAGATGTCAACGCCGCATGTTGCGAGCACCCATGCTGATGCAGCCGCAGCGCTTTTTTCGGATGCATAAGACAAATCAACTACTTCTTGCACGCTTGCCGGGTCAGACGCCTCAATCTGTGATGCCTTTTCCATCAGCAACGTGAGTGCATCCCAGTCGGCCTCAACTTGAAGCGGTGCAACCTTTTGTAAGTTCTTGTAGTGCTTGACCGTTGATTTGATCAGTTCTGGTGTCGCTGGTTGTTCGGCGATGCCCGGCATTTCGAGAGCCAATTGTCGACAAAAGTTGGTAGCGGTTCGCTCGGGGGCTGCGCAGCCAAGTAGGCCAATCAAGCTAAACACGCCTAACAATGCCGAACCTACACGGAGGTGCGTTGCAATTTGCCGACGAATCATCGTTCTAGTATCTCACGCCGCGCTGTCATTATCTTGTGTTCTCAAAATCTTGCGTTGCAGCAACACATTGGTGTGTCACGCCGTACACATGAGAAATCATGGCCTTCGCATCAGTACGTTCATCAACACTGCTAGGAGTTCAAGGCAAGGGGGTTGATGTCGAAATTCACGTCGGTATGGGGCTGCCTGGTTTCACTATTGTCGGCCAACCAGACGAAGCGTGTAGAGAGTCGCGCGATCGCGTGCGTGCGGCGCTGTTGTCATGTGACTTGCCATGGCCGAATCGGCGTATCACTGTCAACCTCGCCACAGCTGTGCATGAACGCAAAGGTGGTGCTGGACTCGACGTAGCAATCGCAATCGGTTTGCTGATCGTGCAAGAGATTTTGCCGCACGAAGTTGCGGAGCGGTATGCGTTTATTGCTGAGCTTGGTTTAGATGGCACTCTGCGACCTGTCGCTGGAGTCGTGCCACTTGTCGCAGCAATTGATGACCGCATCGTGGTCGTTGCAAATGAGTGTGAGCGCGAAGCCCAAATTGCCGCACGCAATAAAGTTGTCTGTGCGCAAACACTTGCGCATTTAGTGCAATGCCTTCTCGGTGAATCTACTTGGACACCCGCGCCAATTCGAACAATGATCGATGTTGCACTTCCAAGCATCGACATGAAAGATGTGCGTGGTCAAACTGCTGCACGGCATGCACTCGAAATCGCTGCTGCAGGTGCACACCATTTGCTGTTCGTTGGCCCACCGGGTGCAGGAAAGTCGATGCTCGCACAGCGGATCAGCGGCATTCTTCCGGCCTTGACTGATGCCGAAGCGGTGGCGACCACCATTGTGCACTCAGCTGCACAAATTGGCTTGCCGGCAACAGGCATCGTTAGGTTGCCACCATTTCGTGCACCGCACCATTCCACTTCGCTCGTAGCGATGGTTGGGGGCGGGGCGATCACCATGCGTCCGGGGGAGATTTCGCTTGCCACAAATGGCGTGTTGTTTTTAGACGAATTAGGTGAGTTCGCGCCAACAGTATTGGATGCATTGCGCCAACCACTCGAAGACGGGGTAGTGCGCTTGGCGCGAGCAAAGTCGAGCGTCACGATGCCGGCAAAGTTTTTACTGCTTGCAGCAACCAATCCGTGTCCGTGTGGGGAGGGCATGCCTGGTGTGTGTGTTTGCGACGACAGCGCTAAGAAGCGTTACTTGCGTCGCTTTTCTGGACCATTGTTAGACAGGTTTGATTTGCGGGTTGCAGTGAGCCGTCCTCATGTGGATGAATTACTTGCAGAAACTCCCGCAGAGTCGTCGGCTGCAGTGGCCCAACGTGTGTCGCGAGTGCGAGAAATGGGAATGCTTCGCAGCGGATGTTTGAATTCAGACTTATCACCCGACTTGCTCGATGAATTCGCTCCACTCACTACCGCTGCTGCTGCGCTGCTGCGCTATCACTTGGAACGAGGACGTTTGTCGGGTCGTGGCTATCACCGCATTCGACGGGTGGCTCGCACCATTGCCGACTTGCAGAGCGCCAGAGATCACAATATTGACCACAGTTTCGATCTAGTTGACGAAGCTCATGTTGCTACTGCGCTCGCGCTGCGAGTTGGTGTTCATCCGCAATTGAGTGGAGACAGAATATGAACAACGAGAGTTTGCTGGCTGCTGCATTGAGTGCTGTGCCGCGACTGAGCACGAGACGGCTCGGGGCAATGCTCGATGTGCAGTCGCCCTCAAAAGCGATGGAGATGCTTGGACGAGAGGCGCCAAACATCCATGACATTGAAGCGATGAGGCAAAAACTTGAGGATGGTGAAATGTCTGTCACGTATGTCGGTGCCCTTGATTATCCGGCATTGCTGCGTGACGATGTTGCACGACCATCGGTGTTGTTCTACCGTGGAGATCTCAATGTGTTGCAACAGCGTCGTGTCGGCATCGTTGGCACACGGTCTGCAACTGCAGCAGGGCGCTACATGGCATCGCACTTGTCGTATGACCTCTCGGAGCAAGGCGTTGCCATCGTGTCGGGGCTAGCGCGAGGAATAGACGCATGGGGTCATAAAGGGGTGTTGCTCGCGCTCGATCGCGACAATAAAACTGTTTCCGCTCGCGATTCACATTGTGGACAACCGATTGCGGTCGTTGCTTCGGGGCTCGACGTGACATATCCAAAAGAGAATGCCGACCTATGGAAATTCGTTGCCGAGAAGGGCCTACTAGTTGCTGAGTCGCCACCAGGTACGAGGCCAGAAGCATTTCGGTTTCCTTTACGCAACCGCATTCTTGCAGCACTATGTGAAGTACTTGTGGTCATCGAGTCGCATGCAAAGGGTGGATCGATGATCACTGTGGAAGAAGCACAACGCAGAGACATCACGGTGATGGCGGTGCCGGGATCTCCGCGATCGTTATCGTCGGCAGGCACAAACTTGTTGCTGCAACAAGGCTGCGCACCGGTGGTTGATGCAACCGATGTGCTGGTCGCGCTTGGCCTAGACAACCGTCGCAATCATCCACAAGTTTTCGATTCGCGTCGCACGCCAAGCGTCCAGGATCAGACTCTACTTTCACACATGCAAGGAGAGGCAGTCACGCTCGACCAATTGCTGATGCGCACAAGCACTGATCTTGTGCAAACGGCACTTGCTCTTGGTCGGCTAGAGGCAGAGGGTTGGGTCGTCAACAACGCAGGATGGTGGGAGGTGCTCGGTCGGAGCCGTTAACGGGGGTACGGTTTTATTGATGGCAACTACCGATAAGTGGAACATCGAGGGTTTTGCGACTTCGCTCACGGCCGCCTCCGATAACACGGTGTCTGCGTATGTCAGCGATGTTTCATTGTTTGCACAATGGGTGGAACGCCAGCAAATAGTTTCACCAAAAGAAGTAACAAAAGATGTGGTTCGTCAATACATAAGTTTTCTGACAACAATGAAACAAGCCAAACGCAGCGTGAGCAGAAAACTTGCGGCGTTGCGCAGATATTTTGCGTGGCTTGTTCGGGACGGAAAAATCAAGATAGACCCAACACTCGGCGTGCGATCGCCAAGCGATGCCGGACGCCTGCCGAAGTTGTTGACCAACGAACAACTTGGTGCATTATTGGAAACGAGTAATGCCGAAGAACCCGAATGGAAGACTCTGCGCGATACCGCAGTGATCGAGATGTTGTACGGCAGCGGCTTACGAGTGAGCGAACT
>JBIIWI010000037.1:0-13702 GCA_044339005.1 Ilumatobacteraceae bacterium
GGAGCATTTCCATGGCGTTGTCTCCCTTTTGTTGTTACGTATTGATAATGACGAGTACGAGTGCAGCAACGGCAGCCGCGCTAAATAACAGCGCGCCGTACTGACTCACTTTTCCTGATTGCACCGGCTGCAAAATGCCACCGGCACCTCTTGTTGCTTTGCCTGAATTGTTGACCGCACCGTCGACCACGCGTTGGTCAACATTGCGATACACCCAGCCAGCGATTGTTCTTGAAGTACCTGCAACTGCATGCAAGATGCCATCCAAAATGTGTTGGTTGAACCAATACGCCCCCGCTGCGATTGGCCCAGCAATTGCTTTGACGATCACGTTTTCATACAACGTGTCGAGGTAGTACTTGTTGTCGAGCAAACGGTAACCGCTACGCAACACTGCGTTGCGCTGGGTGAGCCCAACGAGGCGCTTGTCTTTGCGGGTGTAAAGCGCAACGCACAACAGCCAACTGATTACAAGGCCGGCGAAAACGATGATCAGAGATACGGCTGCTTTGGACCATTTAAAAGGGGCGTGATGCAACTGCGGTGCATAACACAGACCATCTTTAGGGGTCTCGCTTCCGCACGGCGACTCATGATGACCATCTTCACTTGTTCCTGCTTCGCTCGTGGCTGCTTCACCAGAAGCTTCTGCCGAATGACCGTCTGATGATGCAGCCATCACAACCACTGCACTTGGTTCAACCCAGGTCTTGATGCGCTCCCAACTTTCACCGAACGGCGTTGCGTTGAGCAAACCAGAACTCAGTGCGAGCGTTGCCAAAATAATTAACGGCACAGTGATCAACAGACCGCTTTCATGTGGGCCCAATGCAGCATGTGAATCGTCTTCGTAATGCGGAACCTGCGGATCGTGTGCGTCGTGTGTTGCTACGTGTGCAACGGCATGTGCGTCATGCTCATCGTGGTGCTCGCCTGCTGCCGCACCCCGAGGTTTGCCAAAGAATGTGAGGTAGGTCGCACGAGTCATGTATGCGGCAGTCATAAATGCACCGATGAGGCCAATAATCATGAACGTGTTGTAGCCATTGTGACCAACGTTGTCGATGATCTCGTCTTTAGAGAAGAAACCCGAGAATGGAAACACACCACACAGTGCAAGTGTCGAAATGATCCATGTGGTGAAAGTGATTGGCATGAACTTACGTAGGCCACCCATGTCTTTCTTCATGTCAAACGAGTGATGTGATGCGCTATGACTAATTGATCCAGCGCACAGGAATAAGCAAGCCTTGAAGAACGCGTGAGTGAAGATGTGAAATACCGCTGGTGTCCAAGCACCGGCGCCAAGACCCATCATCATGTAACCCAACTGACTCACTGTTGAATACGCAAGCACCTTTTTGATGTCGTTCTGCACAAATGCAAGGGCGGCCGCAATGATGATCGTGATTCCACCAATGATGGTGATCAGGTTGCTGCCAGTACCAAGGATGTCGAAACCCGTGAAAAACACTGGGTACAAACGGGCCACCAAAAACACTCCAGCAACCACCATGGTTGACGAATGCAAGAGCGAACTGACTGGTGTCGGACCGGCCATTGCATCGGGCAACCACGTGTGCAATGGGAACTGACCGCTCTTACCAATGGCTGCAATAAAGAGTGCAATGGCAGCGATCAAGATAACGGTGCTGCCTGGCTCACCCGAAAGCGCCCATGCTGAGATACCTCGAATTGAGAACCCTGAAAGACCAAGTTCTTTTGTTGTCCATTCATTGGATGCGAAATACAAGATCGAGATTCCAACGAGTAATCCGATGTCACCAGTTCGCACGGTGAAGAACGCCTTAAGAGCTGCACGACTATTGGCGCCTTCTTCCCACCAGTGACCAATCAGCATGAAGCTGCACAGGCCCATGATTTCCCAGCCGAGAAGGAAAAGAATCATGTCTTCGGCAACAACCATGGCAAGCATGCCAGCCGAGAACAATGTAAGTGCCGCAAAGAAATGCGTATAGCGGCGATCGCCACGTAGGTATTCGAGCGAATAAATCTGCACGAGAGTAGAGATAAATGCCACGACAACAAGCACGATGATCGAGAGTCCATCAATTGACTGACCGATCGTGAATTTCATGCCACCGATCTGCCACCAATTCCACACACGGACGACCGGTGTGATGAATTGTCCTTCTGCGGCACCATTAACTCTGGCTATCCATTGCGACGCCGCGCCCGCGCTGAGCGACAAGCTGCCAAGCATGGAGAGCACGCCGATTTCGCTGCCTTTCATAGGCAAGCGCTTGCCAAACAAAATAATGAGTGCAAAACCGATCACCGGGATAATCGGGATCAGCCAAGCGTGCTCGAGGAACCAACCTGACGACAGTTCCACTGCGGCTTCAGCTACTTCAGAGGCTGCAAACATCGTTAGCCCTTCATCTCTGACAAGTCGTCAAGCGAAATTGTGCGGCGATTGCGATAGATCAGCAATACGAGGCTGAGGCCGACTCCGACTTCGGCTGCAGCAACTGCGATAACAAAGAGCGCAAATGTTTGACCATCAACTGAGCCATTGCGCATCGAGAATGCGATCAGGTTGAGGTTGACTGCGTTAAGAATCAACTCGATCGCCATCAACACCATGACGCCGTTTTTACGAGCAATAACGCCATATACGCCGATACAAAACAAAATCGCAGCGAGAATCAGGAACTGGTTAACGAACATGTGATTAGTCCTTTCTCGCCAAAACGATTGCGCCAATCACGGCGGCTAAAAGCACGAAAGACAGGGCCCAGAACGGCAAGAGGTACGGTCCAAAAATCTGGTCAGAGATTTGCTGCGTATTCACGATCGCTCCATCAGCAGGCATTTTTTCAGATCCAAATGAATCGATGAGCGCTATAGCCATTGCGGCAAACAACGCGAGCGCCACGGGAATACCCAACTTCCAATACGCGTTGTTCAGCCCGCTGTCTCGACCAATGCGCGACCGTGTGAGCATGGTGCCAAACAAAAACAGCACCATCACTGCTCCTATATATACGAGCACTTGGGTAACAGCCACAAATTCAGCTGCCAACAACACATACTGAGCTGCGGCACCGGCCAACACAACTACAAGCCACAATGCTCCGTGCACCACATTGCTTGTGGTCACCACGCGAATTGCGCCAACGATCATGATGGCCGCGATGATTGCAAAACCAATATTTTGAGCGATCAACATAACTGCGCCTTACTTCTTCTTCTTGTCTGCGCCGACTTCAAGTGCTGGCGCTTCAGGAACAGTTTCCATCCACTCGCTCAGCTTGGTCTTATCGTGCAACATGTCGGTGATGTTTGGCTCGGAGTATTCATACTCTGGGCTCCAGAACAGTGCATCGAATGGGCAAACCTCAACGCAAATTCCGCAGTACATGCACAATGCGTAGTCAATGTCGAAACGATCGAGCAAGTTAACTTGGCGCGGCTTGCCACCTTCGCGACGTGGTGGCGCAAGCTCTTTGTGCGCCTCAATGTAGATGCACCAGTCGGGGCATGAGCGCGAGCACAACATGCACGATGTGCAGTTGTCTTGATGCAATGCAATGACTCCGCGAGCACGAACTGGTGGAGCTTCTTTTTCGTGCGGGTATTGCACGGTGTTTGAGCCGTTCTTGAACGTGCGCATCATCGTGCCAAACGTGATGCCAAGTCCTTTTAAGAGGCCAGGAAGTTGCGCCATTAGAACATCACTTTCAATACGGCCGTCAACATGATGTTGGCGAGTGATACGGGGATAAGAATTTTCCAGGCGAAGCGCTGAAGTTGATCTTCACGAAAACGTGGATAAGTAAAACGCACCCACATAATGAGAAACGTGAGCACCATCATCTTGGTAAACACAATCAACGGCCCCACAATATTCATCCAGTTTGAAACGCTGTCCATTGATGTCCAGCCGAACCATGAGAATGGAACTCCCCAACCACCGAGGAAGAGTGTGCTTGCGATCATTGCGAATACACCTGCAGTTGCAAACTCGCCGATGAAAAAGATGAGGAAGCGGAAGCCCGAGTATTCGGTCATGTAGCCCGACACCAACTCGGATTCGGCAATTGGCATGTCGAAAGGAGCCTGGGTGAGCTCTGCCTGAATCGCGATCATGAACACGATGAACCCGACGAACTGCGTGATCACATAAGGATTACCGAAGGTATCGATGCCAAACATTGAGCCAGCATTTTGAGCAACAACAATTTCTTGCAGGTTCATGGTGCCGGCCTGAATGACCACGCCCATCACTGCGAGAACCATCGGTAGTTCGTACGCGATCAACTGTCCTGCTGCACGCAGACCACCGAGCAACGAGTACTTGTTTGCACTCGACCAACCGGCCATCAAAATTCCGAGCACCGAAATAGATGACACTGCTAGCGCATAAAAGATGCCAGTTTCGAGATTGGTAAACCATGCATCTGGGCCAAAGGGCACAACGACGACAAGTAGGAACGTGCTCATCAACACGATGATTGGCGCCATTTTAAATACTGGCTTGTCAGCATTGGTTGGCTGAATGTCTTCTTTTTGCAACCACTTACCTACCTCGGCAAAAAGCTGCAACGAACCCTGAGGGCCGGCTTCCATTGGGCCAAGTCGGCTTTGCATAAATGACATCATCTTGAACAAAAAGACATACACGATGGTGCCTGCAGGAAGAAGCACAGCAACGAGCCCACCCAGAACACGCAAAAGTGATTGCCCCCAGTACGGAATATCGATGCCCAGTAATGCACTCATTAGCGGTCGATGTCTCCCAGAATGAAATACAACGAAGCAAGAATTGTGATGATGTCTGGAACATAAACACCGCGCAACAACCAAGGTGTGATTGAGATGTTGTTGAAACTTGCTGAACGAATCTTGACGCGGAAAGGACCGAGGTCGCCGCGCGACACAACGTAATAACCCATCTCGCCAAGTGGGTTTTCAGTAGAGACCCAAGCTTCGCCTTCAGGAACCTTGATGATCTTTGGAACCTTGGCCATTACCGGGCCGCTTGGGATTCCATCAAGCAACTGATCGACAATTTTCGTTGCTTCACGAGTCTCTTGCAAGCGAACCCAGCAACGTGCGAAGCTGTCGCCGTCCGGATGTGTCCAAACTTTGAAATCAACTTTGTCGTATGCGAGTGGAATTGTTTGGTCACGACGCAAATCCCAATCGACACCACTTGCTCTCAAGTTTGCACCAGATAGTCCGTATTGCAGCGCTACGTCGCGAGGGATCACGCCGATGCCTCGTGTACGGGACTGGAAGATCTCGTTACCAAATAACAATGTCTCGATCTCGTCGCAGAAATTGCGCAACTTCTTCATGACTACTTTTGTTTCGTCAATCCAACCAGCAGGAAGATCATCTTTCAAGCCGCCAATACGGTCAAAGTTTGGATGGAAACGACCGCCAGTTGCGGACTCAATGAGGTTGAGCACATACTCGCGATCGCGGAAGGCCAAGAACACAGGTGTGATCGCACCCATTTGCACACCCAAGTCACCGAGGAACAATGAGACGTTTGCGATGCGTGAAAGCTCAAACAAAATCGTACGGATCCACTGAGCACGAGGTGGTGCTTCGACATTCATCAATTTTTCCGCGGCCAAAATAAATGGAACTTCGTTGGCAAAACTGCCAAGCCAGTCGATGCGGTTAATCAGCGAAGTGACTTGCGGAAATGTACGAACTTCGGTCAGTTTTTCGTAACCGCGATGCATGTAACCACACGATGGTTCTGCCCACACCACTTGCTCGCCATCGAGGCGTGCAATGATGCGCAATGTGCCGTGAGTAGCAGGGTGTTGTGGCCCGATATTGAGGGTCATACCCTCTGTTTCGAGCTCGACATTGAGTCGTGCATCTGCAGCCTGCGAAGCGATGTAACTCAACTGCTGACGACTGCCAAGTTTTGCTGAAACTGGATCATTCAAAATGGTCATGACGCGCCTTCTTCGCTTGAGCCGTCTTTATCGTCATCAGTGCCACCCGGCAATGGCTCAACATCAACGATGCCTGGCCATGGTTTCACCATGCGTGCAAGCAGTGGGAAGTCTTTGCGCATTGGGTAGCCCTCAAAATCGCTTGGTAAATACATGTTGCGCAAGTCTGGGTGTCCAGTGAATCCGATACCAAACATTTCGTGAGCTTCGCGTTCGTGCCAGTTAGCGCCGGCAAAAACTGTGCAAATTGAATCGATGGTAAACGTGTCATTCGGAACATCGGCTTTGATGTTGATTCCCAAATGTGTCACCGAGTTGACGAGGCGCACGAACATTTGCATGCGAGTGTCGCCACCCGTGTAGCCGGGGCGAATAACAGTGTCACGCACAGGTGCTGGCTCTGATGGGTCGTCTTCGCCGCGACCATAAGGCGATGGCATCCAGTCGATGGCCGAGAGGAAACAGAAATAGTCAAACGCATGCGCTTCTTTAAGAGCTTGAATGCTTGCGCACCAAGACTTGGTCGTGACGCGCACCCAAATATCGTCGCCTGGCTTTACGAGTGTGTCGACAACGGCAGATCCAAGAGTTGTGCGAATTGCAGCAACCATTGCGTCGCGCGTGGCATCAACTTTTGCCTCAATGGCTGGTGCTGTGGAAGTTTCAGTGGGTGACGACAACGGGCTCACCTCGCCTTTCGGCTTCCGCAGATGCGCTCACTGACGAGCTAGATGATGCATCAATCGAAACAGTTCCTTCACCGCGCCAACGCGCACCCATGTCTTCATTCTTGATGCGCTGTTGCAACAACACGATTCCTTCGAGCAATGCTTCTGGGCGAGGTGGGCAACCAGGTACGTACACGTCAACCGGAATAATTTGATCGACACCTTTTGTTACGGAGTAGCTGTCCCAGTAAGGACCACCGCAGTTTGCGCAACTGCCCATCGAGATCACATATTTTGGCTCAGGCATCTGCTCATACAAGCGCTTGATGGCTGGTGACATTTTGTCGGTGACTGTTCCCGAAATAACAACAAGGTCTGCTTGACGTGGGCTCGCTGGCAGCGGAATAACACCGAGTCGCATAACGTCGTAACGCGGTGAACCAAATGCTGCACCCATTTCGATTGCGCAACATGCGAGACCCCACTGGTACACCCACAATGAGTACGAGCGACCCATGTTGAATAATGAGTTGAGTGGTTTGGGCAAACGCCCACGATCTACAAGACCCATGTTGTTATACCCACCGCAAAACGCCCTTGCGCCAGGCGTACACCAGACCAAGAAGCAAGATAAATACGAATATGCCCATTTCTACAAGACCAAACGTGCCATAACGCTCGAGTTGCGTTGCCCATGGAAAAATAAAAACTGCTTCCACATCGAAGATCACGAAGAGCAACGCAAAAATGTAATAACGAACTTGGCTCTGCGACCAACCTTCACCGATTGGATCTACACCGCTTTCGTATGACAACAACTTCTCACGATTTGGTTTTGATGGTCGTATAAGTGACGACACCCAGAGCAGTAATCCGGCGATGAGCACTGCGGCTAAGCCGAACCAAACAATGGTGAGAAATGACCTGAGGAAGGTAGACATCAACCTGAAAAACTACTACTTGGGCGCAGTTTCGGGAGAAACCGACAGCATCTTTTTATCTTGTGAACAAGTGCCCGCAGGCCTTTGGCTTGGGAATCGGGGTTGATGCAACGTTGTGCAAAAACCAGTCGACTATCAGCCCGGCAGCAGGACCGGACCTTTCGACCTCGGCTCGGGTGCGCTCGATCAAAGAGCTCGGAGTCATATCTAATGCAGCTAATTCAGCCGCACCTTGACCGCTCATCCATCGAGAAATGATGGCTTCATTGGCTTCTGGGTGAAATTGGGTCGCAAACGTGCGTCCCATCTGCATGGCCTGAGGGCCAGCATCGCTCAGTGCCAAGACCTGGGCACCCGGGGGCACAGAAAACGTGTCGTAATGCCATTGCATCCATGACCCCGCCAGCACCCCATAAGTAGGTGTGGCTATTACTTCATGCCAACCGACTTCAGATTTTTTGGCTCGCTCGGCACTACCACCGAGTGCATGTGACATTATTTGCGCGCCAAAGCAGATCCCGAACTGGGGAATTCCTCGGCGATGGCCCTCGCAGATGACCTCAGATTCAGCCGCCACATTCTTGGCCACGTTGTCCCAGTAGACCGACCAATTTGAGCCAAGGTACAGAACGAGATCTATGCCGTCGAGCGAAGGCCACTCGTGCGGGTATTCGCGGTGGGCTGTTGTGAACGAGAAGTCGTAGTCTTCAAATCGTTGGCCGACAAAACCCGCATCAGTATCACCTGAATTTGCCATGAGTAAAGCACGCATGAGAAGTACGGTAGTCGGCGCGTGACGAAATTACTTACGTGGATTATCTTCTAAAAATTCAATTATCCTTCGCGACCAGTCTCCCCCCCAGTCGTGACCGTTGGGCGACAAAATCAACTCCATGAGATCAGACGTGGGACACTTCCATTTAAATGGACTCCCTCCGGGGATTGCTTCCATATTTACGCACAGATTTGCATTTGCTAGTCGTGCAAGTGAGTCTTCGGCACTCATCACTTTGTATGGACCTCCACCCAATAAAGGCACTTTTGAGTCTTGTTCGCCATGTAGGTGAATTACGTTGACCGCACGGGTCGGTGTGCAGTCTCCAACGGTAAACGCTCCGCCTCCAACTGCGATTCCTGTTATCTGATCTGGAATCTCACAGGCAAGTCGATACGCCATCATGCCACCATTCGAAAAGCCGACAACCCACACGCGTGAAAGATCAATCAAATAGTTCTTTTCCATATTGGAAATAACGATCGACATAAAATCTACGTCTCGTATATATCCAGGTTCATCATTTGAAGGTGAACAACACCGGTCTGCATTCCACGACTGAATTGTGTCGCGCTCAGTTCCACTGCCTTCAGGATAAACAGCAATAACAGGATTAGAAGTGGTCACGCCATCCAATGCAAAAGTTTCGCGAGCTATTTTGCCAGTACTGCCCACACCGTGCAGGCCAATGACAAGTGGATATCTCTTGAGTGGATCAAATCGATTCGGCAAATCTATTTGATACGTTCGTTTCGGCTGATTGGGAATTTGGATGTACCGCAACAGGGCGTCTGCGTTATCCAACGTTTCCACCGAACCAAACTTGCCTTCGGATGGTGGAATTGTTGAGCTCGAAGTAGTTGAGCTCGAAGTAGTTGAGCTCGAAGTAGTTGAGCTCGAAGTAGTTGTATTTGTCGCAGTTGGTTTAGCGATACGTGCCCAAACCTTCTTTTTAGAAACCAATCGACAAGTAACAGGCACTTTAACTTTCTTCACCTGGACAGTTGATTTTGCACCAAGTTTTTGACAAATCTGACCTATTGACACGGCCTCCGCCAAGTTCGCCGGTACGACTAGCCCGATCACGAGTATTGCTACAAGTATGGGGTATTTCTTGGTCATTATTTAAGTTTACGATATTTTGTTTTGCGTCACGATTTCAACCATTTTGCCTAATACAACTGAGGTTTTCATTTTGGAACTACGGTTGTTTTGTCATGACTATCTCCGATCCACAGACAACCAATCTTTCACCTGACCAATTTGTTGCTGCTCGCGAACGTGGTAGAGCGGTAGTGCTACACACCCCCGTCTTACCTTCCGCATATCTCAGCCAACGCTTCGGCGGAACCATTGTGCTCAAGGCCGAGAACCTGCAACGCACTGGTTCATTCAAAATTCGTGGCGGTATGAACAAACTTGCCCAATTAGGAAATGTCAAAGAAACTGGCGTGGTCGCAGGCAGTGCGGGTAACCATGCGCAAGGACTTGCGCTTGCCGCAAAACATTTTGGAGCAAAGTGCGACATCTTTGTTCCTAAAGGTGCTTCGCTTTCAAAGATTGCCGCGACCAAACACCATGGTGCAACTGTGCTTGACGGTGGCGAAAGCGTTGATACAGCTGTTGCTGCGGCTAAAGCTCGCGCACAAGAAACGGGCATGGCGTTTTGTCATCCATACGACGACCCAGACGTGATTGCAGGTCAGGGCACACTCGGCCTTGAGTTACTTGAAGACATCGATGATCTTGAGCTGCTCATTATTCCTCTCGGCGGTGGCGGGCTACTTGCTGGTACCGCACTTGCGATTAAGCAACAACATCCGAATGTACGAATCATTGGCGTGCAAGCTTCCGTTTGCGCACCATTTATCCACGGCACCTCACCTGACGGCAAAGTACTTACACTCGCCGACGGCATTGCCGTAAAGCAACCGGGAAACTACACCAAGCCAATTATTGATAAGTGGGTTGACCAAATTATTGAAGTGGATGAAGACTCAATCGCTGACGCTGTGGTCATCTTGATGGAACACACCAAAATGCTTGTTGAAGGTGGAGGTGCAGTCGGACTTTCTGCGCTGCTCACCAATCAGATCACACCCGCGCAAAATGGCACCACGTGCATTGTGTTGTCAGGTGGCAACATCGACATTGGACTTATTCCAAACCTTGTACGACGAAATGAAACCAATGAGGGTCGTCGACTCACCATTTTTGTACGTCTGCCCGACCGCCCAGGCTCGCTGGCCAGACTCGTTGATGTTTGCGCCGCACAAGATGCAAACGTGATTGAGGTGCAACACATCCGCGAAGGCGTCAAACTGCATCCTCGCGAAACTGGTATTCAGGTTGTGCTTGAGGTCAAGAGCCCCGAGCACGCATTCTCAGTAATTGAGGCAGCCAGGGATAGCGGCTTTGTAATTCAAGAGAACTCTTAAAGATTTATCGTTTTAGAAATCTCTAGTAACAGGCCCGGCAGGATGCCGATGAGCATCGTCGATACAACAGCCAATGAGATTGCCAAGCCGGCAGATTTTGATATCGAAACTGGAGCTTCCTCGGCCGGATCGCTGAGCCACATGCTGACCATGATGCGCAAGTACAAGAATGCTGCGATGACTGCTGCGAGCATGGCTGCTACTGCAAGCGCGTAGCTCTCGACTGAAACCGCGGCACGAATGATGCCGAACTTGGCGACAAAGCCCGATGTAAGCGGAACACCGGCCTGGGCCAACAACAACACCGTCATTCCGAGCGTAAGTACCGGGCGCTTCTTGCCAAGACCCTTGAACGCGTCGAGCGTTGTCGCGTTGTCGCCCTGGCCTGCGACAACCGAGACCACAGCAAACGTGCCAATAACCAAAATTGAATAGATGAACAAGTAGCCCATTGCAGACGAGATACCAAGATGCGCATCGACATGACCGATATGCGACGCAGCCTCAAGACCAACCAAGATAAAACCTGCATGGCTGATGGATGAGTAAGCAAGCATGCGCTTGACATCGGTCTGCACAACCGCCAACACCGAGCCAACGACCAGTGTGAGCAAAGCCAGAACAAGAATGGCCGGGCGCCAGTCATCAATGCGACTTGGCAACGCAATCATGAATACACGAATGAGTGCAGCAAATGCTGCAACTTTGCCAACCGAACCCATGAGTGCAGTAATTGGGGTAGGTGCACCCTGGTACACGTCGGGTGTCCACACATGGAATGGCACGAGCGATACTTTGAACGCGAAGCCAACGAGCAGCAAGGCAATGCCTGCGAGCAGCAAACCATTATTGGCTGGCACCGTTACCTCGCCAGCAAATACTTTGGCCATTGACTGCAAGTTTGTGGTGCCCGATGCACCAAACAACAACGCGACTCCATACAAGAAGAAGGCCGAAGCAAAACCGCCAAGAATGAAGTACTTGAGGCCTGCCTCGCCACTTTGTGAGCGGCTGCGACTAGATGCAGTGAGCAAGTAGAACGAAAGGCTCAAAGTCTCAAGACTGAGGAACAACACCAAGAGGTCGTTGGCCGAAACCATCACTACCCCGCCAATTGCAGCGGCCAGAATGAGGCCATATACCTCTGGACCGTCTTCGCCTTCGCGAGTGAGATAGTCATTGACAACGAGTGCGGTAAGAGCAACCGAAACACAAATAGTAAATGTTGCAAACAATGCGAAGCGATCGAATGCAAGTGCGCCGCCAACCAGTGTGGACGACGCGTCGTCGCCCATCTGACTCCACAACACTCCAGTCAATGCTGCTGCAGTAACTGCAGTGACTATAGAAGCTGCTGCATACCAACCACGCTTCCACTGCGGAGTAAGCGAACCAACAAGGATTAAGAACAACGTGCCGCCGAGCAAGGCAAGGATTGGGCTGATCTTGAACCACTGAATTGCGGGGCCCTCAAAAGTGGATGTTGCTGCAATCAATTTGTTCATCATTTGCTTGCCTCAACATGCTCGATTAGTGCCTTGACGCTTGGCTCTATGCGATCGAGCATCGGCTTTGGATACACACCTGCAAACACGATGGCTGCAACAAATACTGAAAGCAACAAGCCTTCGCGCAACGTGATTTCAGGAAACGACTTGTTGTCCTCAGTTGGCTCACCATGAAATACGCGCTGGTACGCCCAGAGCAAATAGAGCGCAGCAAGAATCACACCAATTGTGGCAACAACAACCCACCAACGTGCAGTTTCAAATGAACCGATAAGCACAAGGAACTCACCAACGAAACCATTGAGGCCTGGCAAACCAATTGACGACAACATCACGATCATAAAAAAACCAGCAAAAATTGGCGCAACGGCCTGAATACCACCGAGCTCTGAAATTTGTCGAGTGTGTCGGCGCTCGTAGATCATGCCGACGAGCAAGAACAATGCGCCTGTTGAAACACCGTGGTTGACCATCTGCATCACACCGCCCGTAATGGCTTGCGTCGTCATTGCAAATGTGCCGAGCACGATGAAGCCAAGGTGAGCAACCGAAGAATACGCAACGAGACGCTTGAGATCTTTTTGCATCGTTGCGGCGATTGCGCCATACAGAATGCCAATCACCGCAAGCGTCAGCAAAACGGGCTTGGCCCAAATCGCTGCTTGTGGAAACAGATACACACCAAAGCGCAACATGCCGTACGTACCCATCTTGAGCAACACGCCAGCCAAGATGACCGAGCCACCTGTTGGTGCCTGCGTGTGAGCATCAGGCAACCATGTGTGTAACGGGAACAATGGAACCTTGACTGCAAATGCGATCATGAACGCTGCGAACAACCAGCGGCCAGTACCCGTAGCGAAGTTGGCCTTCTCTGCGATCTCAACCAAGTCAAATGTGAGCACGCCAGTGTCACGACGTGCCAAGAATGCTGTGGCGACAATACCAACGAGCATGAACGCGGAACCAGCCATGGTGTACAAAAAGAATTTGGTCGCGGCGTAGACACGCTTTTCGTAACCCCAGCCACCGATGAGGAAATACATCGGTACCAATACGATTTCGAAAAACACAAAGAACAAAAACAGGTCAAGACTCAGGAAGCTGCCCATAACGCCGGCTTCGAGCAACAGCATCCACGCCAAATACGACTTGTGGTCGTGGTGTGGGTCGATGCCAACAATGACCAGCGGGAACAACACACCGGTGAGCACCACCATAAAGAGCGAAATGCCATCGACACCCAGGTGCCACGAGATGCCCCACTCACTGATCCAAGAGTGTTTTGAAACGAATTCAAAACCCGCTGCACCAGTAGGAAACTTGACGAGCATCCACACGCTCATTGCGCCAGTTGCAATACTCGATACGAGCGCAGCGAGCTTGACCCACTCGCCATGCTTCTTATTCAATAACGAAACAAGGACTGC
>JBIIWI010000085.1:0-4064 GCA_044339005.1 Ilumatobacteraceae bacterium
TGTTTGTAAATATTCATCTAAAACCGCGTTAATCGCAGAACGTCTTTCTGGGTCTTCAAGCGGCAACGTTGGAGAAATCTTTCCACCAATTGTGAATGCATCCCGCTCGATAGCCGTACTTAAACGGTCGCGCTCAATCTGTGAGAGATGCAGCGCAAGTGGGACATCATGTGCGATCAACACAACTCCCACAAGACCAACCATGGCTACTAGTAGTCGCTTTTTCATACTGGTTCCTCAAGACGAAAACCGACTCCTCGAATCGCCTCGATCCATCGCTGATCGCCAAGTTTTTTGCGCACCGCTGCAACGTGTGCATCAAGTGTTTTTGTGGGTCCATACCAATTTGTGTCCCATACCGACTCCATGATGTCAATGCGTCGGTGAACAACACCTGGTCGAGATGCGAGGTATGCCAAGAGATCAAATTCCTTTGCAGTCAGTTCGATTTCGATGCCACTCAGCAACACTCGGCGGGTCAAAATATCTAGGCTCAATGCGCCAATCACGATGTGTTCATGAAGTGTTTCGTCAGTTACCCCAGATCGCCGAGTGACCGCACGAATACGTGCAATCAATTCTCTGAGTCCAAATGGTTTAGTCACGTAATCGTCAGCACCAATTTCAAGACCAAACACTCGATCTATCTCTTCACTTCGCGCAGTCAACATAATGATTGGGACTTGACTGTGTTGCCGAATTCGTCGACACACTTCAAAGCCATCAAAATCTGGAAGGCCAACATCTAATAGAACTACGTCGGGAATGCTTGCCGCAACCGCATCGGTACCATTAGCAACTCGACGCACATTCATTCCTGCAGTTGCCAAGCCAGCAGTGAGCGACGAAGCGATTGCGTCATCATCTTCTACGAGCAGCACATCCATACTTCTATTGTCGCTTACTTGTTAGCTGCTTTTCTCCAGCCTTGACAGAAATCTGTCGATTTCTAAAAAATTGGATGAATCTTGGATATTCCTTGACCATCCCTTTGCACTTGTATCAATAGGGTTTGCTCTATGAAAACCTCCCTTGCAACAGTACTTTCCATCACCGGCGTACTAGCCGCAGGCGCCTTGGCGTTTACG
This sequence comes from Ilumatobacteraceae bacterium, assembly GCA_044339005.1. Classification (GTDB taxonomy): domain Bacteria; phylum Actinomycetota; class Acidimicrobiia; order Acidimicrobiales; family Ilumatobacteraceae; genus UBA3006. The sequence continues at coordinate 1,089 of JBIIWI010000085.1, forward strand.
GTAAATACCTCAGTATTAGACAACGCAGTGACAACGTCAGAAGCTGCTCCTGCCTTGCAAGCTGAAGTCATCGCATTGTCTAATTTCGCACCAAGTGCAGTAACTACTCCAGCAGCAGCAGTTGCAGTTGCAGCAGAACCAACCGTGGCAGCACAATCGACGTACAACATTGAAGGGGTCGCGGCGATCACACTGGCGCTTGACACTAACTCTCTCAGCGTTGTGTCAGTCACGCCGGTCGGTGGCTACACGTTTGCTGCAACGACTGAAAGCAATTCTCGTATCGCAGTAGCTCTAAAGCTTGGTGATTCGGTAATGACATTTCATGCAGAAGTACTTGATGGACGAATCGTCACATCAGTAGTAGCGGAACAACCACGAATCTCGAATGCTGCACCAAAAATGCGTAGCAATGACGAGAACGATGATCACGAGGAAAATGAACACGAAGAAAACGAACACGAGGAAGAAGGAGAAGACGATGACGACTAATCAACCAACCCAAACTGGCATTACGCGTGCCACCAAGCGCAGTAAGCACCCAGCCCGTTCCGCCAGAATTATCAGTTCGGGCATTGCAATTGCATCGACCCTTGGCCTCAGCTCTGCCTACACAATTGCTGCGCAAGCGAAAACTGCAGGAGACCAAATTCAGAACAATCCGATTTTGTCTCTCCCACAAAATGTATTGGCAGCAGTTCCAGCGACAAACGCGATCATCGCACCCACACAGCCTGCTCCAGCAGCAATCGCCTCTGCAACAACCGCAGTCGCAGCGCCCGCAATCGCTGCAACTGCTAGTCAGGCACCTGTTGTTGTCAACATTGCACCGCCCGCACCACAAGCACAATGGACACCCCCAGCAACGTCTGGTTCAAACTAATTTCAATGTCCACGCTTACCCAGGAAGTGTTTGCGTGCATGGGCAACACCGCCGACGTAACAGTCATCGGTGACCCGTCACTTCTTGGGGTTGCGCGAGTTCGGCTTGAGCAACTAGAACAACGTTGGAGTCGATTCATCTCATCAAGCGATATCTGCGCACTGAATCAATCAAAGGGTGTTGCAATTTCTGTTCATCCCGACACGATCACACTTGTTCGCTATTTAGTTGACGCGCAGCGTTTAACAAACAGACTTTTTGATCCCACACTGCTGCCATCTCTCGTGCAACTTGGCTATGCGCGGTCAATCACCAATGCTTCGTTGGTCACCCAATTGGATGGAAGTTTGCAGTGGGGCGAACCACTTGTTGCCACGTCAATTGATATTGAAAACTCAACCGTCACACTTCCCATAGGGCTCACTCTTGACCCGGGTGGGCTTGGCAAAGGACTCGCAGCCGACATAGTTGCATCTGAATTGCGGGAGCTCGGAGCAGAAGGTGTCTGCATCAGCATTGGCGGCGACATTCGTTGCGCCGGAATCGGCCCAATCGATGGCGCATGGTCAATTCCGGTTGCTTCACCATTTCTCGCATCAGAGATACTTGCCACCGCCACCCTGCTTGACGGGGCTATTGCAACGTCATCGCTCGATGCAAAGACTTGGTCGGTTGGCAACAATGAAATGCATCATGTGTTGAGCCCGAAGACTGGCTTGCCTCTACAAGGATCGGCAGAACAAATCATTCAAGCAACGGTGATTGGAGCCGAAGCCGTGTGGGCTGAAGTCTTTGCAACAGTCGTCCTTGTTGCTGGATTTGTGGAAGGCTTCACCCAGATTGAAGCGGCCGGCCTCGCTGCTCTCGCAGTATTTGCGGACGGAAGATGCCTCCAAAGTTCACGTTGGAAGGAATACACAGAATGACGAATCAACAATTTTGGTGGCACCTTGCCCGCGCATCGGGGATTGTTACCTGGGGCTTGTTAACCGCGTCCGCTTTATGGGGCGTGCTGCTTTCTACAAGATTGCTCAAACCTTATGACCGGCCAGCATGGCTGCTCGACCTACATAAGTGGCTAGGCACACTCACTCTCTTAGGAACTGGGTTGCACATGGCCACAATAGTTGGCGACTCGTACGTACATTTTGGAACAGCAGATGTATTTGTTCCTTTTGCTTCCGATTGGAAAACAATTGGTGTGGCATGGGGCATCATTGGTTTCTACTTGTTAGTTGCAGTGCAAGTTTCATCCTGGCTGATGAAGAAAATACCAAAGTCACTTTGGCGATCGATCCACTACTCGAGTTATGGACTTTTCGTTACGGTCTCCCTTCACTCCCTCACTGCAGGAACTGACCGCTCCAATACCCTCTTCCAAGCACTTACAGTTGCCCTGGTCACATTGATGCTGGCAGCAACTTCAATTCGAATTCTCTACGCAGGTAAGCCAAAAACACGTGACGTTCTGGGTGCTGCAAGAGTTTCGCCAGCCGAAAAATAGATCGCGACTAACTACGCGCCTATTTGCGGCGCTTGAAAACGATGACAGCAAATCGGATGAGTGCGAGACCGATGACGGCAATCACGACGTATTGGAAGATTCCTACGTACTCACCAACTGCATCCCAGTTGTCGCCAAGTATGGCTCCGGCGCCGATCAACACAATGTTCCACACCGCGCTGCCGATAAATGTGTAAAGAGCAAAGGGCGCAATCTTCATGCGTCGAAAGCCTGCAGGGATCGACACGATGGATCGAATAAGTGGCACACATCGGCCAACGAGCACCGCTGTTGTTGAACGTCGGTCAAACCACTCTTCGGCGCGAGTCAGATCTGATTCTTTAACGCCAAACCATTTGCCAAACCGCACAACGAACAGCCTCAGACGAACTGGCCCGATAGCCCACGAGATGTAATACAAAATGAGCGCGCCAATGACCGAGCCGACGGTTGCCGCAAGAATCATGACCACTACCGATGCGTCACCACGCTGTGCAACAAAGCCGGCAAATGGCAAGACAATTTCGGAAGGAATTGGTGGAAACAAATTTTCCACAATGACAAGAATTGCTACACCGAGATATCCAAG
>JBIIWI010000086.1:0-4029 GCA_044339005.1 Ilumatobacteraceae bacterium
GCTTGCACTCTTCAAGGTCGGGTAGCTCAGTAGGCAGAGCATGCGCCTGAAAAGCGCAGGGTCACCGGATCGACGCCGGTCCCGACCACAATTGAATACCGCGCAAACTTGTTATGAGTTTGCAGCGGGAATAATGCGCACCAATGTTTCTTGCGAAACAGTGGCTACGTGCGTTCCATCTTGAGCAAACACGTAACCCTGCGTAAGGCCTCGCCCACCGCCATACGACAAACATGACATTTCATATAAATGCCATTGGTCGGCGCGTACTGGGCGATGAAACCAAATGGTGTGATCCAAACTCGCGTGAAAATTTCCGCCTGCAGTTGATGCCTTCAACAATTCGGGAGTTGCCTCGACAACGCTTTCGTTTGGCAAGTCGTCAGATAAATACGCAAGTGCACAGCGATTTAACAACTCGTCATCGCCAAGAGAATCTTTGACACGGAACCATGCCGCGGTGCGCCCAGCACCTTCTCTATTCATCCCAGTTAGTGCAGACTTTGGCAATGTTCGACGATTAAGAAACGTACTCCACGAAGTTTCTTCGATTTCATCCGGTTGCATGATGTCGTGTTGATGAACAATGTTTGATACATCTACGGATTGTTCAAACTTCTGGAACGACGCTTCAAGGTTGAGAATTGCACCGTCGTCTTGACGCGCTACAACTCTCCTGGTGCTAAAACTCTTGCCATCACGAATGCGATCGACTTCATATCGAACGGGTTGAGTATTTTTGCCGCGGCGAATAAAGTACGCGCGCACCGAGTGCGGCAACATGCCATCCTCAACCGTGAAAGCTGCGGCGCGGAGTGCTTGGGCAACGATGTGTCCGCCGTAGAGACCTCCCCACGGGTATTCAAGGCCCTGCCCCACATACACATCCCCATTGTGGGGCGTGAGATCAAATAATTCGTGAAGGTTCACGACCCGAAGTCATATCCGAGATCTGTGGCGTTCAGCATTGGCTCATATTTGATGCCAGCCTGTTGTGCCATCTGCGCGCAAGTTCCTCCGCGGTCGACGATCACCGTAATGAAATGTGGAACTGCACCGAACTCGCGTACCGCATCAACCGCTTCAAAAATCGAAAGTCCTCGCGTCACTGTGTCTTCAACTATTGCAACCTTGTCGCCAGGTTGTAATGCACCAGCAATTCTTCCTGTCACTCCGTGATCTTTGGCTTCTTTGCGCACACTAAAACTGCGTAACTGTCGCCCTCGGGTTGCTGCGATTGCTGCAATGCCATACGCAACAGGGTCGGCACCCATCGTCAAACCACCAATCGCGTTTATCTCAGTTGGCAACAAACTCAATGCAACATCGGCAACCAACAAGATGCCATCTGCTCTGCACGCAGTTTGCTTTGTATCAAGAAACCATTTGCTCGTGCGACCAGATTTGAGTGTGAACTCACCTGTCTTCAAAGAATGCTGCAGTACGTGTGTGCGAAGTGCTTCGCGTGCAGCATCGATGCTTGGCAAATTACTCATTGTGCAAGGCCGCGTGTTGCGTCAATTGCCGAGTGGGCATGACGAACCGCACGGTCAATATCAAATGCTTGATCTAATTGCGATGCACTGAGAGTCACACGCTTGTCTGAGGTCAACACATCTCGAAACGGTTTTCGTTCGCGCCATGCAATGGCCGCATCCTCCTGCACAATTCGGTACGCATCATCGCGCGAAAGACCCGATTCAACAAGTGCAAGCAGGACTGGCTGAGAAAACACAACACCAAAACTGCTGTCGATGTTTTCTTTCATGCGTTGTACATCAACTTCGAGACCACCGATCAATCGGGTAAGACGTTTGACCATGTAGTACACAAGGATTGAAGAATCAGGCAACACAATTCGTTCTGCTGAAGAATGCGAAATATCTCGCTCGTGCCACAACGCAACGTTTTGCAATCCTGATTGCAAGTTGCCTCGCAACACACGAGACAAACCTGTCAGCGTTTCTGCCGAAATTGGGTTTCGCTTGTGCGGCATTGCCGAGCTGCCTTTTTGGCCTGGCTTAAAGCCTTCTCGAACTTCGCTTACTTCGGTGCGTTGTAAGTGACGCAACTCAACTGCGACTGCCTCAATGCTTGTGCCAATCGATGTGCATGCCCACAAGTATTCAGCGTGCCTGTCACGCGCAATGACCTGCGTTGCCGGCACTGGCAATAGCCCAAGCGACTTTCCGACATGGGCTTCAATAGCAGGATCAATATTTGAATATGTGCCGACTGCTCCCGACAATTTGCACACCGCAATCGCATTGCGAGCTGCAACCATACGCTGACGATCTCGATCCAGTTGTAACGCCCACAACGCGACTTTGGCGCCAAACGTCGTTGGTTCGGCATGGATACCGTGAGTTCGCCCCATCATGGGCGTGTTGCGATGTGACTCAGCGAGCTTCACCAATTGCACAATTAATTCATTCAGTGCCGAGATGGTGAGGTCGCTTGCATCTTTGAGCATCCAGCACCAAGCGGTATCAACAACGTCGGTTGAAGTAAGGCCGTGATGAATCCATGCTCCAGCAGGCATACCTATCCGTTGCTGAACTACATCTACAAATGCCGCAACATCATGGTCGGTTACTTTTTCGCGCTCTGCAACATCAGCAACAAATGCGGTGTCAACTTTTGGTGCGCGCGCACGACATTCTTTGGCATCTGCACTTGGCACTACTCCCAGTTTTGATTGCGCCTCGGTGGCCAACAACTCAATTTCGAGGTATCGAGCAAATCGTGATTCGTCCGAAAAAATATTTGCGATCTCTGGTAGTGAGTAGCGATCAATCATCAGCGGATCACGCAATCATCTCGTTCTGGACCAACGCCAATCATCGTGACCGGCACGCCAACATATCGTTCGACTGTTTCTACGAATGTGCGTGCTGCGAGAGGCATTGACTCAAAGGTACGGCATTCGCGCAAATTTGTTTTCCATCCCTCGAGCTCTACATATTCGGCCTTAACTTGGCCGAGCAACTCAATGTCGTCCGGATAACCAGCAATTTTTTTGCCGTTGAGCGTGTAACCAACGCCCAACTGAATCGTGTCAAATGTGTCGAGCACATCCAGCTTGGTAAGCGCAATCTCGGTGAGCGAATTGAGTCGCACTGCGTGACGCAGCATCACCAAGTCAAGCCAACCAGGTCGTCGACGACGACCTGTGACGGTTCCAAATTCGTGACCAATTTCTACAATGGCATCGCCAAGCGCTCCGTGTAGTTCGGTTGGGTATGGTCCAGCACCAACTCGAGTTGTGTATGCCTTTGCAATACCAACTACTCGTGTGATGTACCGCGGCCCAATGCCAGTACCTGCACACGCACCACCTGCAGTCGGATTGGATGAAGTCACGAATGGATACGTGCCGTGATCAATGTCGAGAAATGTTGCTTGAGCACCTTCGAGGAGCACGCTCTTGTTCGCCTCAATTGCATCATGCAACATGTCGACCGTGTTGGCAATATATGGAGCCAACCGCTTGCCGAGCACAACAAATCGTGCAACTACTTCTTCGATATCAAACGACTCACCGCCAACAGACTTGAGCATTGCAAGTGCCGCAACCGCCCTTTCGCGTACCAACTTTTCAAAACGATCTAGGTCGCGCACATCGCCGGCGCGAATACCTACTCGCAATGCTTTGTCGGCGTATGCGGGCCCAATGCCTTTAAGGGTTGTGCCAATCTTCGCGTCACCACGGGCATTTTCGGCAACAGCATCAAACGCTTGATGCCACGGAAAAATAAGTTGGGCAAGGCTCGAGACTTTCAACCGTGAGCACGAGACACCGCGACCCTCTAAGACATCAATTTCGTTAAACAGCGTCGGCATGTCGACAACGACTCCATTACCAATAACTGGTGTGACGTGGTCGTACAACACTCCGCTCGGCACGAGCTGCAGTGCGTATCTTTGGTCGCCAACGACAACGGTGTGGCCCGCATTGTGTCCGCCTTGATAGCGAACTACATGTGAATGAGTGCCTGCCAAAAGGTCAATGATTTTGGCCTTGCCTTC
>JBIIWI010000087.1:0-3943 GCA_044339005.1 Ilumatobacteraceae bacterium
GTAATCGAGCGAGATAAATCAACAGCCTCAAGCCATTGACCCATCAATGCTGCAGGCGAATCATTTGCGGCAGTTTCCCACTCCCAATCTGGTTGTGCACTCCAATCAATTGAACGCCACGGCTCAATTCGCTCATTGTCGGGCAGCCAACGGGCAAACCATTCGTTCTCCACGAAGGCCATGTGCTTCAGTAGTCCGCCAAGTGTTATCGACGAAGCAGCGATTTTGGTCGAAAGACCAGCTGCATCAACTCGCTTGCACTTCCATTTCAGAGTTGCACGCTGATAGTCAAGAAATCCGAGCAGTGTCTCAACCTCGCCTACTGCTGGTTCGGGTTCGGGTCGACCGAAGTCGTCAATCGTTACCACCCGATCATCCTTATCGAAAATTCGCTATTTTTGCAAACGCGAAAGTCGAAGGCCCCACGTAATCAGTGCAACACCGATTACCGCTGCAACGATGATCGGTGCGAATGCTCCGGTGGTCAGTGTTGCGGCCAACACCACGCCCCACACACCCGTCGAGATTGCTGCCGCTGATGCCATCAGTGCTTCAGAGCGTTTGTAAGCCAGCAAAAAGAGCACAGCAGATATTGAGATGCCCATCACCGCAACAACCTTGCCGCCATACGAGTTTTGCATCACCGATCCAACACCAACGACAATGAGTGACGCAATGAGTGGAGGAAGACTCGGCTTAATACGTCCAAAAATTGCGCCCAGTGCACCAACAACACCAAACACACACAGCAACACTCCTGTGTTTTGTGTGCCCAGATCAACAGAGTCGCCAACAAACCCGATAGTGACTCCAATTTCGCCAATCATTACAGCAACTGGAATACCACCCTTGGTGCGGCGAAACCATAGCAACGACCACAGAGCAGCAATGCACGAACCAACCGCACCAGTCGCCACACTGGCGTCGTTGGGCAACAACACAACTACTGCGATGCCGAGTGGAATACCTGCAAATGAACCGATGATGCCAGCCAAGAAAGCGAGTGGCTTGGCGCGCCGCACCAAGAGTGCAATTGCTTCGGCGATTGCACCTAACACCAGCAACACGAGTGCAATCAGCAACTGGGATGGATCCGGGCCGAGCACACGAACGGTCACTGCAAACAAAGGGATCAGCAACACGATCGACCCCAGCAACATGAGCGCTATCCGCATAGGAAAACCCTGTTGCTTCTGCTCGCGAGCAAACTCAAGCGACATGAGACGACCCCGCAACTCCTCGTCGATGATTCCGCGATCTCTCGCTACACCTAGGCCATCTTCCCACTCACCCATTGACCACACACCAATCTTGTTGAACCGCTGGTGTAACGGTAATGCATTGGAGCGACTCTATTTACCAATTTTACGTTGAAGGTTCAATTCTAATTTGGTCATTATCGCCCGACTTCACGAGAGTGACCTTGATTCCATCTGTTGTAAAAGTCTGACCAACTTTCAAAAAATCAAGCGAATGCTCTCGAACTGGAACCAAGTATTTCCCCGTTGAATTTCCTTGATCCCACACCGTGTCGATGCGCGTATCAACTCTCATTACAGATACACCCGAAGTACCGGTCGACCAACGTTCAGACCACTTGTCTTTGCGATGCGATTCGATCACCAACGCTTCATACTCGGACAGTTTGATAATGACACTCCTCAGACCAACCTGCTCACGCTCGATCGGAACCAATGTCATTGATTGGGTGGTCAAACTTTCCTTTGCTACGCAATATACGTTTTCTTGCTTCATCCAACCAAAGGTCATTGCATCCCACGAATTCAGTGATGCTCCAGTTGCGCCAGTGTTCCAAAACAATCCAATTTGAGAGTTCTTCGGCGAATGACCGAGCGCGCCATGTGAATGAAGTGTCTCGTGAACAAAATGCTGCCAGATTGGAATCTTTGACAAATACGTTGACCCGCCAGTAGAGAACACACTCGGCCTATCGCGAAGCGCAAACCCTTCGTCAATCGTTGTAGCCGTTTTCGGAGTAATCACCCAGACTGAAGTGATACCGCTGGTGTCAACGACTGTCGCCGCCAATGATCGGTATGTTTCAGCAATTTCTTGACTGGTCTGAAGTTGGACTCCAGGTTTTCCAGGATGCAACCAGTAATAGTTGTTGGACGTTTTAGGTGCCCTCACCCAACGATCGGCAATGCGCAACGTATAGGTGACACTTCCCTGAGAGAACCACGAATACCAGGCTGAAGCGTTCTTCACATCCAAGGTCGCCTCGCTCAGTTCGGATGCAGTTCCCGATGCATCGGAAAAATCAACAAAGATGACCGCAACATTCACATTCCCCGCATTGGTGAATCCTCCAGTTGCGACTGCAGGATAGGTAATGGCTTGCCACTCTCCGCCTGTCTTGAATGTTCTCGCATCAGTAAGACGACAATTACTTAATGGCTGCGGTGACGGAGGATTGGTAAGCAACAGTTCGGCCATTGACAATGGCGCCGACGTAGTCGTGGTGTTCTGCCGAGCATTCTTTCTCACCCACTTCAGCGATTTCCCGGTCCTCACACATGTGTAAGTGACGCCCTTCGTCTTTTGAATAACACCGGCCTTAGCACACTTGCCACCATTCGAGGCTGCAAAGCTTGGTGCACCAACAAAAACGGTTGCTACAACAACGCAAAGTGCGAATACCGAGAATGCGTGCCTGCGCCGAATCATCCCCCAAAACTAATACTCAAGCCGAGCATTAAACGTGCCGATCCCCTAGTTTCCATGAGAGCGTTCACAAAGAGGTAGCAAATGAGTACCATTCACATCACAGCCAAGGTTCAAGACTCCCACCAAAGCGAGGTTGCGATATGAAGATGGCTTATCGAATCGGGTTGACCTTGGCGGTTCTTTGCAGCACCATGACGATGACACTGGTTCCAGCACACGCAATTCAATGTGGTGATTACACCGAGTCCCCCTCATCCGAAAGTCCATCCTTCATCACGATTCTGGACACTGATATCGGCACTGAGGCATATTTACGTCTTGGTGCTTATAGCAATGGCGGACACAGAGCACTGGGAATAGCCATTGCTTCAAAATTTAACTTTTTCAACAACTGTGAATATGTCGGTATTGGAATAGGAGATGGAAGCGGTGGTAATGGATACCGCCCCAATTTCACTCTCTGGATGTGGAGGAACGGAGTTGACGTAGATATTGCTCGAGCAGCAATTTATGAACTCGTCGGAGCTAGCGCTAATCCCGTGGTAACCAATGGGGACTGCAATATTTCATGTGATGGCACCTTCGGCCGTCAGTTTGATGGGACTTACGTAACTACAACAACAAGCCCCACCACTACCACCACCACCACGACTACCAGCACAACTATTCCAGAAAGCTCCAGCGACAATTTACAAAGCACTCAACTTCCAATCGCCAATGAAAACGAAAATGGAAGTGAAGTCAACTCGTCGAGTGGGACGGTAGTTGAAACTACGACAACAACGATTTCCTATGTGGTCGGTGCCGCGATGCCATACAGCACTGCATTTAGTTCTGCGCAGACAAACCAAAAGACCTTGAGCAACTGCGCTGAAGTAAACAAGCAATACCCGTGGGGCGTTGCAAAAACCGTGTCTGCTGCAAAAAAACAGAAGAATTATCGTTTAAATAACCCATACGTGTCTAGATCGCTCTATACGACACTCATAAAAATGGACAGAGATAAAGACTTAACTGCTTGCGAGAAGTAGATGTTCTCACAAAAATGAAATCGCACTCCATAGTGCTTCGTAATGTGGTTTGACCACTAATCATCAGTCTCACATTCTTGGCCGCTTCTTCATCTGCTTCCGTATTTAAAATTATTACAAGTTACCGATTTAACTCAATAAACAATGGAGGCGACGCCGGGAATCGAAATCCAAGGAAAACGTCTCCCTACATCCCGACTGGCTTCAAACGGCCATTACATCAC
>JBIIWI010000038.1:0-12502 GCA_044339005.1 Ilumatobacteraceae bacterium
ATGGGCAACTCACATTTGTGTGAACGCCCTTGAAAGTAGGACCAATGGCCAGTGGAGCCCTTGAAAAATCAGCATTAGAAGCCAAAGATCGCGAGCAACTGACAGCAATTGCGTCAGCACTCGGCGTTAAGTCGGCTTCGCGTGCCAAGAAGTCAGAACTCATTGACATGATTCTTGAACAAACAAAACCAGCAGCGCCAACGCCTGTTGCAGCCAAGCCTGCATCGCGAGTGGCGGCAAAGACTGCTGCTCCAGCCGCAGCGCAAGCAGCACTTGGCGCAGACGGCGAGCCTCTTGCCGACTGGGAAATTGAATTAGCAGAACACGAAGGCACACCAGTTGCACCAGATGCACGTCGTGCAAGTGAGCGACCATCGGGTTCAGATCGCGGAAATGATCGTGGCCAAAATCGCAATAACGATCGCAATCAAGATCGCGGACCGAACCGTAATCAGGGCAACGATCGTGGTCCAGATCGTCACAATAGTTTTCAGCGTGACGGAGCCGAAGGTGGCCCCAACCGAAATCGCAACCGAAACCGTCGACGTCGTGGCAAAGGTCCACGCGATGAAGGCCCACAGGGCAGTGACCGTTACGAATCGTTCGAGTCAGAGGTTTCGAATGAGCCAATTTCAACTGAACCAGTTTCAGTATCGGGTTATTTAGACCTGCGCGACGAGGGCTACGGCTTCTTACGCGTCAACGGTTACTTGGCAAGTGCAGGCGATGCATACGTCGCCGTTCGTTTGACCCGTCAATATGGTCTACGCAAGGGTGATCATGTCACCGGTATGTGCAAACCAGCTGGACGCAATGAGAAGAACCCAGCAATGCTCGATGTTGCGACGATCAATGGTGTTGCCGCCGACAAGGTCAAGGCACGCCCTCGTTTCGAAGATCTCACGGCGCTGTTTCCTGATTCCAAACTGGGACTTGAAAACTCTGCAGATCCAAACAACATGACTGCACGCATCATCGACTTGATTTCACCAATTGGTAAAGGTCAACGCGGAATGATCGTGTCGCCTCCTAAGGCGGGTAAAACGACAATCATGAAAACGATCGCGACATCGATCGAGCGCAATCACCCAGAAGTGAAATTGATTGTTCTCTTGATCGATGAGCGCCCTGAAGAAGTGACCGACATGAAACGCACGGTTAAGGGCGAAGTTATTGCTTCAACATTCGACCGTCCGTCTGAAGAGCACACCCAGGTTGCGGAGCTTGTTCTTGAAAAAGCAAAGCGCATGGTCGAAATGGGCGAAGACGTAGTCATTATTCTCGACGGAATTACTCGTTTGTCACGTGCATACAACTTGTCGGCACCTGCAACTGGTCGAATCATGTCCGGTGGTATCGACGCCGGTGCGCTGTATCCACCAAAGAAATTCTTTGGTTCGGCTCGCAACGTTGAAGAAGGCGGCAGCCTCACGATCCTTGCAACTGCATTGGTCGAGACAAATAGCCGCATGGACGATGCAATTTTCGAAGAGTTCAAAGGTACGGGCAACATGGAACTTCGCTTGGATCGCAAGATCTCGGAGCGCCGCATTTACCCAGCTATTGATGTTGATGCGTCAAGCACGCGACACGAAGAGTTGTTGTTTGATCGCAAGCAATTGCAGATGGTGTGGAAGTTGCGCCGAGTGTTGAGTGGTTTGGCCGAAGGCGGCAATGCTGCTCCTGGTCTCGAATTGCTCATCGATCGATTGAAGACTTTTAAGAACAACGATGAGTTCTTGTCCGAAATCGCCAAGCAACCAAACGCTTAAATCAGTAACGCACTGTTGGCTTTTCTCGCATGAGTGAGAACAACAATCAGAAATCACGTGTGGCGCAACTCGCTCTGCGGAGTTCGATGGCGAGTATCGGTGTTGTCGATCAACCAGATTTTGTTGAGTTTGCATTTGGTGCAGGCGCTGTAAGTGGAAACCACGCTTGGGTCGTGGTTCTCGAACAATGCGAACGCTCACTTGGTCCGGTTCTGTTGTGGGCACAAAAGTTTGATGTAGCTTCTCTCGACATTTTTGTTGCATCTGATGCGGGTCTTATATCGCGGCGAGCACAATTGTTTGACCTAGATATTCGTGTGTGGCTCATGGTCGACAAGAAAGTCGCGCGCGCAGAAGCTGATGCTGTGCTCGCAAAGTCACATGTAGCCGAATCACATGAACAATTTGCAGATCTCATTGCGCAGTCAGGAGCAGAAGTTGTTCGTGAGCATGATGTGTTGAGTGGGGAAGCAATGGGGCTTGAAGTGTGCAGAGTGGTTGTAGACGAAAACGACAACACACCTCGCCTCGAGATTGGTGTTGGGGCACATGATCGCGAGACATTCCAGATGTTGCATGGCAAAGTTGCCACGCTCGAGTCGCTTGTCAAGGTTGTCGATATTGTGCGCGGGCATCGACAAAGTGGTTCAGAGCATCACCCTCTCAACAGGCTTGCCGCAGAGCGTTTGCTGCGGCATCGAATAGTCGTTGAACCACAGTTGGTTGGTGCATCAGCATTACACGTCGTAGAGCCACCCGTTAAGCGACTCAATGTGAAAGACGCCGTGCCTTGTTGCGCTGCTGGTGTAACCGAGCAAGACCAACAGATTGTCGTTGTGTGCACTGCATCGGTCGACGTAGATGTCGTTGCATTTGCTGCTGATGCTCGTGAACGCATTGCTCCAGATGCACAGCTTGTCATCGCAACCCACACCAATAACGTGACGCCGTCATTGGCAAGGTTGGCGAAATCGCTGCGTATTCCTGCACGATTCGTTGAAGTCGCACCTGTAGTGCGCTAAAAAAGTCGTAGCCTAAGAGGCGTGTTAGACAGACTCGTTCAAATTGATGCCGATTATCGGGCGCTTGAAGAGAGTTTGGCCAGTCAAGAGGTTTTGAGCGACCAAGCAAAATTACGTGATGCATCACGTCGCTACAAGCAGCAAACACCATTGGTGTTGTGTATCCGTGAGTATCTCGACACCGAGGGCAATACCGAGGCCGCGCGCGAGTTGTTGGCCGATGCCGACGGCTCTGAGCGTGAGCAATTGCAGGCAGAAATAGATTCGGGTGTTGCCAAATTGTCCGAGCTCGAAGAGCGACTCAAAGTGCTGTTGTTGCCGGCTGACCCTAATGATGGCAAGAACATCATCATCGAAATTCGTGGTGCAGAAGGTGGAGAGGAAGCCAACCTCTTTGCAAGCGACCTGTTTGACATGTACGCGGCGTATGCGGCAAAGCAAGGTTGGGCATGGGAAGTGTTGTCGCGTGACAACTCACCGATGGGTGGCATCAACCAGATCACAGTGTCGGCAAAAGGTGACACCGTGTGGACAAAGATGCGCTTTGAAGGTGGACCACATCGTGTGCAACGCGTACCAGTTACCGAAGCACAAGGCCGTATTCATACTTCGTCTGCAACGGTGATGGTTTTGCCGGAAGCAGAAGAAGTTGACGTCGAGATCGACGAAAAGGATTTGCATATCGACGTGTATCGCGCAAGCGGTCCTGGTGGTCAAGGCGTGAACACCACAGACTCCGCTGTGCGTATTACCCACAAACCGTCTGGGTTGGTTGTGGCTATGCAAGATGAGCGCAGTCAGTTGCAAAATAGATTGCGCGCTATGACCGTTTTGCGTTCCCGTTTGCTCAAGTTGCGTGAAGACGAGCAAGCCGAAAAGATGTCGGCACAACGTAAAGCGCAGGTGGGCAAGGGCGGTCGCGGAGAAAAGATTCGCACATACAACTTTAAAGAAAACCGCATTACTGATCACCGAATCGGATTTACGTTGTATCAGCTGCAAGATGTTTTGATGGGAAATCTTGACGCAGTGATTGATGCGCTAACAGAGCAGTTTGAGATTGAGCAGTTGGCTGGCGCGTCCGTCGAAATTCATTAAACGAGTAGCACGAAGTGGCAGAAGCAACCGACACAGTTTCGTGGCGCGAAATGCTTGCAACGACAGTTCAACAGTTGGGCAATGCTCAAGAAGCGCGGTGGTTGTGTGAACACGCAAGCGGCATGGATGCTTCCGAGTTTTCTGCAGAACAAGACCAATTGGTGACAGTTGCATGCGCCAAGAGTTTGCACTCAATGGTTCGCGATCGATTGAGCGGTGTGCCGCTGCAATACGTCATGAAGCGTTGGGCATTTAGGCACCTCGATGTCATGGTTGATGAGCGAGTGCTTATTCCTCGGCCCGAGACTGAGCAAGTTGTGCAGACCGCGCTGGATATTGCAGTGGATATTGCAGAGAAAAACGAGAGCAAGAGTGCTTTACGAGTTGTCGATCTGGGCACTGGCAGCGGTGTGATTGGTCTGTCAATGGCGTTTGAACTCGGTGTTGACGCAGCGCATGTGTGGCTCACTGATGCATCGGTTGATGCGCTAGATGTTGCTCGCGCAAACATGGTTGGGATTGGTCGGGCAGCAGCAAATGTGCGCGTTGCGCATGGCAGTTGGTGGAACGCATTGCCGCAAGACATTGCAGGCCAGATCGATATCGCAATTTGTAATCCGCCATATATTGCCCATTCAGATAGTGAAGTTGCACCAGACGTTCATTTGTATGAGCCGCACACCGCTTTATATGCGCATGACAACGGGTTGGCAGATTTGCGCACAGTTATTGAAGGTGCTGCAACATGGTTGAAGAAGTCCGGTTGGTTGGTGCTCGAGATTGGGTATCAGCAGGGTACGGATGTACTCGCAATGATGACGGCATCGGGTCTCATCGATGCGGAGATTAAAAAAGATTTGTCGGGTCGTGACCGGATTGCTGTTGGTCGGCTACCTGGCTAACTCCAGCTAATTTGCGAGATGTCGCTGTAAAAATTGCAGTTGATGCAGTAACAGATTCTCTGCAACAACTTCTTGAGGTGTCATGTGCGTGACTCCACTCAGAGCAAGTAGCTCGTGTACTTTGCCGTGATGTAGCAATGCTGTTGAAAACTGCAGTGTGTGCGCTGCAAGCACGTTGTCGTCGGCCAAGCCGTGAATGAGTAGAAGTGGACGCTCAAGAAGGTGCGCCTGTGCAACTAGCGAGGTCGATTCGTAATCGGCGGCATGAAGATGTGGGTTGCCCATGTAACGCTCGGTGTAGTGCGTGTCATAAAGATCCCATTTGGTGACGGGTGCGCCGGCGACTGCAGCATGAAACATGTCGGGCGCACGAAGCACAGCAAGCGCTGCTAAGTAGCCGCCGAAACTCCAACCACGAATACCCACGCGTGTTGTATCAACGCACGGAACAAGGTTTGGAAGCTCTCGCAATACTTCAATTTGGTCGTCAAGAATTTTGGTTGCAAGATCGTGATGCACATCGCGTTCCCACTGTGTTCCACGGCCTGGCGTGCCGCGACCATCGGCGATAACCACACAAAAACCTTGGTTCGCAAACCACTGTGAAGCAAAGTATGCACTGCGCGCTGACACAACTCGTTGAGCGTGTGGGCCACCGTAAGGGTCGAACAAAATGGGAAGCGGAGATCCATCGTGATTGTTCGGCATCACGATGGCGGTCGCGATCTTGTGTGCGCCAACTATGTGCAGCATCACATTCGGCGTAACAAGTGAAGTCTCGGCATTATTCGTGATGTGATGTGCGCCATTGACGCGTGTGATCGTGCGTTTTTCGTCAAGAGTTGCACTGCGAATTACGACTGTTTCACCACCAACAGACGCGGTAAATACACCTGGTTCGCTCGTCAGTGGCATCACTGAGAGGTCGGAAAGCATGCAACGCATTACGTGCAGCACGGTTGGGTCGTTTATTGGATTTGCTCCAAAATAGATTGCTGTCGGTGACGTTGCGATGATGTTTCGCACTTGGGTATCGGCACCGGTAACAACGTGATCGTCAACAGTGAGTGCCCTTGCGCCATTGCGTTCACAGCACATCGCGAGCCGGCCATCTGCAAGAAATACAGGGCTACCAGGTACTAGATCGATCCAATGTTCGTCGGTCTCGGTGCGGATCGTTCGAATTGATCCAGTGTTCACATCGACTGAACAGACCTCAAGCATGGTCTGTTCACGATTCTGAAGCGAGATGATTAGGCCGTGAGTTGTCCATTGAACATTGGTGAGATATTCAATTTTGGATTGGCTCCACTGAACGTCTACGCGAGCAGTTTTGTTGCTCGATGTGTCAATGCTGAAAATGTGTAATGAAACAGCTGCGTTGGGAGTGCCTGCAAACGGATAACGATGTGGTCGCGGATTGGTCGTTGGGTTTGCTGGATCGCCAATCCATGTCATCACAACAGGCGAATTGTCGACTCGACACGCAGCAACTGATTGGCTGTCAGGGGACCACCAAAATCCGCGTTGGCGTCCCATTTCTTCGCCCGCAACAAACTCTGCTTGACCCCAGGTCACTTCCGTGTTCAACTGGTTCTCTGTCGCGACAATGGTTTCTGTGCCTGACATGTCGCAGACACATACTTTGCTATCGCGAACGTAGGCAATGAGTTGTCCGTTTGGGCTCAGTCGTGGATCAAAGACTGCCTCAGATGTATTGATCTGGTGAGTAATGGCCGTAACGAGGTTGGTGACAAAGAGTTTGCCAGCAACGCAATATGTGGCATTAAGAACTTGTTCATCGCACGAGTAGCCAACAATGCCCGTCGCTCCTTCGCGAGCGCGTTCGCGACGGGCCTGTTCTGCTGCAGTTTCGGTCTGCGCGCCGCCGGACGAATTCTTATTGTTCTCTTGCAGCGCAATCATGTCGGCAACACATGTTTCGACCGACGTGGCGACGTCTAATACGTAGAGCGAGTTCACTGAATCCGAGCCGCTGAGCGATCTGCAGTAGACCACTCGCGCACCGTCAGGGGAAACAACTATGTTGCGTGGTTCGCCGAGTGTCAATCGTTGTGTTCGCGCATACTGACGCGGGAACGTGTCGTGTGTTTGCGACAAAACTTGTTATCCGATCTTTAAATCGCCGGTTGCATCGAGCGAGATTGATTTGCCAACCCATTCGTTTTCGCACATTTCTGCACCAAGTTGTTTGTTGATGCATGTTGCCCATGCTCTTCGACCATCGGCCAGAAGTACTGCTGCTCGCACTTTTTCTGGAGCGCCATCGCGGTCGTGCATCACGCTGTATGCCTCGATAGTCGCTGGACCTTGCGCTTCGATGGCTGTGGCTACGGCTCGACGGGGCAGCGAGTCGACTTCGTCTTGGGGTGACTCGTGTTTAAAGCCATGCGCGGGAGGCGTTGTTGCGTAGACACCAAATGCATGCTTGGTTGCGTAGCCACCATTGGCCCATACCAAACCTGCTTCTTCTGGTCTTTCGCGCAGCTTTGTCATGGTCGTTGCAATTGCGTGCATCACATAGTTGTTGAAGGGTCCGCCTGCAAAAGAGAGACCACCGGTGCAGGTGAGTTGGCGATCGAGCGAAACTCCGAGTGACTCTGCGCCAAGTTGCACAGCAGATGGAAAGCAAGAGTAGAGATCGAGATTCTCTATTTCGTGAATCGATTTTTGTGCAAGTTCGAGTACTCGTTGTCCACCAATGCGTATCGCAGGTGTGTCAGTAAATGAATAGCGGTGTGAAACAAAATTGTGTTCGTGACAATCGGTTCCTGCGTGCAGAAATATCCATTTGTCTCGTGCTATGCCCAATGTTTCGGCTCGCTCGACCGAGCACATCACTAATGCGGCAGCCATGTCGACATCATTATTTGAGTTCATCAATTTTGTGTAGGGAAAACCGATCATGCGGTTTTCTTGCGAAGGCGTACGAATGGCCTCAGCGGTGTAGCTCTGTTGAATCCATGCATTTGGGTTGCCTGCTGCAACATGGCTAAATCGCGACCACAGTTCACTGATGTATTTTTGGTGCTCAGGAATAGTTCGCTTGTCGCGGTAACGCAATGCAGTTTCAAACATTGGATAGATTTCGATTGGCAGCATGATGTTGTGAGCCAATTCAATTTCATGGTTCATCACGAGGTCTTCGCCAAGTGGGGTTGGTGCTTGACTTTCTTGACTCTCTTTTAGCTCCATCCATGGCAATGTCATTTGTGCGGCACGAGCTCGCCGGCGTGACCTAAATGATTCTCCACCCGTTAATACGATCATCTGTGCGCCTTCGTCGCGAATTTGCAGCGCAGCACAATTGACCAGGTACTGAGGCATATTGCCACCGTGTGGCGTAAGACCGTACTCATTGGCACTGATCCCAAGCGTCGCAGCAATATCGCGAGCGGGGTTTGTGCTTCGCGTTGACAATGAGCGAACCACCCGTAACGCGTCGATTGGCGCAGAATTTTTGGCGCCTGCGACTTGTATTCCAGCGTCGCCAAATGCTTCACGTACTGCTTGCGACATTAATTCAATTGGACCGGCAGCACTTTCGAGACGGTCAATGTGTTGTGAGACCTGTGCTTGCCCGACAAGGATCGGAGTGCGTGGGTCAATCTTGTTTTGGCCAGATGTCACTCGGTCAACTGTATATATCTTGAGAAATAAGCGAAGTATTGGTTGGGTTGCTCGTGATCTAGGATCGTGCGCAGTGAATAGCCCACAGATACGCACAATTGCAATTGGTTCTGACCATGCGGGTTTCGAACTTAAGGCACACCTAGTCGAGGTTTTGACCAACGCTGGTCACAAAGTTGACGACCACGGCACACATTCGACCGACTCGATTGACTACCCACCAATTTGTGCAGCGGTGGGCCGTGCAGTGCGAGACGGAAAAGCCGACATGGGCATCGTGTTGGGTGGAAGCGGACAGGGCGAGCAAATTGCTGCCAACAAAGTGCGCGGAGTTCGCGCAGCACTGTGCAATGACGTGTACTTGGCAGAGATGGCGCGCTCACACAACAACGCCAACGTGTTGTCAATGGGCGGGCGAGTAGTCACGTTTGAACTTGCAGATCAAATTCTCAATGTTTTTCTCGCAACACCTTTTGAAGGTGGTCGACACGATCGACGAGTTGCACAATTAACCGAAATCGAAGAACAAGAAGGAAACCGATAATGCCTTGGCCATCTGAAACATCACGAGACACCGAAACTTTTGGGTACATCGACGAAGAGCGCACTCGTCAAATTACTGGCTTGCAGCTGATCGCGAGCGAAAACTTCACGTCACCCGATGTCATGGAAGCAACCGGTTCGGTGCTGACAAATAAATATGCAGAGGGTTATCCAACAAAGCGTTACTACGGTGGCAATGCGGTAGTTGACAAGATCGAAGCGCTGGCGATCGAGCGCGTCAAGAAACTTTTTGGAGCCGATCACGCAAACGTGCAACCGCACTCTGGCGCAAGTGCCAATATGGCGGTGTACTTGGGACTCGTTAAGCTTGGCGACACCATTTTGGGTTTGAGCCTCGATCACGGTGGTCACCTGACTCATGGTTCGCCAGTGAATGCCAGCGGAATTTTGTATAACTTCAAATCGTTTCGTGTCGGTGCAACCGACGAGCGTCTAGATTTTGATCAAATTCGCGAGCTGGCTCTTGAGCATCGCCCAAAAATGATTGTTGCTGGCACAACGTCATATCCACGCCGACTTGAGCCAGAGCCGTTTAAAGCAATCGCCGATGAAGTGGGTGCGTTGATGATGTTCGACATCGCACACATTGCCGGTCTAGTTGCTGGAGGCGCACATCCAAACCCAGTTCCGTTTGCAGATGTTGTGACGTTTACAACTCACAAAACATTGCGTGGCCCTCGCGGCGGTTGCATTCTCACCACAGCAGAACACGCTGCAGCAATTGATAAAGCGGTATTTCCTGGTAGTCAGGGTGGACCACTTGAGCATGCAATTGCTGGCAAAGCAGTTGCATTTCATGAGGCTTTGCAACCGAGCTTCAAGGTGTATGCACATCAAATCGTTTCTAATGCATCAGCACTCGCGGAAGCCTTGGCGCATCAGGGTTTCAGACTTGTCTCTGGCGGTACTGATACCCACATGATGGTTGTTGATTTGCAGCCTTTTGATAGCGAACTGACGGGCAAGGAAGCTCAGTTGGTGCTTGATCAAGCTGGCATCACGCTGAATAAAAACAACATCCCGAATGATCCGCGCAGCCCGTTTGTTACTTCTGGTGTACGCATTGGTGTTCCATCGGTGACAACACAAGGCATGACCGAAAAAGAAATGCCATTGATTGCCGAATACATTGCAACAACATTGCGCGGTCGAAATGATCCAGCGATTGTTGCAGAGGTGCGAGCAAAAGTTGCCGCATTGTGCGCCAAGTTTCCGGTGTATCCACTAGTCAAGAAATAATTTGTGATTGATCTCAGTGGCTATCTCATTGTTGGAGGGTGTGCCGCTGTAGTCACCGCAGCAACGACGCCGGTCGTTGCATATGTCGCTCGTCTAAAAGGTTGGATGGCAGAACCAGACGAGAGACGCTCGCATCCAGTTGCGACCCCTGATGTTGGTGGCATTGCATTTTTTATTGGTTTGCTCGCCTCACTCGGACTTGCTTCGCAGATGGACCGCTTTTCTGGGTTATTTCAAAACAACTCTGAATTAATCGGAGTGCTCATTGCTGCGGTTGTGATTTTTGTGTTGGGAATTTTTGACGACATTCGCGAAGTATCGGCGCCGATGAAAGTAACTGGGGTAGTGGTCGCTGCACTTGCACTTGTCGCGTTTGGTGTCACCATGTTTTTCTTTCGCGTTCCCTTTTTGGATGTGTTTATTTTGCCCAATGACTGGATTCCGTTATTCACGGTTTTTTGGTTATTGGGAATGACGCAGTCAATCAACTTGATCGATGGTCTCGACGGTCTTGCTGGCGGAATTGTCGCCATCGCAGCAGCATCGTTCTTCGTGTACAGCAAACACCTTGGTGACGTTGGCTTGTTGTCTGAACCAAACATCGGCCCTCTGATTGCAATCATCACGCTGGGTATCTGTCTTGGCTTCTTACCATTCAATTTCAATCCAGCAAGAATATTTATGGGTGACTCCGGTGCTCTCATGCTCGGACTTTTGATGGCGGTATCGACGAGCGTTGTGGGTGGTCGCGCAGATCCACAGTCTCAAGACTTCAGCGGTCAGACGTACTTCTTTATTGCCCCACTGTTTATTCCGCTACTCATTCTCGGTGTTCCCATCATTGATGTGATTTTCGCAATCTTTCGTCGGACGCTCAGCGGGAAAGGTCTCGCAACCGCTGACAGGGGACACTTACATCACCGATTGATCGCGTTAGGGCACGGACCACGTCGAGCTGTCGTCATTCTGTGGCTTTGGACTGGCCTATTGTCCGCATTTGCTTTGTACCCAGCATTGTCCAATAAAAACCCCAATCTCTGGCTGGTATTACTCGCGGCCATGCTTCTCATTGGCTTCACGATTTTCCACCCTCGGTTGGTGCGCCACCGCGAATCGGCCGGCCTGTAATCCAATTACTAGGGGCAGGAGAATAAGGCACAAGCGCACGAGCAATTTGGTCGCAAGTCCTTATCCCGTCTAGTTTGTACTTAGTTTCACAAGCGCCTGGGATGTCTATTTCGATGAATTTTTTGACCAAAAAACTCGTGCCAAAGAAAAAGCAAGCACTCACTGGCTCAAGTGACTCTTTGGGTCGTGGGCCAGAGATGGCCATCAGCGTTTTGGTTTTCACTGTCATTGGTCTTGTAGTTGATAAAACAATTGGAACACTGCCGCTGTTCACGATTGGTCTCGTTGTTTTCTCGGTCGTTGGAAACTTTGCTCGGTTGTATTACACCTACGGAACACATATCGAAGCGCTTGCCGAACAACGTTTGCAAGGAACAACAAGTCACCAGCAAGAGCGCGTAGCAAAATGAAAAGCGACGATCCGCAGTACACGTCGGTGTTGTCGATGCATGACACCGGCCCCGCCCCGGAAGCCGCAATAGTTCGAGACATCATTAAGCGCGGAATGTTTGTTGCGCCAATCATGATCGGCCTCAGTGCACTGATTTGGGGTGTCAATGGTGGATGGTCAAGCGCATACGGTCTAGCGATTGTGCTCGGTAATTTTGCAGTTGCTGCATGGATGGTGTCGTATACGGCCAAAATCTCCTATGCGTTAATGATGGGGGCAACCCTGTTTGGGTACATCTTCCGCTTGGCAGTTATCGCCGCCGCAGTATTTTTGGTGCGTAATGCATCCTGGACCGAGTTAGTGCCCTTGTGCATGACGATTGTCATCTCGCATGTTGGTTTATTGTTCTGGGAATTGCGCTATGTTTCTTTGTCGCTTGCTTTCCCCGGCCTCAAGCCAAAACAGATTTCAACCCAAGACCAACTTCTTAACCAGTAGCCCAACTAGTCGATCAACAGGATGACCACAGTGTTCTCAACTCAACTCGCAATCAAAGCGTCGGTGCAAGTACTTCAGAAACTTGTACCGAGTGCTGAAGCCGGTCGTGGTTTTAGCTTCCCACCGATCAACACAATTCTCCGCTGGAAGGACGTCACTCCTGGCATCAACAAAGTTGTGATCATTGCAATTTTGTCTGCGTTAATCGGCACTGTGTTGTTTCTTGTTGCAGCATCG
>JBIIWI010000089.1:0-3705 GCA_044339005.1 Ilumatobacteraceae bacterium
GATCTCGGCCTTTGCCAATCGACTCAAAAACTTGAGTGCTGCAGTTGCCGATGGTCGCAGATTGTGATCGCCTGGTGCATCGAGCACGATTCCGCGCATGAGTGCTTCCCAGTTGGCCAATAATGCCTCATGGGTTGCAAACAACTCTGCGTTCACGATTCGTTGGCCGTGTGCAATTACGACGCCTTGCTGCCCGGGGAGTGGTCCTCGACGCACCAGATCTTGAATTGCCTGCGCAGATGCATTGTCACGTTGCGCAAAATCTTCAATGTCGCGAAAGTTTGCAGAAGGACTGTGAATTCCTTTGCGACTCAATTCGTAGTCAACCGCGTTCCAGACCGCGCCTTGGTCTGAGCGCTTGCTGTCGCTATGGCGAAGGCTTTCACGGACGCCTTCCATTTTTGCGCGGCGCACTCGACGGTTTGCAAAGCGATCCGAGTTTGTGAAGGAATTTCCTCCACCCCAACGACCAGCTTCTACGCAACTCACAGGAATATCGATGGTTGCACCGGCCGGAACAAGAATGCTCACGTTCACCGTTCGTGTTTGATGTCCGCCGTCCAATACTTGGCCTTCGGGAATCAACACTGCATGGCCATTTGGATTGGTGACTTGCAAAGTTGGCACTTCCGCACTTGCCTTTTCGCCAACAACGATTCCAGACGCTGCGCCAGACACGAAGTGAAAGGGGAGACCCTGTCCTGGTAGGTAGACGGGGAAGATCGACGCTCCGAGACGATTGATTGGCCGACCGATTGCTGCTTGTTCGAGAACTGCTACTGACATGGGGTTTTCCTCCGATTGATGTTGTCCTGACATCAATACGCACGTGCTCAGTAGATATGTGACATTCCTGTTTGTGGATGCACGTCACACTTTTGTTCAGTAGGTGCGTTTAGAGGGGGAACAACCACCTACAGAAAGACAAAGGCATACAGATGAGATACCGACAGACACCCCACCACATCTTTGGATACAACCCAGAGGCAAGACCCAGCAATGCAGGCGCAATTTGGCGCACTCTGTGTTGGGTAAACGACAAGATCGCAGTCAGCGGAGACCTCTCCGATTACGACTCTGAAGCAGTCGTACAACTTCAAAAGTGGGTGAGCGAAGGTGTCACCGACATCATCGATCTCCGCGGCGAGGCATCACATGAGTCACTTGTTGCAAGAATCGCACCGCAGATCAAGTATCACTGGTTGGGCGTAGACGATGAGGGTGACAGGCGCAGCGATGAGTGGTTCGAAGCGATCCAACAAGCAGCAGCACAGGTCCTTGCAGATCCAACCCGAAAAGTAGTCATCCATTGTCATATGGGTGTCAACCGCGGTCCATCAGCAGCATTCACCGCACTGATCACCAATGGGGTCGACCCGATCGAAGCACTTGGTCAAATCCGAGCAGCACGTCCGATCGCAGCGATGATCTATGCAGGGGACGCAATCCAGTGGTTTGCAGAGCAACAGGGCAATACCCAGGAACAAAGCGATGCACAGTTCAATGCGGTACTCGAGTGGCACAAGCAAAACCCACTAGATGTGGGTTATTGCATCCAGCAAATCGGCCAGCGTTACGCGGCATAAGCACCCCCTGGTCCCACATGTCACACATGTGGGACCTTTGTGCGTATTACAGGTACAACAAATCCCAACGAAAGGTAATCCAATGACAGATCCAACCCCAAACCCAGCAGCAGTACCAAAGGTCACCCACATGTACATCCTCGTCGACCGTTCCGGTTCGATGGAGTCAATTGCAAGTGATGTGATCGGCGGTTTCAACCAAACTGTTGCAGAACAAGCACAAAATGGTCCAGATGCAAAATTGACTGTCATCCAGTTCGATTCACAAGATCCAGCAAACGTAATGTTCGCAGGCATCCCCATTGCAGAGATGACCAAGCTGGATCGAACCAGTTACCAACCACGAGGTGGAACCCCACTTCTTGATGCAACCGGACTTTTGATCGGTCGTATCCGGGTCGAGCAAGCAGCACGCGTGGCAACTGGTCTTCAAACCGAAGACGTGGTGTTTGTAACCATCACTGATGGAGGAGAAAACGAAAGTCGCGAGTACAACTTGGCACGCGTGACCCAGTTGATCGAGCAGTGCAAGACAGATGGTTGGACATTTGTCTACATCTCGGCAGCACTCACTGCATACGCAGATGCGGCAGCGATGGGTTATGACCACGGTTCAACCCAGCAGTTTCAACCAACAGCAGATGGTTCTGGTAAGGCATTTGCGAGCATGTCTCGCGGAATGTCAAATATGCGCGACAAGAAGCGTGCGATGGAGTCGTATGACTCTGCATTGTTTTTTGAGACGGGCAAGGACGCAGAAGACGAGTAACCCCTTTCTTGTCTTTTGCAAGTTGTTTGGCCCGGTGCGCAAGTACCGGGCCAAACTTTGTCCAGAGTTAGTCGCCACCAACCGATCGGAGAGATCAATGAAGAAACCACATAGATACGTCATCACTGGGGTCGATGAGGCAGGTGCTCCAGCACCAGTCATCGCAAACGTCACGTGTACTAATGAATCAGGTTCGTTTAGTACCTACCTTGCCATCGAGGGGGTTCATGGTTACACGCGTAATCAGCGCGAAGAAGGGTTTACAGTCGAAGTTGACTGGTTGTTTGAAGTTCCAGAACAAATGCAGCAGTATTGGGCACAGTATTTTCTCAACGAAGGAGGCAAATAACCATGTGGGTATTTACTGAAACAGGTTTCGTAAGCGCAGTACGCAAGGTTGACGCACCATCAAAAATTACTGTTCGTTCACGCGACAAGCAATCACTTGAAGTGTTGGCCGAGCTCTCAGAAACCGAGATCATTGAGACGCCCTATGCCGATTATGGATACCGGGTGCTTGTATCCGATGACATCTACAAGGTCTGGCTTTCAACCACTGTTGACATGCTCGATTACGACAACTTCAAGAACCGCATTGCTGAGTCACGTGGACACGTGTTCCACGATGCTCTTGGCAACGTGTGGACAGACATGCTTGCAGTGGCCGATTAGGCCGCTGCGGGTGCGGTACCACTAAACATTGGTCCCAACAGACCGCCCAGGTAACGTGCCTCGCTCACGAGACTGTCAAGGATCGGAGTCAACATCCGTGTCTCGTCACAACGCATTTCTGATCCGACAACCAACATTTTGTTGTCGATCCAGACGCGATTGCCCACTCGTGTTGCATTGAGACGGTTGATTTCGCGCAACAACTTGACGCTCTCAGTCACGTTATGCAAAATAGTCACCGTTGCTCTCAAGATGGGTTCAGATCCATCAAACAATTGCAAACGAACCTTGATGTCTTTGTACTTGACTGCAATCTGTCCGCCATCGTGTACGAGGTGCTCGATATTGCGACTGGTCAGGTAATCCTTTACCTGTGGAAAGAACCGTGCCGCGCCATCCAACATCAACTTGAAGTGAATTGACACTTTGTCGGTGTGCACCTCGAGGTATTCGCCATTTTCCGGATCAAAACTAATGGTTGCTGTTGCTTCTCCGATGCTCCAGAGAAGATTGAGAACCATGTCGAAGTGAATGTGATTAAAAGTGAATGACCCTGTTTTTGTCGTCTTTGCTGCCAAAGTCAATTCGGTGTCTGGACACCCAACGTATTGCCACGAACGCCTGAGGGTGATGAGACCCTTGGTAACTTCAATGCGACCAACTGGTGGTTGTGCCCAC
>JBIIWI010000091.1:0-3629 GCA_044339005.1 Ilumatobacteraceae bacterium
GTGGTTCAACAGGTCACGCCTCCAACTTCATCTTCCCAACCGACCACAACAAAGAAATGGCGATGCTGACACTTGCTTCTCAGAAGCAGTACATCGAATTGGGAATGAACAACACATGCGGCGGTATCGAAGTTGCTCGCACACCAGAACGTCTCGAAGAGTTTAATCGTCGCATGACTTCAGCCAAGTCGTGGGGCATCGACTCCAAGTTGCTGACTCCTGCAGAGATCAAAGAGCTTGTGCCGTTCATCAACGAAAAGATTTTGCTCGGCGGTTTTTACACCCCAAGCGTTTCGGTTGTCGACTCGCTGCAGACTGGCACACTTATGCGCGAGAGTGCTGTAGCTGCTGGCAACTTGCAAGTGTTTGCAAATACCGAAGTACTCGACCTGGAAGTCGAAAATGGCACCATCAAGGCTGTTGTCACCAACAAGGGTCGCATCGAAGCCGAGTTCGTTGTTGTGGCTTGCGGTGTGTGGAGCCCACGCATCGCTGCAATGGCCGGAGCAAATATTCCGTTGACACCAGCCGTTCACCAAATGGCTGACGTTGGTCCAATTGACATTTTGCAACAGTCCAACAAAGAGCTTGCATACCCAATCATCCGCGACATGGACACGTTCTGTTACGAGCGTCAGTCATCTGGCTCGATGGAAGTCGGTTCATACGCCCACCGTGCAATCTTTATGCACCCAGACGACATTCCATCAAATGAAGCGTCCGCATTGTCGCCTACCGAATTGCCACTCACACAAGACGACTTTGATCCGCAGATGGAACAAGCAATCGACTTGATGGAGATGCTCGGCGATGCCGAAATCAAATATGCAATCAACGGCCTCTTGTCGCTCACACCAGATGCGATGCCAGTTCTTGGCGAGACAGTTGAAGTGCGCAACTTGTGGTCTGCTGCTGCAGTATGGATCAAAGAAGGTCCTGGCATTGCACAACTCGTTGCCGAGTGGATGACATACGGTTACCCGCATTTGTGCGACCCGCACTCATCAGACATCAGCCGCTTTTATGCGCACGAAAAGACTGACCACCACATCTACGCACGTTGCGATGAGCACTTCAACAAGACATACGGCATCGTGCACCCACGCGAGCAATGGGGTACGCAGCGCAATATGCGACGCAGTCCATTCTTCCCACGTGAAGAAGCTGCTGGCGCAAAGTTCTTTGATGCCCGTGGTTGGGAACGCCCACAGTGGTTTGCATCCAACGCCAAGTTGATGGACAAGTTCAAGGGTCAGTGCGAGGCACGCCCAAGCGAATGGGATGCAGGCTGGTGGTCACCAATCACCAACGCAGAGCATTTGCAAATGCGCGAGTCGGTTGGCATGGTTGATCTCACTGCGTTTAACGAGTTCGATTTCACTGGCCCTGGCACTATGGCGTTTTTGCAATACATGTGCGTCAACAACGTCGATGTTCCTGTTGGCCGTTCGGTCTACACGCCACTACTCACTCAAGGCGGCGGTTTCCGTGGTGACTTGACGATCATGCGACTCGGCGCAAACCATTTCCGTGTCATCACTGGCGCATTCGACGGTGGCCGCGACAAGTACTGGTTTACCAAGTACATGCCGCAAGATGGTTCGGTCACATTCACCGACATGTCGAGTGCGTTGTGCACAATCGGTGTGTGGGGTCCGAACGCCGAAAAGACAATGGCAAAGGCAACGCAAAACATCAACGCCGAAGGCAAGTTGGTTCCGTTCGATGTCAGCCAAGCAAACTTCCCTTACGGTTCGGTGCGCGAAGTGCTCATTGACGGAGTTCCTGCAACCATGTTCCGCATCTCGTATGTTGGCGAAAATGGCTGGGAGATCTACACCAAGATGGAACACGGCTTGCGCTTGTGGGATTCAATTGCCGAAGCCGGCAAGGAATTTGAAATCATTCCTGTTGGCATGGGCGTGTACGCAGTCACTGGTCGAATTGAGAAGGGCTACCGCCTCATGGGAGCAGAACTTGAGAGCGAATACAACCCAATGGAAGCCGGACTCAACCGCGCCAAAGTGAAGTCTGCTGACTTCATTGGAAAAGCCGAGTACATGAAGGCACGCGATGAAAAACCAGCGGCAATCATGTGCACACTCGAAATGATTGACAACACCAGCAAGTCGGGCATCAAGCGCTTCCCAACCGGTGGCAACGAACCAGTCTTGACAAAAGATGGTGAACGAATTGTCGACACCAAGGGTCGCGTTTCACGTGTAACGACCGCAGGTGCAGCACCATCGCTTGGCAAATACTTGTTGCTTGCATACCTCACTCCAGAACACGCCGTTGAAGGCAATGAATTGCGTGTGATGTACATGAACGAGATGTTTCCTGTGCGTGTTGCGCGCGTTGGCTCGCAACCGTTGTTTGACCCAACCGATGCGCGGATGAAGAGCTAGAAACTTTTCTCCTGCCATGAACATCCTCGTCTGTGTCAAACGTGTGCCAGCCCCTGGCGCGCGCATCAACATCACCGAAGATGGTCAGCAAGTTGACACTGCGTTTCTTGGCTTCACTGTCAGCCCACACGAAGAATGTGCGGTCGAAGCAGCTGTTCAACTCGTAGAAAAGCATGGGGGCGAAGTCACTGTGCTCACTCTGGGCGGAGTCGAAGCAGAGGAGCAACTACGTACGGCGGCAAGTGTCGGTGCGGTCAAGGCCGTATTGGTTCCCATTGAGGGCATGGATTGGGATGCACAGCGAACCGCATCCGCAATCACTTCGGCCATCACCGCACTTGAAACCGCCAACGGCACATACGACCTGATCTTGTTTGGCAACGAATCAGCCGACTCGTGTGGCTATCAAGTCGGTGTTCGTGCTGCGGTCAAACTTGGCCGACCAATGGTCAACGGCGCAAAGGGCATTGATGTCATAGACGGTGTTGCAACAATTCGTCGCGAATCTGACGCAGGTCAAGAGATTTACAACTTGCCGCTTCCTGCATGCATCGGTGTGCGTGAAGGTATCAACCTCCCCCGCTATCCAACGATGAAGGGTCGTCTCGCTTCCAAAAAAGTTGAGATTCAGCGCACCGAGATTTCCGCCGAAGCTGGTGGATTGCAAATGATTCAGTTGCAGCGCCCACCAGAGCGCGTGAGTAATACCCAGATTCTTGGCACTGGCCCAGAAGCAGCGTCGGCAGTTGTCGACTTGCTCGTCGAGCTCGGAGTATTCAAATGAGCGTGCTCGTCGTTGTCGAACACGACCGCGGCACAATGACGCCGGCATCACTTGGCGTACTCACCGCTGGTCGCAATCTTGCAAAACAAATCAATACAACAATGGAAGCAGTAACCGTCGGCACAAATGCCGACGAACTGAGCGATGCAATCGCGGCTTATGGAGCAACAACTGTTCACCAAGCGCATCACGCAGCGCTTGTAGAATTTGGTCCTGAAGCATGGGGTGAGTCAGTTGCACAAGTTGTGCGCAAATCATCGCCACAAGTTGTACTTGGATGCGGAACCGAACGTGGACACGAAGTGATTGCTCAAGTTGCCGCACGACTTGATCTTCCAGCGTCCATGAACTGCATCGAATTTGACACTGCCTTTGATGGCGCACAACCGTTGCGCATGACGCGTGCACGTTGGGGTGGATCACTGATTGAAAACGCA
>JBIIWI010000039.1:0-12185 GCA_044339005.1 Ilumatobacteraceae bacterium
CTTCCTAAAGCATTGCCCTTTCCTGCCGATCACTCTCGGTAGAATGGTTTTCAAGCGGCAAGGAGAATCCTTCAGCATGCGCGTACCCCCAAAACCAAAAATGATGAGCGCAGTTGGCATTATTGTCATCAGCCTGTTTGCCACGATGTTGCCTGTTGGACCTGCCCGTGCCGATGATGGTTTGTTGCCCAATGCAATTGTGATCAATGGTCGCGGTTATGGACATGGTCGCGGTATGAGCCAATATGGCGCGTACGGATGGGCAACGACTGGCTCAAGTTGGGATCAGATTCTCAACTTCTATTACGGCGGCCCCACTGGTAACACCATCGGCTCACTTGCCGACCCCGGACAAGAGATGACCACCTATCTTTCGGCAATGAACGACAAATCAACCTCGGTAGTCGCCGATGCCAGTAATGCGGTGTTTGTGCAAGATCCAACGCCTGGACGACTTTGGACTTCCCTAGTAGCGATTGAAACATCGCAACGCGTCTATCGAGTGTGGGGGTCGATGGAGCGAAAGTGCGCAATCACGGCAGACCCCGCCACAGAAGGCTTCACGTTGATTGGAGATGTACCGACGGTTGCTTCGTTCACCACGACTGTTGGCACAGACCCTGCAGCCGGTGCAACTGCTGTTATCGGCCTGTGCGAGCCGGGCACCAGCAGCAAGAACAAGATTCGTTACTATCGCGGAGAAATCCGAGCAGTGAACAACTCGAGTGGTGCTAACCGCACCATCAACGCCACCAATATCGAGAGCTACTTGCGAGGTGTCGTGCCCCGCGAGTCTCCGGCCGAATGGGGTAATGCTGCAGGCGGGCTTGGAATGAACGCTCTACGCGCCCAAGCAGTCGCCGCGCGCTCATATTCGGCTACCGAAAATAGATACGCGGGCCTGGCTCGCACATGTGACTCACAAGATTGTCAGGTGTACGGCGGTAGCGCATTACGCGAATCAGTAAACGGCGCGATCGTTGCTCTTGAGCATCCGCTCACCGATCAGGCCATAGCCGAAACCGCGGGCGTCGTGATCGTGCAACCAAACGGCAAGCCCTCGCGCACCGAATTTACTTCGAGCAATGGTGGACGCACTGCGGGTGGCACCTTCCCCGCACAAGTTGACCCAGGCGATCTTGCAAGCGAGCCTGTCAACAATTTATTGGTCTGGACACGCATCATCTCTGCTGCGCAGATAATGGCCAAATATCCAAAGATTGGCACACTGACATCTGTTGTCACCACGCACGATGGCCTTGGTGGCGACTGGAATGGTTACGCGACCTCGGTTGCAATTAATGGCACCGCATCCACTGTCACCATTAAGGGCTACGACTTCAAGTCGATCTTTGATCTACCTGCTCCGTGGTATGAGACATCATCTGTTTATGGTGCATCATTCGATGCTGGTCCGGTTGGGCCAATGTTGTTTATTGGCGACTCAGTTGGTGAGAGCATTGCCAGCACATTTGCATCCGTTGTCACTCCTGCCTACCCAGACACGGTCTATCAAGCACTCATGAACCGCTGTCTCGTTGGCCCGAGTTGTGTGGCTGCAGCAGCCGGGTCGCCAGACGCGCCGTCAATCATCAATGCGCTCACCCCAGAGCAATACCCAAGCGTTGCAATAATTCAGTTGGGCTATAACGATAACCCAAACTCATTTCAGTCCAATGTTGATCAAGTAGTTAATGCACTCAGCGCACGGGGTGTGCAGCGAATTGTGTTTATCAATCTCTCCACCCGCCGAACCTCAAAAAATTACACGCTCTCCAACGCAGTTCTTGCAGATGCTGCAGCAAGATACCCAAACGTCTCAGTACTCGACTGGAATGCTGCTTCATCAGCGCCGTCTCAAAACCGATGGTTTAGCGACAACGTTCACCTCACCTCCACTGGTCGCAGCGAATTTACGTTATTTATCCGCAACCAATTGGATGCACTTCGATCACAGAACATCATTACTAATGGCGTAGCGACTGTTCTGCCACTTGGTGTGCCGATGGCCAAAGGCGACCGAGGTGACAACGTCAAGGCTCTACAAACTGCTCTCAATGCATATTTCAAACTGCCAAAGAAAAAGCGCATTGCAGTCGATGGCGCACTCGGCAAAGGCACAGTCGCCCTCATCACCGCCCTCGAGACCAACACTGCCCTTCCAGTCGACGGCATCTCCGACGAAGCCGTGCTCGCCGTATTGGGCATTGACCCCGCAACGATAATTCTTTCTCAGGGCACAAAGCACGCAACAGTTGCAACGGCTCAAACCGCACTCGCGCGCGTGCTCAAGATCAAAATACGCGCAGACGGCATCTATGGCTCAGGTACTACACGCCAAGTCAAACGCTTTCAGAAGAGTGTCGGCATCAAGCAAACAGGCAAGATTGATCGCCTGACTTGGCAGTCGCTACTTAGCGCTTCAATGCAGAAGTAAATCGCTCTTCCCAAGCGGCATCGCTCACCATCTCTGGATAAGCAGCACGATATTCGCGCTTTAGGCGCTTATACGACGTAGCAATCGCAAATATTGACTTCACTACTTCACGCAATAGTTTAAAAAATCTCTTCGTATCGCGCTCGACCGTATATCCGTCGGCAATGCGATCATGACGATACAAAATTCGGTTGCGCAGTGTGGCAACGCCAACCGCACGAGCATCTATGGGGCCAACGCCGTACTTCTTCAGACGTAACGGCTTTGGAATGATGTACCCGCCTACCAACACGATGGCGAACAAAAATCCAAACGCACGCAATGCTTTGTGCCGCGGTTGGCGCGGCCTGATAGCTGCAAGTTCGGCCGACAATGGCGCAGGCTTTTCTTCAGCACACACGCGCAATTCATCATGCAATGCCGCGTGATCGATCTTCATCCATTCGGCCGGACCAGCCAAATATGCGTTGAGTCCACGCAGCATGTACTCGGTCGATGCATAACGCATGGAGAAGAGGTTGCGGAAACCAAATGAAGAGAATCGATACGCCAGGTTCCACCACGTGTGCTTATCAAACACCAAAGTGTCGACTAACGCCAGGTTTCGTGATTCGTAAAACAGCGAAGATGGATTATTTTTCAAACCAAAGTCGGCGTGCCACACAATTACACCGTTAAGAGTGATTGAGTGCTTACCCGTGTGCATCAGCCCAAAAGCGACATCATCTCCCCGCACAAACACGGGCAATGGATTTTCACTTGTGATGTTGATCGGAAATGCGGTGTACCACCACGCTGTGTAGTCAAAAGGAACTTCGGGTGCGTCTTGTACAGCTACTGATCGCTCACGCATATCGTCTTCACGACCGAGCGCCTGCAACGGGTAAATGGAACGCCACGAATACTGCGACCCAGCCTCAAACTGCAGCCATGGACGCTCCTCGGAGAGCATTGCCCCGTGCACGCAAAGTCGCGAATCTTTGGCGTAGGCAAACAACGACATCGTGCGAACAATCGCTTCTGGCTCGAGCGTGATGTCGTCATCCATAAACAAGACATGCGTTGCCCAGCCCAATTTACGAAGTTCGATCAGACCGCGCGCAAAGCCGCCAGCACCACCC
Organism: Ilumatobacteraceae bacterium; assembly: GCA_044339005.1. Lineage (GTDB taxonomy): Bacteria > Actinomycetota > Acidimicrobiia > Acidimicrobiales > Ilumatobacteraceae > UBA3006. The sequence goes on from JBIIWI010000039.1 coordinate 3,559, forward strand.
AGATTGCCGTTGGGGATCACCGTAAGCGGCGCGTCTGTGGCCGTATCAAATGTGACATTTTGTGCGTTATCGACTACAAGAACCTTCACTTTGCCGTTGAGAGCAGCGTTATTGCGAACCAAGTCGAGCACATTGTGCACGGTCTTACGCACATATTCCTGGCGATTAAAAGTTGTGATCGACAGTGACATGCGCACTTCATGCTGTGGGGCATCTTGCGTGACCCACTCGCCGCCAGTCATGCACACCTCGCCGCCAATCGCACACACTCTCACGAAATATGTGCCGTCAGTAGACGTTTGCAGGTCTGGAACATTGAGCATGACGCTCGTTGGTGAACCTTCACCGCGTGGCAATTGTGCTGTTGCTACAACCGATTCTTTCTTACCATTCGCCACCACAACTTCGGCAATACCGATACCAGATGCACGCACGCTGACGCTCAAGTTGTTGACCTGACTTACTCGGCGCCAGCGGCCGGCAGCAAACACACCAAACGAGGTATCAAAACTGATCGTCCCACCATCCGTGAGCACAGCACCATTCTCCACCAATCGAACGTCACCGCTCGTGCGCGCATACAACAGCGGTTCAGGCGTCGTTGGTGTTGGCAACACAAGTCGTTGCAACAAATTGGCTGATTGCATCAGTGCTTTGCCCCGCCAAGTGGGTCAGTAAAAAATGGCGGAATCTCTTGATTGTCGTCAAGCGACTTCAACATTCCTGTTGCCGCAGCCAATGCTTCGTGAATAGTGACGTCCATGTCGAGATAACGATAGGTGCCAAGGCGACCCAAAAAAGTAACACCCTTCTGGGACCGCGCCTGATGTACATAATTGACAAGCTGGTCGGTCTCTTTTACTAACCGAATCGGATAATACGGAGTGTCGTTCTCTCCGCAGAGTCGAGAAAATTCGGTGTAGGTCACCGTGCGATCGTGGTTTTCCCACGGTGCGAAATGTTTATGTTCAGTAATGCGTGTGTACGGCACTTGTTCGTCGCAGTAGTTCAGCACTGGACAACCCTGAAAATCTCCGTCAGAAACGTGTTGCTCGAAATCCAGCGTGCGATATGCAAGCCGACCGTGTTCAAAACCAAAATACGCATCAATCGGACCAGTCCACACCACGTGGTCATAACTGCTCGACTGTGAGCGATCAAAACGTGTCGACAAGTGAACAGAAATTCTCTCGTGGTCAAGAATCGCCTGCACGATCGGCGTGTATCCGTGCTCAGGGATTCCCTGATGAGGATGATTGAAGTACGAGTCATCGGCAGTAAACCGAAGTGGAAGTCGCGCAAGGATGCTCGCCGGCAATTCGGTCGGGTCGACACCCCACTGTTTCTTTGTGTACCCCGCAAAAAATGCGTCATACAATTCGCGTCCAACAAATCGCAAGCCCTGATCTTCAAACGAAACAGGATTGGTAATCGTTGAGTCAGCCTTCGTGGCAATAAACGCCTCAGCCTCTGCTGGCGAAAAGTCGGTGCCAAAAAATTCGTTGATCAGCGTCAGGTTCATTGGCATCTGAAACGCCTTGTCGCCAACCATCGCCCGCACCCTGTGCCGATACGGCATCATCACACCAAAGCGCGTAATGAACTCCCACACATGCTCATGTTGCGTATGGAAAATATGTGGCCCGTACGTGTGCACCATGACACCAGATTCGTGGCGTTCGGTATAACAGTTGCCCGCCACATGATCACGGGCGTCAAAAACGGTTACAGAGTGTCCTGCTTCGGCTAGCTGCCTCGCTACTACGGCACCTGAAAATCCTGCGCCAACGATGGCAAACGATCGTGCTAGCACGCCTTAAATACTACGCAATTAGTGCGAGAGCCAAGGTGCACACAGGCCGTCCAGATCACGCACTTCAATGCGTTCACGGTTGGCATATGTCACTTGGTTGCTTGGATCCACGCGCAATTTGAACGTGCGAAATTCCATTTCGGTCGTATCGATCGCAAGTATGCGTCCGATTAACGACTCACCAAGATTGAGCAGCAACTTGATCGTCTCAAGCGCCTGAATCGATCCAACGATTCCTGGCAAAACACCAAGCACGCCAGCCTCTGCACAACTTGGCGCAAGTTCGGCTGGTGGTGGCTCTGGAACCATGTCGCGATATGTCGGACCATTCTTCGGGTCAAACACGGTGACCATTCCTTCAAATCTGAAGATGGATCCGTGCACGACTGGAATTCCAAGTTTGACGCTTGCATCGTTGAGCACATAGCGACTTGGGAAGTTGTCTGCGCCGTCAACGATCACGTCATAGCCAGCGATGATCTCCATGATGTTGCTCGCGTCTAAACGCGTGTCGTATGTAACTACATCAACATCTGGGTTCAACATCGTCAGTGTCTTTTTTGCCGAGTCAACTTTGCGATCACCGATGCGATCAATGTTGTGCAAGATCTGACGCTGCAAGTTACTTGCATCCACTTCATCCATATCCACAATGCCGATTGTGCCCACGCCGGCGGCAGCTAGATACAGCGCGGCTGGGCTACCAAGACCACCAGCACCGAGCAACAACACTTTGCTTGCAAGGAGTTTTGCCTGACCTTCAACACCAACTTCTGGCAACAAAATATGTCGCTGATAACGATTGCGCTGCTCGGCAGTCAACGATGCAGGTGTGCCCCACTGACGACCTTCGTCTTTCCACTTACCGAAGCCACCTGCCATAGATACGACGTTTGTGTAGCCAAGCTCTTGCAATGTCTTTGCAGCAAACGCACTGCGAACCCCGCCTGCGCAATAGACCACAATTGGGACGTCCTTATCGGTGATCTTGCTCTCGATCTGTGCTTCGAGATGTCCACGAGGAATATGGATCGACAGCGGCAAAGTACCTTGTTCGAATTCGTCCGGCTCGCGCACGTCGAGGGCCAGGGTTGAGCCTGTGGCTAGACGCGCAGCGGCGTCGGCGGTATCAACTTCAACAATCTGTGATTTTGCTTGTGCAAGTAGGTCTCTAAAACCGGCCATATAAGTGACAAATCCTCCGCCTAATACCCTACCGTTCTAGTCGGGTTTTAAAACTCAGAGGGAACGACAGATCAGGGGCATAACCTCAGAGATACCGGCATTGATCACAACATCGGCTCGATCATCCATTTCGGTCGGCTGACCATTAACGATGATGAATGCCGCACCTGCTGCCTTTGCCCTCGGCACAGCGTTGGCGGCTGGATACACCGACAGCGAAGTTCCCACAGCCAGAAGCACATCACACTCTTCGCTCGCCGCTAGCGCACTTCCAATCACCTCCGGCTCAAGTGGCTGCCCAAACAAAATCGTGTCGCTCTTCAAGATGCCACCGCACAACTCACACCTTGGATCCACATCACCTGCAATCACACGCGCCAACGCATCCACCATCGGTTTACTGTCCTTGCACTCCCAGCAGCATGTGCGATGAATAGTTCCATGAACTTCTAGAACATTCATCGGATCATGTCCTGCGCGTTGATGCAACTCGTCGACGTTCTGCGTAATGATGGCGTTAAGGACGCCACGGCGTTCAAGTTCAAGTAGTGCAAAATGTCCTGCATTTGGTTGCGGATCATTATCAATCCAACGAACTCTGTTGCGCCAAGATTTTTGTCGCAGTTCATCATCTTCTAGATAGTGAGTCAGGGTTGCGGCACGTTCTGCATCCGGATCTTTTGTCCACAATCCATTGGGGCCTCGAAAGTCTGGAATACCCGAATCAGTCGAGATGCCCGCACCAGTCAACACGGTGATGCGCTGAGATGCCTGCAAAATACCCTGCGCAATATCTATTTTTTCTTGTAATTCTTGATTCATCACCCTGCTATCTTGCCAAACTCGCGCACACAAGTGGCCATGAACGAATTACACATTGAAAAAACTCTTGTTGTGGTGCCCTGGCTGGACCCGATTGTCGATGAAGTCGGGTTCGATGTGTTCTCTCGGTATGCCGAAATGTTTTGGCTCCCAGTCATGGGGCCAAGTGCGATGTGGATCATGCGACGCATCGTGATGGGTTTTGCCGAGTTTCCTGGTGGTTACGAGATGGATACTCAGGAGATCGCGCTCGCGGTTGGTTTATCGTTCACTCAAGGTGCCAATTGTCCATTTAGCCGTGCATTGCGTCGCTGCCAGTGGTTTGGTGCCGCACAAAGCGTGCACGGCGGCTTGGCTGTGCGCATCAAGCTTCCACCGGTCTCACGCCGCCAGATTCAACGCTTCCCTGTTTCGCTCAAACAATCACTCGCAGCATGGCCAGTTGAATCCACCGACCATCAACAACTTGTCGAGCGAGCCAAGCTTGTCGCAAACGCGCTTATCGCGACTGGTGACGATTCGGATTTGTTGGAATCTCGACTTACGCGGATCGGAATTCCAGTTGGGATTGCGGCTCGTGTTGCGAGCGATCTAACTGATTCGGTGATTGTCGACTCAGCCATGGCACAAAGTTCTCCATAAACGCCCAACTCGTGCGATGCAGTGCGGAAGGTCCATACCCCTGCAGCGCGGTGCGATGTTTTGGACACGGATAGCCCTTATTGGTCTCAAAGCTCCATAGCGAATAGTCGTTTGCATACTCGCGCATCATTCTGTCTCGCGAAACTTTTGCCAACACCGAAGCGGCCGAGACCGACAACACTGATGCGTCAGCCTTTACCTGTGTCACCACATTCGAAACATGCGGTGATACAAAGTCCCAACGACCATCTATCACTGCGGTTGCCTTACTCACATCAATTTGTTTCGCCAAACTTTCGATTGCCCGTTTGGTGGCCAATCGTTGGGCGGCATTCATGCCCAATGCATCGCATTCGGCGTGAGTCACGTAGCCAATCGACCATGCAGCACACGTTGCTGCCACATGATCAAACATTTCTTCACGCTTCATCTCAGACAGTTGCTTCGAATCGCGTGCACCACCCATGAGCGTCGCAGCATCGTCGCTGGCAATCACATCGCGCGACAAGACAGCGGCACCGATCATCAGTGGGCCGGCCCATGCACCTTTTCCCACTTCATCTATTCCGATAACAAGCGACGAGCCCTTGCGCAATAACACTCGCTCTACTTGGGTCGTTGGTGTTTCTTTCACTGCAATGAAATCTGCACTGCACCATCAACGAAACTGCCTGCACGCCACCAAGCGCCACTTTGCAATAATGCTGCTGCAGTTGAAGCATCTACTGCGGCAAGTAAGCCTCCTGAAGTTTGTGGGTCAAAACACAACGCAGCAGCTGCATCATTATTTGCAGCATCTACAAAGTTGCCCTCCACATAGTCACGGTTACGCGGGTCCCCACCCGTGCGCACACCCCGTTGGGCAGCTTCTCTCGCACCCGGATACGCCTGCAACGTGCTGGCTTCAATCACTAGGGCTACCGCACTTCGCTCCGCCATCTCCCAGCCGTGGCCGGCAAGTCCGTAACCTGTCACATCGGTTACCGCGTGCACACCAGCATCAAAACTTTGCAGTTGCTCGGAAGCCACACGATTCAATGTGCGCATCCCCGCAATCGCTGCAGCTTTGTCCGCTTCTGATCCACCGGCAAGGGCCAGACCAGTGCCTAATGGCTTCGACATCACTGCAATATCGCCAACTTGTGCACCACTCTTACGGAAAATACGTTGCGGGTTGACAACACCTTGAACTGCAAGACCGAAAATTGGTTCTGGATTGCGAATGGTATGGCCACCCGCAATGCTTCCGCCTGCCTCTGCTACCACTACTGCTGCCGCTGCAAATATTTGAGCGATAGCAGTAGGAGGAAAATGTTCAGGGAACGCAGCGATATTGACAGCCATCACTACGCGGCCGCCCATTGCAAACACATCGCTGCATGCGTTTGCCGCAGCTATCGCTCCAAAATCGCTTGGGTCGTCAACGAGCGGAGGAAAAAAATCAGTTGTGCTCACCAAGGCCACATCATCGGTCACTTGGTACACGGCTGCATCGTCGAAAGGAGCAAGACCGACCAATAATGCAGGATCAAGAGATGCGGGAAAGTCACTCACCAAGTCGGCAAGCAATGTTGCACCCCATTTGGCTGCGCATCCACCGCACGACGTCCATTCAGTGAGACGCAACGGAGAGAGGCTTGGCGAATTACTTGTATTGCTCATACTGCAAAGCCTAGAAGCAGTGTCTCTCCTGCAGATTCGACAGTGCTCCAAGTTGGATCACAGATACCGGCATCGAGTTTGACTCCTGCAGGTCCAGAAACTTCCCACAACAGCGCAGGCTTTTCACCATGCCAGCGAATACCAAAGCTCACGGTATGCAGCGGACCCGCAGCGACACGATGACACTCCAAATTTGCACCGAGCCACAACCGAGGAATACCACGACCAAAAATTTGTACCGATCCATCTCGCTGCACCGCAACCATTTTTTCTTCCACCCATGCGATTGCGCGAATATCGGTTGGCATGACGTTCGGTGGTTCGGCGGCGCTACTCATCCGCAACTGGGCTGCAGCCACATCGTCGGATGCGCGATTCTCGCCCATGCGCGAAAACACAAATTGGGCAGCAAACAAAGCACGCTCTACATCCCAAGGCAGTATCGACGATTTTTTATTATCTTTCAACAAAGTTTCCACACATTGTGCAAGACGTGCTGCGTGATCGACACGAATTTGTGCTGAATCACCGGTCAGCTTCTCGCCCATTCGCAGCAATTCCTGAAGCGTCAAAATGTACACAACTGGGTCATTCGCGCAATCTCCTCCTGCACCTATTGACCAGTCTTCAATTTCGTGTCCACTCAAGATCAGTGCATCACTTCGCAAGCGCGCAACAAGCGGAGCTACTGCTCCTTCGGGCACGATCACGTACCCAGCTTGCTCAACTGATTTGAGCCAACCCTTTTGTAGCTGTTCGAATGATGGCAAGCGCTCTACATCAACATTCACTGTTTCGTTTGCAACATTCAATGGGGCTCGTAACGCCACACGCAATGTGCTGCCGTGCGCAACAGGAAACACCACGCTGCCAGTTGGTAATTCGATGCCCTGCGCACCTCGCGGGCTTGGCGTGCGCGACGAAACAAGATCTGGTCGCGTAAACGCAACCGCAATTGGCAATGTCGACTCGTTCGTGATCTCGATTACTACAAGTCCGCCTGCGTCGGCAACGGCGTACACACGCTGAATTGCATCGCCGCCAGGTATCCGCAGGCGTGTTTCAATTACAGGCACGCCGGCGCGCCGTGTCTGTCGCACGCTCGGCTCTGTCGATGGGTCGTGCCAGCGATCATCGGCCGCAATGTGCCAATCAAGCACCGGCGATCCATCATTCAGTCGAACCGCACCTCTCTCATTAACAATCGCGTTCCATCCACCACCCCTAATACCCAACACATGGGCTGCTGGTCGCACGCGCGCACTCAATGAAATTGACGAGATAACACCTTGTGTATTGGACATTATTCAGACCTAACTGATCGTGACATTAAATCCCGCAACGACTCTTCTGCGCTTTTCGCACCTTCGCATACAAGAGCAACCTGCTCGGCTATCGGCATCTCTATGCCATGCTCTCGCGCAAGTTTGACAACAGCGGACGAGCTTTTAACTCCCTCAGCAACCATGTTCATTGAGCCAACGATTGCTGTAATTGATTCACCTTTACCCAATCGAACTCCAACCTGGGTATTACGGCTCTGCATCGAAGCACATGTAGCCATGATGTCGCCCATGCCTGCGAGGCCCGAAAATGTAAGAGGCTGTGCTCCAAGTGCAACGCCTAGCCGAGACATTTCTGCCAAACCACGGGTGATGAGAGTCGCTTTTGCATTGTCGCCAAAGCCAAAACCCTGCGAAATTCCTGCCGCAATAGCAATTACGTTTTTCACTACTCCACCAACTTCACATCCGATCACATCACGATTGGTGTACAGCCGAAAAGTTGGACGCGAAAATAATTCCTGCAATTTCAACGCAACGGCATCGTCTGCACACGCAATAACGCTGGCCGCTGGTTGACCTTGCAATATTTCGTGAGCAAGGTTTGGTCCACTCAGTACTGCGCGCGGATTATTAGGCATCTCTGCTTCAAGCACTTCGCTCATCCGCAACAAAGTCTCGCTCTCCAGACCCTTGGACAAACTCATCACTGGCACTCCAGCAGCCGCATACTTCGCTATCTGCTGTGCGACATGACGAAAACCCAGTGAAGGCACTGCCATCGCAATCACATCTGCGTGCTTCACCAACTGTTCGAGATCCACTGATGCCTTAAGCCCAACGGGTAACAAATACTCACCTAAATACGCACGGTTGGTGTGTTGCTTGTTGATTTCATCAGCCAGTTCCAAGCGCCTCGTCCATAAAGAGGTCATAGCGTTTTGTGAAACCAGTGTGGCGATTGTGGTGCCCCAAGACCCGGCACCCACCACACATACTCGAGTCGTCACAGTCGCCAAGGTTAGGCGAGCACAGCCACATCGACACAAGCACCAATAGGCTACGAAAATGGTCGATTCGTCCAAATCGTTCGCACAATCCACGTCCAACATTGCCGTCGTCATCCCCATCAAGGCTTTTGAACAGGCCAAGGATCGACTCTCAAGCGTGCTCAGCGCAGATCAGCGCAAACATCTCGCCCGCACCACTGCCCTTGGAGT
>JBIIWI010000040.1:0-11963 GCA_044339005.1 Ilumatobacteraceae bacterium
GAGTCAGTACGGCGCGCTGTTATTTAGCGCGGCTGCCGTTGCTGCACTCGTACTCGTCATTATCAATACGTAACAACAAAAGGGAGACAACGCCATGGAAATGCTCCGTGACGCAAATTGGGTGCTCAGTGTAGGAACGTTCTTACCTTTGGTAGGAGTGGTCTTGTTGCTTGGCGTGCCAAAAGCAAATGAGCAAATGGTCAAGATGGTTGCGCTGCTTACCTCGATCGCCACATTGGCAGTCGGTATCTTCACGCTCACCAAGTTTGACTTCGACAAAGCAGGATCAATGCAGTTCGTTGCTGAGCACGAGTGGATTCCGCTGATCAAGAGCAGTTACCTCATCGGTCTCGATGGCATCAGCTTGCCGCTCTACATCTTGTCGATGGTGATCACATTGCTTGTCGTGATTTACAGCCTGAACCATGTTCCAGACCCAGGTAACCCGAAAGCGTTCTTCATCTTGATGCTCGTGTTGCAAACTGGCATGGCTGGCACATTCATCGCCCAAGACCTCATTTTGTTCTTTGTGTTCTTCGAACTCGTACTCTTGCCGATGTACTTCATGATCGGTGTATGGGGTGGCGAAAATCGTCAATACGCGTCGCTCAAGTTTTTCCTCTACACCATGTTTGGTTCGGCGCTCATGCTCGTTGCATTTCTCGCACTGTTCTTCAAAACTGGAGCAGAGAGTTTCTCGATCCCTTTCTTGGTTGAGAACGGTGGCGCAATTGCGCGCAACGTGCAGATCTGGATTTTTGCGGGAATGTTCGTCGGGTTCGCCGTCAAGGTTCCGATGTTTCCATTCCACACATGGTTGCCTGATGCTCACACTCAAGCCCCAACTCAGGGTTCAGTCATCTTGGCCGCAATCTTGCTCAAGTTGGGCACATACGGTTTCGTACGTATCGCAATTCCAATCTTGCCCGAGGCAGCCAAAGCTTGGGCTCCATACATCGGTGGTCTTGCAGTTGTGGGAATTATCTACGGTTCGCTCGGTTGCTTGGCTCAAACCGACATGAAGCGCCTCATCGCGTTTTCCTCGGTCGCGCACATGGGCTTCGTGATGCTTGGCATCTCGACACTCACAAGTTTCGGTATGACCGCCGCGATGTTTGGAATGGTCGCTCACGGTTTGATCACCGGCATGTTGTTCTTTATTGCAGGCAGCATCAAAGAGCGTTATCACACACTCGAGATCAAGCGACTTGGTGGTGTACTCAAGCAAATGCCACACCTCGGTTGGATCTTTGGTTTGTGCTGCATGGCATCGCTCGGCTTGCCAGGCCTTGCAGGTTTCTGGGGCGAGTTTCCAGCCATCTTGTCGGCATACAGCCCGGCGGCAGGTCTCAATGAGACGTTGTTCCGGGTCTACATGGTGATTGCGGCAATCGGAACAGTGTTTGCTGCGGCCTACTTGTTGTGGCTCTTCCAACGTGTCGCATTCGGTGAGCCAAAACCAGAGTTTGCTGGTGCAGCACATGATTCGCATGATCATGGCGATCATGGTGACAGTCATGGATTCGAAGACGTCAACAAGTTTGAGTGGATTTCGTGGACGCCGCTCTTGATCGGGATCGTTGTATTTGGCTTGATGCCAAACCTGTTGTTCAAGATCATCGATCCAGCCGTTCAAGGCGTGCTCACAGGCTTTAAGGGCTAATCACGTGCTCACTGCATTATTCAACGCTGCCACTCCTTGGGTCAACCCAACAATTGACTACCACGCGCTTGCACCCGAAATGGTGTTGGCTGCTGGTTTGTGCGTGGTGTTGTTGGCCGACTTGTTTTTGGATGAGTCTCGCAAGTGGGTGTTGTCATCGCTCGCAGGTTTTTCTTTGCTTGCAGCAGTCCTGCCGGTATTAACACTTGGGCTCAGCGATGTCAACGTGCGGTCAATGTTTGATGGTCGTTATGTGGTTGACAACTTCAGCATTGTGATGAAAGCAATGTTCTTGATTGCAGGTTATGTAGTAGTACTTCTTTCGTCGAGCCATGTTGAAGAAGGCGAGTATTGGCGCGGCGAGTATTACTTCTTGTTGCTCTCAAGCATTCTCGGCATGGTCATGATGGCATCGGCACGCGATCTCATCTCAATCTTTGTCGCACTTGAGTTTCTCTCAATCCCTGCATACATGCTGGCCGCCTGGCGCAAGCGCGACATCAAGAGCAACGAAGCAGGAGTCAAGTATTTCTTGCTCGGTGTGTTTGCATCTGCGGTCATGTTGTATGGCATGTCGTTGTTGTACGGCGCAGCTAACAGCACGCTGCTTGTCGACTTGGGTAAGAGCATCACGGTCAACGGTGGTCTCAGTGCGCTACACGCGCTGGGCGTCGTCTTCGTTGTCGTCGGTTTTGCTTTCAAGGTTTCGGCAGTTCCGTTTCATACATGGGCACCAGATACTTATGAGGGTGCACCAAGCCCAATCACTGCTTTCTTGTCGGTCGCATCCAAGGCGGCTGGCTTCATTGCGCTCGTGACGTTATTGTTCGTTGCTTTCCCAGACGCATCGTCAGTATGGCAACCATTTATTTGGGTGCTCTCGGCTCTCACAATGACTGTTGGCAACGTTGTCGCACTACGACAGACCAATGTGGTTCGCATGATTGCGTATTCGTCAATTAGCCAAGGTGGCTTCGTGCTCATGCCACTAGCGGTAGCTGGCATGGCTGGTGTTGGCGATTCTGCACTTCGCGCCGTTGTTGTGTACTTGCTCATTTATGCGGCAACTAACCTCGGCATGTTCGCAGTCATTATTGCGGTCTCGCGTAAAACTCGCAGCGGTTCGGTGTCAAGCTTCGGCGGTCTGTTCTCTTACGCTCCGGGTCTTGGCGCACTTGCAACAATTTTCCTCGCATCACTTGCCGGAATCCCACCACTGGGTGGATGGATTGGTAAGTTCGCTGCATTTCAAACACTGATCAGTGCGGGTACAGGTTGGGCTTATGGGCTTGCACTTATAGGCGCAGTCAACTCGGTGATCGCATTTGGCTACTACGGCAATGTGATGCGCGAAATCTGGATGAAGCCTGCGCCACACGGTGACGTCACACCTATTCGCACACCTGGCTCGCTTGCACTTGCACTAGGTATTACGGGTGTAGCCACATTGGTGCTCGGTGTGTTGCCAGGTATTGCAATGCACTTCGGCGATATTGCGCACATCACTGGTGCCTTCGGCGGCTGACGAAATATCTGCGGCTATTGCCGCCGCTGGGGGAGCAATTCCGTTCAGCGAATACATGCAACTTGCGTTGTATGGCAAAGGCGGTTTCTACACAACAGGTGGTCGTGCAGGTCGACGTGGTGGAGACTTCCTTACAAGCCCCGAAGTTGGCCCACTATTTGGCACAGTAATTGCACGTGCGCTTGACGCTTGGTGGAAAGAACTTGGTTCACCAAGTCGGTTCGACGTTGTCGAGTGTGGTGCAGGCCCAGGCACACTTGCTCGCAGTATCTTGGCGGCTCAACCTGAATGCCTCGGGGCGATGCATTATGTTGCTGTCGAGATATCGGCGTCGCAACGAGCGCTACACCCACAGGGTGTTGAGTCTCGCGAAACTATGCCAGATGGACCAATCACCGGTGTGGTCTTGGCAAACGAGTTGCTCGACAATTTGCCATTTAGGTTGTTTGTGTTTGATGGTTCGTGGATGGAAGCATTAGTTTCACAAGCTTCTGGTGGTCAGTTTGTTGAAGTGCTCCGCACACCGGATGTAGTTCCATCATGCTTGCCGCGAACTGCACCACTCGGCTCACGTGCACCAGTTCAAGATGCGGCAGCATCGTGGGTACGTGACTGTCTGTCAAAAATCGATCATGGACGGTTGCTGTTGTTCGACTATTGCAGTGCTTCAACAGAGGAGATAGCGATCACACCTTGGCGCGAATGGTTGCGCACATACCGAGATCAGGGCCGAGGGACTCATTATCTGACTGATCCGGGGTCTCAAGACATCACTACACAAGTGATGATTGACCAGTTGCCAGCAGGATTTGCTTCGTTGACCCAAGCCGACTTCTTAAAGCAGTGGGGAATCGATGAATTAGTAAATGAAGGCACCACCTATTGGAAAAATATAAAGCATGCGCCTGATGTGGCAGCAATGAAGATGCGAAGCCGCTCGAGCGAAGCAACTTCGCTTGCTGACTCTTCTGGGCTCGGAGCGTTCAAGGCGCTTTCGTGGCAGATGTGAGCAGAATTCTCTCTGGTTTGCTCATGAGGTAAGCACCAACAATTACGACAAACATTCCAATCACCGAAAGAATCAATAGCGGCTCGTTATTGAATGTGGTGCCAAGAATTGTGCCGACGATGGGCGTGAAGTAGGTGGGAATCATGCTGCGCACGGCACCAGTGCGCTTTGAGAGTGTTGCAAAGAGAACGAATGCGAAACCTGTACCTAAAACACCTAACAAAATAAGTGCGCTAAAAGATGCAAGCGAGAATGTTGAGTGGTTGAGGCCCCAAACGCCATACGGGGCCGACATTGCAAATGCAACAATTTCTACGTGCAACATGAGTGTCCCGGGTGTATACATGGCCTGAAGTGGGCGTGCGATGTTAATTGCAACTGCGTAGGAGAGAAGTGCTGCAACCAAGTACAGAATTCCCTTCACATCCGCAGCGGATCCATCCTTAATGGATGGAAGTGCGATCAATAAAATTCCAAAGAATCCAATAAGTACGGCAAATATTCGACGTCCACTTGGCATGGTTCGAATCCAAATAGCGGTAACAACTGCGACGACAACGGGCAGTGCGCCATTCATCATTCCGGTAATGCTGCTGGAGACAGTGTGCTCGGCAAGTGGATACAACAAAAATGGCAACGCCATCCAAACAAAACCAAGGACAATCAACCTTGGCCAATGTTCGCGCGCAATACGGTGTCGAGCGCTGGGTAATAGCAATAGGGCTACAACTCCAAAGCCGGTACGTCCGAACGGAATGACTGATGTATGAAAGTGACGGATTGCGATGTCGATTAAAAGAAAGGATGAGCCCCACGTGAGGGCCATTCCAAGCGACAACATCCAATCAATAAATCCAAAGCCAGATTGGCTGTCGGATGCTGCGGTTTGAGGGCTGTTCATAGGGATTGACTAGTCTCGCATTTGTGAAAGTTGTCGCCAAACCAAAGGGTTGTGACTCATAATGAATGACAATCTGCAAGCCATAGAGGCTCTCTCGTACGAACAGCGCAAGTTTTCTCCATCGAGCACGTTTGTTAAATCCGCAAATTTGATTGATATGTCGCTGTATGACGAAGCGACTCGTGACCATGAGGGATTCTGGGCTCGCCAGGCACGAGAGCTACTTGATTGGTCCGTGCCCTTTACGCAAGTGTGTGAGTGGGATCTTCCATATTCGGAGTGGTTTGCTGATGGAAAGCTGAATGTCTCCTTTAACTGTTTGGATCGGCACGTATTGGCTGGTCGCGGCGACAAGGTTGCGTTCTACTGGGAAGGCGAGCCCGGTGATTCTCGGGTAGTGACTTATTCCGATTTATTGGGCGAAGTACAGAAGTTCTCCAACGTATTGAAGACACTCGGTGTGGTTAAAGGCGACCGCGTCAACATTTATCTTCCAATGATTCCAGAAGCAGCAGTTGCAATGCTTGCATGTGCCCGCATTGGTGCTGCACACAGTGTTGTGTTTGGCGGTTTTTCATCGCAGTCGCTTGCTGATCGTATAAATGATGCCGAAGCAAAAGTTTTGATCACTGCTGACGGTGGCTGGCGCAGAGGCGAAGTATTTCCGCTCAAGAATCAGGCTGATGATGCGGTCAATTTAACGACGACTATCGAGCACGTTGTTGTAGTGAAGCGCGGTAACAATGAAGTGTCGATGCAGGCTGGCCGAGATCACTGGTATCACGAACTCATGGCCAAGGCTGATGACGTGTGCATTGCCGAACCAATGGACGCAGAGCAATTGTTGTTTTTGTTGTACACCTCTGGCACCACGGGCAAGCCAAAGGGAATTATGCACACTACGGGTGGCTACCTCACTCATGTCGCTTACACGTTTAAATACGTATTCGATCACCACCCAGAGACAGATGTCTTCTGGTGTACCGCTGACGTTGGTTGGATCACGGGGCATAGTTACATCGTCTACGGACCACTTGCCAATGGCGCAACACAAGTGATGTATGAGGGGGTTCCGAACTTTCCCGCAAATGATCGCATGTGGTCAATTATCGAAAAGTACAAAGCAACTATTTTTTACACTGCACCAACTGCAATTCGTACCTTTATGAAGTGGGGAACGGAAGAACCAGCCAAACATGACTTGTCGTCACTTCGATTAATTGGCAGTGTCGGCGAACCAATTAACCCAGAAGCATGGATGTGGTACCAAGAAAACATTGGCGGTGGAAAATGTCCGATTGTTGACACATGGTGGCAAACAGAGACCGGCGGCATCATGATCGCGCCATTGCCTGGAGTGACAGTAACAAAACCAGGATCGGCGACATTTCCAGTTCCTGGTGTTGGTGCTGAACTAGTCGACGAAGAAGGCAATCATGTAAGCAAAGGCGGTGGCTATCTCACACTGACAAAACCATGGCCAGGAATGTTGCGCGGTATTTGGGGAGATCAAAAGCGTTATCGGGAAACCTATTGGGGCCGTTTTAAAGGCAGGTACTTCGCGGGTGATGGCGCGAAGTTGGATGACGACGGCTACCTGTGGTTGCTCGGTCGAGTTGATGATGTGATGAATGTTTCGGGTCATCGGATTAGCACGACAGAGGTAGAAAGCGCATTGGTTTCGCACCCAAGTGTTGCTGAGGCAGCTGTTGTGGGCGCCAATGATGCAATGACTGGCCAGGCGATCATTGCGTACGTGACATTGCGTGGTGGGTTGGAAGTGAGCGAACAAGTGTTGCGGGATCATGTAGCGACCGAAATTGGACCAATTGCTAAACCAAAAGCGATCTATTTCACGCCCGACTTGCCAAAGACTCGTAGCGGCAAGATCATGCGACGATTACTGCGCGATGTTGCCGAGGGTCGCAACTTGGGCGACACGTCAACACTTGCCGATGCGTCTGTTGTAAGTGAGCTACAGCGCCGTGCGGCCGAATTACCTTCTGAAGATTAATGCGGCTGCCATGACAAATATAAATGACCAAAACCAATTGACGGCTAGCGCGATTGATCGTCATGACGCGATGGGGATGGGAGATCAATTTGGGGTTCGAGGCTTCTTTATTCGGCCGTATCGATCTAGATATATCGGGCCAAACATAGAAAGATTTCCAAGAATTATTTGGCCGGTTTTGCTTCTTGTAAAAAATTTGAGAGCGTTTTTTTTGCCTCGCCGAATTACTTGGAATTATTCAGGCGATGAAATTGCAACTGGCTCAATTCTTTCATTTATGGATGAGGGTCTGTTCAAAGCGTCGTATAAAAGAATGAGGGTTGCATCCAGAGAGGTAAATGATCCTGGTTTGCATTTTCGTGTTCATCAGATTCTTTGGGCAACGCAAAACTCTTTTAAATTGGAAGGTGATTTCGTAGAATGTGGAACTGGCCGGGGAATGATGATGTCCGCGGCGCTTCACAGTTTGGAGAATTGGAACACTTCAAACAAAAATCTTTATCTCTGCGATACCTTCCAACCGTTTGGGATTGATCCCGAAACTGGAAGAAATGATAAAAAGTTTGGTGTTCGCGACACCTACGCAAAGTCTTTAAGCGATGTTGAGGTGAATTTTTCAGAGTGGAAGCGCATAAATTTTGTTGTGGGATTTGTTCCTGATTCGCTCCAATCTATTGCGATCGAAAAAGTAGCTTTCCTACATATCGACCTCAATAACGCCGCCGCAGAAGTTGGTGCACTTCGATTCTTCTGGCCCAAAGTTGTTAAGGGCGGGATCATTGTTCTGGATGATTATGGCCAAGTATTGGAACAGAATCAGGCGATGGCTGCACTTAGCAATGAATTGGGATTCTCAATTCTCACAACTGGCACGGGCCAGGGAATAATTGTGAAGTAATAGAAAATGACGAATCTCAGCGAGGTCACACTTGTAATTCCCGCGTACAATCGCCCAGCTTATTTAGAACGCCAAATTGATTACTGGTCCCGATCTGATATCCATTTGTGTATTTTGGATGGAAGCACTAAGTCCGCTCCACAATCATTAATTGAACGAATGGGCAAGAATGTTCACTATCAGCATTTGCCCATCGGATTCAATGAACGACTCGTTCTGGCCTGTGATTTGGTGCAGACAAAGTATGTTGCGCTGCTCGGTGATGATGAGCTGTATTCGGTGCAAGGGCTAAAGGACTGCATTGAAACTTTGGAGTCAGAGAGCCGACTGGTTGCGTGTGTTGGACGAGCAATGTTTTTTTACCACAGAGATGGCGCCATTTACGGAGATCAGGTGTATGAACAGAATTCAACACTCAATGGTGTATTTGACAACGATATTGTACGCCTTAAGGAATCCTTCAAGAACGGGAATCCTGAGCACGCACCGTATTTGTTGTACGGAGTTTTTCGGACTCCGGAATGGAGGCGAGTAGTACGCGTCTCTTACGGCAGGTGGTACTCCTCGGGATATGTTTATGAACTCGCATTCCAGATTTTTGGAACTTTACTTGGTCCTGCAGCAATTGTGGATTCGTTGGTCTGGTTGCGAAGTGGCGAAAATCCAGCGATGTCTAGTGCAGCGGTGAACAGAAAGATTCCGATGGGCGAATGGGGCTCTGACCCACAATATTCAAATGAGCTAGTTGATTTTGTTGATCGAATTGTTTTTGAAAAAGTTAAAGATGCAACATGCACACAAAGTGAAATCAAAGAAGTAGTTACTCAGGTGGTCAAAGAATTTACCGCGTATTCACTACATAAACCGAAACGACTTAAGGCAAAGTGGCATCAGATTCTATATTTTTTAAACTCACTGACCCCAAAATTCATCAAGCAGATACTCAAGAGAAACATGACTCCTACAATTGGAAAGCTTTTGGATTATCGCGGTAGATCTATGTCTGAAGCGTTGTTGTTGATGGAGAGTCGGGGAATTAAATTTGATTCAAGCGAGATGAAGGAATTAGAGAAGTTCCTTCTTGGCTTCCATAGAGAACTTGGACTGAACTAGTCGCGGAAGTTTTCAAACTGAATTGCAATACCGAGTTCTGCGCCCTTCAGTAGAGCCATGGTTTCCTGGAGGTCATCACGTTTTTTGCCAGTGACTCGTAATTGTTCGCCTTGAGTTTGACTCGCGATACCTTTTGGCGCTTTTTCTTTAATGAGTTTATTTATCTCACGTGCTCTGTCTGATGAAATGCCAACAGTGACAGTCACGATTTGCCTCACACTTTCCCCACTCGCTTGTTCTATTTTTCCCCACTCAAGTCCCCTGAGCGAGATCTGTCTCTTTACAAACTTTTCTTCAAGCAGAACTTTGAGTGCCCGAAGACGGTCTTCGCTTGAAGTTCTGATAGTGAGAACGAGTTCTTTTTGCTCAATGGATGAGTCGGTATTCTTGAAGTCGAAGCGATTTGCGAGTTCGCGTTGGGCTTGGTCAACGGCATTTTTGAGCTCTTGGCGGTCTACCTCTGAAACAACATCAAAACTTGGCATGACCGACACAATACTCAAGCCGATAGGCTTTCAGGCTTGTGGGTCGGTACCCAAGCGGCCAAAGGGAGCAGACTGTAAATCTGCCGGCTTATGCCTACGTAGGTTCGAATCCTTCCCGGCCCACCATGTCAATAAGGAGTAAAAGTTGCAATTGAAATAAGGGGATAAGATTCGCATCTGCGATTCGCTCTCTTCGGAGTAGTTTCGCCCTCTTAGCTCATTCGGTAGAGCACTTCCATGGTAAGGAAGAGGTGGTGGGTTCGATTCCCACAGAGGGCTCGGTAATCAAGGCGGCGTAGCTCAGTTGGTGAGAGCATCCGGCTCATAATCGGAAGGTCGCCGGTTCGAATCCGGCCGCCGCTACAGAGAATAGATTTGGCATGGTGACAATGGAACGGTGGAACAACAGGCGAACTCGAAGTGGCTGTGTTGTCGAGCAATAGCCCAAGGTCGACCATCTTCCGCCAGGTTTGGCGAATCCTGACCCGTCAGGAACGTCGGGGCCTACGGTGGATTTTTGTATTGATGCTTGTGGGCAGTGTCCTTGAAACTTTGAGCTTAGGTCTAGTGGTTCCTGTCGTTGGACTGCTGACAAGACCGAACTACATCCAAAATTTCCCCAGAATTAATGAACTGCTCGGATTTCCA
Organism: Ilumatobacteraceae bacterium; assembly: GCA_044339005.1. Taxonomy (GTDB): domain Bacteria; phylum Actinomycetota; class Acidimicrobiia; order Acidimicrobiales; family Ilumatobacteraceae; genus UBA3006. Next base: position 10,257 of record JBIIWI010000040.1, read on the forward strand.
ACTGAACAACAATTTGTGATTGGAACCATGTTTGCTCTTGTGGTGGTTTATATCGCAAAGTCAATTTTTTTGATTTGGAGCACGTGGGTGCAGCGAGGCTATTCGGCATCGGTGACGACGCGAATTGGAAGACAGTTATTTAGGTCGTATCTATATCAACCTTACGCATTTCACCTACAACGAAATTCTGCGATGCTGATCCGAAATTCACAAAATAGTGGTTTGGTCATGTCTGGAATTATTGACCCAATGCTTGTTATCTCATCTGACATTTTGGTAACAGCAGGGCTCTTTGTGTTACTTGTTGGGCTCGAACCAATTGGCACAATCGTCACAATTTCCATATTTGGGCTTACCTCGTTGGTTTTTCGTAAATTTACAAATTCGCGGATTGAAACTTGGGGTAAGGCGCAGAACTTTCATAAAAGAATGCTGCTACAGCATCTTCAACAAGGATTTGGCGGCGTAAAGGATGTAAAAATCCTTGGTACCGAAGAATACTTTGTCACTCAATATGGGGAAAATCTCCACAAGAATTCGGAGGTTGTCCGCCGTTTTTCAATTGCTCAGATTTTGCCACGGTTCGGACTTGAGATTTTGACAATTATTGGCTTAGCAGTATTGGTCTCGACAATGGTTTTGTTAGACAGTGAGTTATCTGAGATTCTCCCGGTGCTTGGATTATTTGGGGCTGCTGCTTTTCGTCTTCTGCCAGCTGTGAACCGACTTATCAATAATTTTCAAATCATTAATGTCAGTCGCCCACAAGTTGACGAAGTGTTTAAAGACCTTGATCTTCCAGAGCAGTCGAATCACGAAAATTCTGATCGATCAGTATTAGGAAATGAAATCACTGTCGACGACATTTCATTTTCTTACTCCGAATCTCTGAAAGATGCAGTTTCTGGAGTTTCTGTGAAAATAGGCCGTGGTGAGGCTGTTGGGTTTATCGGTCCAAGCGGTTCAGGGAAAAGCACGCTGATCGATATTTTGCTTGGACTTCTAGAACCAAAATCTGGGAAAGTTTTAGTTGATGGTAGAGATATTTACGACGACCTGCGCAGTTGGCAAGATCAGATTGGGTATGTCCCACAGTCAATATTTTTGACGGACGATACATTGCGACGAAATATTGCTTTTGGTTTATCTAAAGAAAAAATTGATGATGACGCAGTGAAGTCGGCAATTCGTTTGGCCCAACTTGAAGAATTTGTTGCGAGTCTTCCCGAAGGAATGGAAACACTTGTTGGCGAGCGCGGAGTGCGTTTGTCGGGCGGGCAACGTCAGCGCATCGGGATTGCACGCGCGCTGTATCACAACCCCGATGTTCTGGTGCTTGACGAAGCAACGAGCTCGCTCGATACAGAAACAGAACATGGTGTGATGCAGGCAGTTCAAGCTTTGCAGGGAGACAAGACCGTAATCATCGTGGCCCACCGCCTCAGTACCGTGGAATACTGCGACCGTCTGTATCGACTTGAAAATGCCCACATAGTTGACGAGGGAACTTTTAGCGAAGTAACGAGTCGCGCCAAAGATTTACCGCGAGACGCAGACCAGAAGTAATTGGCTGTAAGCCAGCCATGATTGGCTGGTAACCTCAAATTTCCTATATACCTAAAGTAAATAGGGCAGTAGCTCAGCTGGTAGAGCGCCGGTCTCCAAAACCGATGGTCGGGGGTTCAAATCCCTCCTGCCCTGCAAAAG
>JBIIWI010000041.1:0-11932 GCA_044339005.1 Ilumatobacteraceae bacterium
AACCCGCCGCGCTAATAAGGCGATTTGGGGCTGTGACTAATGAGACGGATGCGACGCCATTTGGGCTGCCAGTTTCAGGTCGAGCCTGCGGTGGTTCCAATTGTGAATCTTCGTCCCGATCACATAGCCGACCCCGAAGACCATTAATCCACCTAAGCCATCGAGCCAGAAATGGTTGCCAGTCACAATGATGCAAAACAAGGTCAGCATCGGGTACGAAAACAATGCAATGCGTTGCCATCGCTTTTTGGTAATTGGCCACAATGCAAATACGCACCAAGTTGACCAACCAATATGCAATGAAGGCATAGCCGCATATTGATTTGAAATTTTCGCTGCCGCACCGCTATTGAAATGCAATGGGCCACCATACATTTCGATCGTGTCTTCAAATCCGAAGGTCTGCGCACCGTTGTAGTTGCGCATTTCGTGTGGAATACACGCTCCTCCAAATCCGACATTGTCTTTCGGACATGGTGCATCAAGCAGTCGGGGTGGCATAAGTGGAAACAAAACAAAACCAATAATTGCCAAACCGGTCATCGCTGCAAGTGTGTTACGCCACTGACCAAACACATCGGGTCTGCGTTTGAACAACAAAACGAAAATGCCAAGTGTCACAAAGAAATGCGCAGTGCCGTAATACGTATTCATGAGTTTGATGAGCCAAACTTGCGGCAAGAAAAAATCTTGAATCGACTCTTCGTGGTAGAGACCAAGTGCGCGCTCAATGCGGATGACACGCACCGCATTCGTGAATGAATGGAGTGGAATATCGGCGCCATTGACAAAGGCCGAACCAAATCGGTTTCGAATCAGCGTGTATGTGGTGTAAAACACAGCGACAATCAGCGCCTCTTTCCACCACAGTGTGCGGTGATGGCGTGGCACGGCAACCGCAGTTACTGGCGTCGGGCTGCTTGTCACATAAAAATTGTAGGCTGATCAGCATGTCTATAAGCACTAGCGAGAATCTTGTTGAAGCCGATGTAATAGCCAAAGTGTTGGCCAAGGGCCGGAGCACCGGGGCCGAGTTTTCAGAGATCTATATAGAGGACAAGCGCTCCACCTCGGCTGGGCTCGATGACGGCAAAGTTGAGCAGGTGACGAGCGGCCGCGATCGTGGCGCTGGCATTCGTGTAGTCGCCGGGGACACAACTGGGTTTGCTCACACATCCGACTTGTCGGAACGTGGGTTGCTTGCTGCGGCCGAAGCAGCAGCAGCCGCAGCTCGACAGGGCGATGGTGGAGTGCACAAGATTGCGCTGCAACCGTTGTTGCGTCACCCCGTAAATACCGTGCGCATTGCGCCAAACGAAGTTCCAAAAGCAAGCAAAGTTGCTCTCTTAAATAGAGCCAATGCTGCAGCTCGATCTATTGACGGCGCAATCGTGCAAGTGTCGGCTGCTTATGGCGACTCGTACAAGCGAATCTTGGTTGCAAACAGCGACGGCGTGTTTAGTGCCGACGATCAGGTGCGCACATTGTTTCGTGTGAGCGTTGTTGCAACAGGTGATGCAGGAATGCAAACCGGTTATGACTCACTTGGTCACACCATCGGTTTTGAAGTGTTCGATGAAAACGATGTTGAAGAGATGGCAATTCGCGCAGCAAAGCAAGCAATTGTAAAATTGCAAGCCCGCCCAGCACCATCGGGTTCGTTGCCAGTTGTGATCAAGCAGGGCAGCGGCGGCGTGTTGTTTCACGAAGCATGCGGACATGGTCTTGAAGCAGACCTTGTTGGAAAAGGTGCAAGCGTGTATCGCGGCAAGATGGGCGAACTCGTTGCTTCTCCTCTCGTGACATTGATTGACGATGGAACAATGAGTGGTGAGTGGGGCGCAATCGGCATTGACGACGAAGGTCATCCATCGCAACGCAATGTGCTGATTGAAAACGGAATTTTGACCGACTACATGTGGGACTTCTTGCGAGCACGCAAAGAGAACCGTCGTCAAAGCGGCAACGGTCGTCGACAGAGTTATGCAGACTTGCCAATGGTGCGCATGACCAACACGTTTGTAACCAACGGAACCGAAGACCCTGATGACATTGTGCGCGCAACCGAGCACGGCGTGTATGTGGCAAAACTTGGCGGCGGCAGTGTGGACACAGCAAGCGGCGACTTCGTGTTTGGAATGGTCGAGGCATACCTCATTGAGAATGGCGAGATCACAGAGCCGTTGCGCGAAAGCAACTTGATCGGCAACGGACCACAGGTGTTGAAAGACATCGACTTGCTTGGCAATGACTTTGCAATGGGCAACCCAGGCATGTGCGGAAAAGATGGTCAGGGTGTGCCGGTGGGCGATGGCCAACCAACGCTGCGCGTGAAGGCAATGACCATTGGCGGAACAGCAGCATGAGCAATAGCTCAGGCAACAGCGTTCCCGACCTACAAGCAATTGTCGACCGAGTAGTTGCTAAGGCCGGAAAAGGCGAGCAAATTGAGGCCTATGTCAGCCGTGGTGGCGAGACTGCAGTACGCGTGTATGAAGGCGAAGTAGAGCATTTCGTTTCGGCACAAAGTGAAGGCATTGGCATTCGGGTAATCAAAGATGGTCGCACGGGCTTTGCTTATGCGGGCACGCTCGATGCTGACGCGATTGCCGAAGTGCTTGCCGATGCGCGTGACAACGTGGCGTTTGGAACGCCCGATGAATATGCAGGGCTTGCTGAACCAGATGGTGTTGCACAAATTCCACAAAAGTTTTGGGATGACGAATTAGCTGGTTATGCAACTGCCGACAAGATCTCGCTCACAAAAGAACTCGAAAAACTTACGCTTGGCATGGACTCACGTGTGCGCGTCGAAGAATCCAACTACGACGATGGCTGGGGTGAAGTTGCGGTTGCAACAACAACTGGCATTCGTGAAAGTGGTCGAGGCAACTCGTGTTACGTATCGGTGAGCACGCTTGCCGATGACGGCGACGAGACGCAGACTGGTTTTAGTTTTTCGGTTGGTGACTCGCCAAAAGAATTCAACTTGCCAAAGGCAGCGCGTGAAGCTGCCGAACGTGCAACACGTTTGTTGGGTGCTGTTAAGCCACCAAGCAAGCGCACCACGGTTGTTCTTGACCCTTATGTAACTTCGCAATTTTTAGGAGTGCTTTCGAGCACGCTCAATGGTGAAAACGTTTCAAAGGGCCGCAGTTTTTTTGCCGACAAGCTTGGCGAAACAGTTGCAGACCCTCGCATCACACTTGTCGATGACCCAACAAACCCGCTTGCTTACACCGCCACCGACATTGACGGCGAAGGTTTGGCTGCGCGTCGCAATGTGTTGATTGAAAATGGTGTGCTCAAGATGTTTGTGCAGTCGAGTTACAGCGCGCGCCGTACCGGCACAAAGAGCACAGGTAACGCAACACGCGGTGGCTTTGCTGGCACGCCGGGCGTTGGTTGTCTAGCAATGCAATTGCAACCGGGCACGCAGAGCCAAGAAGAGTTGATCAAGGGTGTTGATGACGGCGTCTGGATTCAGATGGTGCAGGGCTTGCACAGCGGTGTCAACCCAATCTCTGGCGACTTCTCAACCGGGGCATCTGGCATGATGATTCGCAACGGTGCGGTTGCCGAACCAGTTCGTGAGTTCACGATTGCCTCGACGCTGCAACGCATGTTGCTCGACATCGTTGCTATTGGTGGCGACATCGACTGGTTGCCATCGCGCGCAGTTGGCCTAACGCTCGTGATCCGCGACGTGACTATGAGTGGCCAATAAGTCATTTCGGTTTAACCTGCAGATATGCCAATCCTTCACGCAATCATTCTTGGGTTGGTGCAAGGGCTTTCCGAATTTTTGCCCATCTCGTCGAGCGGTCACCTGGCATTAGTGCCGTGGTTGTTTGGGTGGAACGACTTTGGCAATTTGGCCAATGGCGCAGCAGTTGAAAAAGCATTCGATACTTCACTGCATTTGGGCACTTTGCTCGCGGTGTTGTTTTACTTGCGCCAAGAGCTCGTTGGTTATGTGCGTGAAGGTGTGCGTTTGATCATTGCCCCTAAACGCGCAGACAAACAGATGGGTCGAAGGGCGTGGCTGTTTGTTGCATCAGCAATTCCTGCTGGAATTGCCGGAGCAATTGGCGAACAATGGGTGACCGAAAAACTCGGTAAGCCAGTGATGATTGCCATTTCGTTGATCGTGTTTGGTCTGGTGTTGTTGTGGGCCGACCGCTTGGCCGGAGAGCGCACGGAAAGCTCGTTTACAGCACGTGATGCAATGCTGATAGGTCTTGCCCAAGTAATCGCTCTCAATCCGGGCACCTCGCGCTCGGGCATCACTATTACTGCTGCGCGCAAGTTTGGTTTTTCTCGCGACGCTGCTGCACGAGTGAGCTTTTTGATGAGCGTGCCTGTGATTGGTGGGGCAGTGTTGTTTAAGTTGGCAAAACTTGCCAAAGACGGCATACCCGATGGCCTACTCACACCAATGATTGTTGGCATTATCACTGCAGGTATATCTGGTTGGATTGCGATGTGGGGAATGATGCGCGTGTTGCGCAGTCGTAGCTTTAATGGTTTCGTTATTTATCGAATACTTGTAGGAGCGGGTGTGCTGTTACTCGCTGCTAGCTCTGTTCGTTAGACAGGCTCGCTAACTCGACACCACCAACGTTGCGTCGCCAATTGCTGCGGCACTTGCGACTGCTGCAGACAAATCTGCCGGCACCGCGACTATCACACCAATTGTGTCTTCAATCAGGCCTAGTACGAGTGCGTCGGCGGCAAGCACTACGCCATTGGCGATGATGTCGACATGATCGCCAACTTGCATTGGTGGCAGTGCTGCAGGTGGCACGATTGCCACCGATCGAAAACCAGTGGGCAGTTGCAACTGTTGAGTTGCGCTCGTTCCAGTATTGGTGGTGGTGAGTAATTCTCCAATCGAGATTGATTGTTGGGCGACTAAACCAGTTTGTAGATCGTGCAGGGCGGTTGGGGAAACCGCAGAGCGGGGAAGTGACCGCAGACTAAACAACTGTGTGGTGATGATGTCACCAGGTTCAATGTTGCTTGAAGCAATGAGCACTGGTGTGGTTAAACCAAGTGAGGCAGTTGCCGATTGCATGCGTGAAAGAGTGATGAAGAACGTGAGCGCTGCACAGCACACGAGACCCGCAATGACTTGATGTTGTCGCCGATTATTGCGGCACAACGCCAAATAGCTGGCTGCCCCAATTTCGCGACTGCGCACAATGACGGGAGAGATGGCATCTAAAAGTTTGTGAAGCGATGCCGGTACGAGTTTGTTGTTCATGCATTGTTGTGTGCGCGAGGCACACCGATAATGCGGGGTTTTAAAACTGCGCTACGACGCGGGCGTACTGGCTGGCGCTGCAGGCGTTGCGGCGGGTGCTGCTGCTGGAGCGGCAGTTGTGTTCTCGGAAGACGCAGGGGTCGAGGCGCTTGTCGACGAAGTTGATGCAGTGGTGGTGCTGCTCGAAGTCGACTTGCTGTCGGTCTTGTAGAAGCCGCCGCCCTTAAATGAAACGCCGACAGGGGTGAATACCTTTTTGACTGGCTTTACGACACCATCTTGGGGGTGGGCCAACTCGGTCAATGGGTCGTCGGTGAAGGCCTGATAGACCTCAATCGTCTCGCCTGAATCAATGAATTTGTAGACATACGTTGGCATCAGGTCAACAATTCTAGGATGCAAGGATGGCAATGCACACCGCTGTTATTCCCGCCGCTGGGTTGGGGACGAGGTTTTTGCCTGCGACCAAGGCGGTGCCAAAAGAATTGATGCCCATCTTTGACACGCCTGCCCTGCAACTGGTGATGGATGAAGCAATTGGGGCTGGGTGTGACCACATCGTTGTGGTGTCAAACAAAGCCAAGAGCGGCATCGAGGCGTACTTAGTGCCTTCGCCAGATGTTGTGAAGCGTGTGCGAGACAGTGGTCGCACCGAATTGGCAGATCGCTTGTCGCTGATCAGAACCGATGTCAAGATCACGGTCGCATATCAAGACGTGCCGCGTGGCCTCGGTCATGCAGTTGCATGCGCGCGACAAGCAGTTGGAAACGAATCATTTGCCGTGTTGTTGCCCGACGAATTGATGGGCGATGCGTCGTTGCTCACACAGATGTGGAAGATGCACGATGCGGGTGGCAAACACGTGGTTGGCCTCAAGCAAGTACCGATGAGCGAAGTGAGTGCATACGGTTGCGTATCTACTACGGGTGCACCTGACAAAGACGGTGTCGTCACAGTTACTGGTGTTGTAGAAAAACCTGCGATGAATGAAGCACCAAGTGATCTCATCTTGATCGGTCGGTATGTATTGGGCGCCGACATGTTTGACATGCTCGACACACTTGCGCCAGCCAAGGGCGGAGAAATCTTGCTGACCGACGGGCTTCTTATGGCAGCAACTGCAGGCAACTTGTTGGGCGTGGTGAGCGATATCGATCGCCATGACACCGGTACGCCGATGGGTTGGTTGCAAGCAGTGATTGAGATTGCGCTGAAGCGCAAAGATGTTGGTGCAGAACTCTCTACATGGTTAGAAGGAAGATTCAAGTGAGCAAATTACAAGTCACGATTGATCCAAAAGAAGTTGGTATGTCGGCAGAGCGACTCAAGCGCATCGACGAACACTTCCAAGAATATGTGGATGATGGCAGATTGCCTGGTTACACCGTTGCAGTAGCTCGCTATGGGCAAATTGCGCACGTGAGCACATATGGCATGCGTGACATGGAAAGCAAATTGCCAACCGAACTTGACACGATGTATCGAATTGCATCAATGACCAAACCGATTACATCAATTGCATGCATGATGTTGGTTGAAGAAGGAAAATTGCAACTGACCGATCCGGTGAGTCGATTCATTCCTAAATTCCGCCATACCCAGGTGTACGAGAGTGGTACTGCAGAAAAGCCAGTGCTCGCGCCAATGAAGGAGCCAATGCGCGTTTGGCACCTGCTTTCGCACACTTCTGGCCTTACGTATGCCCATAATTATTCGCATGTCGTAGACGAGATGTATCGCAATGCTGGTTTTGGTTTGGTTTCTCATGGCAATGAGACGCTCGAAGAGATATGTGACCGCGTTGCAGACATGCCGCTTGTTTTTGAACCTGGCTCATCGTGGATCTACGGCGTGTCAACCGATGTATTAGGTCGCGTTATCGAAGTTGCATCTGGGATGTCGTTGAATGACTTTTTCCAAACGCGAATCTTGCAACCATTGAAAATGCATGACACGAGTTTTTGGGTGCCCAAAGAAAAACTGTCACGTTTGGCTGCGGTGTACACACCAGATGAAACCGGCTTGAAGGCAGTCCGATTGCCGTCGATGGAAGAGTCGGTGCTCACCAAGCCATCAGCCTTTTCAGGCGGCGGCGGGTTGGTCTCAACCGCGTATGACTATTGGCGATTTTTGCAAATGCTCGAAAATGGTGGCGAACTTGATGGTGTTCGATTGATCTCGCCAACAACTCTTGACCTGATGACGAAGAATCATTTGCCAAACAATCAAGACGTCTCGCAGTTTGGACGAGTAGTAGGCGAGGAAGTGTTTTACGACGGTCTCGGTTTTGGACTTGGCTTTGCTGTGGTGATTGATCAGGCAAAAACGAAAGTTGCTTGCCCCGATGGCACATACAGCTGGGGCGGAATTTTTAGTACCGCATTTTGGATTGACCCTGTTGAAGAGATCACTGCAACGTTCTATACGCAATTGATACCGTCGACTACGTACCCAATTCGCCCGTTTTTACGCAGCATGGTGTACGGCGCAATTATCGAGTAGCGATTGTTATGTGGTGCGTGAAAACGCGCCAGGCTCATCAATTACAAAACCAAATTCATCTACAACGACTTCAACGGTTTTGTTTTGAGCAAGGCTGATGTATTGCCAGCGATGAGTGTCTACTCGCGTATACATCTGTGGCGCCACAGTGACGCCAAGAGTTTCGGTGTCAACGGTGATGACGTTCTGGGTTGATGAATGGCCAACATGGAGCGGCAACCTGTGAGTCAATATCGAGTTGGTAAAAGGTGTGCCTTGTAGATCGATGTCGATACAGCCGTCCAGTTCGGTTCGGTGCTCGCCATTCATTTCACCCCATCTGCCGTGGCCATCGGTTGCGAGCCACAAGTCGGGCTCGTCCATGTCACGAAACAACAAGAATTGCTGCACAACCCACATTGCCGACATACGGATGACATAGTGAGCGTTTTCGGAACCTAGAACTCCGTTGGCTGTCCAGCCCTCGTTCTCCCACAACAAATCAACGTGACTGAGATGTGGCGAATCTGCAAGCGTCCATGATGCTTTGTGGCCAGAGGCAGGAAGTGCCAAATAATGAGCTGGAGAGTCGGCGTGAGAATTACTCATAGTTACAGCCTGTCATGTGGCGGTACCGTAGCGAGATAATGATCGCGATTCATGAGGCTCAAAAAACTGTTCTTGATGCATGTGGCGTGCTCGCGCCAGTTGCTACGCCGTGCGAGCAGATGTCGGGCAGGGTTCTTGCACAGGATGTAGTGGCGCCAGAGAATGTTCCACCTTTCGCCAACTCGGCGGTTGATGGCTACGCGGTGCGCACTGCCGATACCCAAACAGTGCCAACCGAACTGGTTGTTGTAGACACGGTTGCAGCAGGTGCCGAACCAAAGATTGCCGTAATGAACGGCCAAGCAATACGGATCATGACAGGTGCGCCAATGCCGCAGGGCACCGACGCAGTAGTGATGGTTGAAGACACGCAGCGTGTTGGTGATGACAGGGTGTCGATTGGTAAAGCCGCAAAATTGTATGACGCGATTCGTGATGCAGGTAGTGACGTGAACAAAGGTGACACTGTTTTTGTTGCCGGCACCGTGCTCAATGCTGCTGGAGCCGGAGTTTTGGCAAGCGTAAACGCTCGGGTGGTGCAGGCATACCCGCGAGCACGTGTTGCATTGCTGTCAACTGGTGACGAATTGGTGACCGATGGATCGCCGCTCAAGATTGGGCAGATTCGTGAAAGTAATTTGACGATGCTCGATGCAATGATCGCTGCTTCGGGGTGTGAAGTGATCAATTTGGGAATAATCAAAGATGATGAAGCGTTGCTTGAGCGAGTGTTACTTGACGTGATTGAGAGATGCGATGCAATCGTGACCAGCGGTGGCGTGAGCATGGGTGACTTTGACGTGGTGAAGGCAGTGTTGTCGCGCATTGCCAAGATGCAGTGGATGCAACTTGCGATTAAGCCTGCAAAACCATTTGCGTTTGGGCAACTTCAAGCATCCGATGGGCGAGTAGTGCCAATTTTTGGATTGCCAGGCAACCCAGTTTCTTCAATGATCAGTTACGAGTTACTTGCGAGACCTGCATTGCGCAAAATGATGGGGCACACGCGCGACTTGTTGCGCCCAACGGTCAAAGCAGTGTTGGATGCGCCGATTAAGCGTAAGCAAGACGGCAAGGTGCACTATGTGCGAGTGTTCGGTGGTTTTGAAGGCGACGGTCGATTGCATGTGCGCGACACTGGCCCACAGGGCAGCCATCAACTTGCATCAACTGCCCTTGCTAACGGCCTCGCATACGTGCCAGACAGCACGGGCATTGAGGCTGGCGACGAAGTCGATGTCTATGTGATCGGTGATTTGTTGGGCTAGCGCTTTGCCGCATGCCCGTAGGCTGTTGCAATGGAATTGATCGATCCATTTGGGCGAACCGTGCGTGACTTGCGCATCTCGATTACCGATCGCTGCAATTTCCGCTGTACGTATTGCATGCCTGCAGAGGGCATGAAATGGCTGCCCCGCACCGAAGTGCTTTCGTATGAAGAACTACACCGCCTCGCATCTATCTGTGTGAACCACTTTGATGTCGACGGCATTCGCCTCACCGGTGGCGAGCCAACAATGCGTGCACACTTGCCCGTGTTGGTGCAAAAGCTTGCAGGACTCATTGTGCCTGCAACCGCCAACTCGCCGCGAGCAGGCAAACCAATCGATCTTGCAATCACTACTAACGGCGCAACACTGCGACTGATTGCTCAAGAGCTGCGCGAAGCCGGGCTCGAGCGCATCAACATCTCGATCGACACACTGAAGCGCGAACGCTTCTACGAGATGACTCGACGCGACGAACTCGAGCATGTGCTGGACGGTATTGATGCAGCGATTGCCGCTGGATTTTCGCCAGTCAAGCTCAACGCGGTAGTGCAACGCGGCATTAACGAAGACGAAATTGTTGACCTTGCAACATTTGGCCGCAACAAAGGCATTGAAGTTCGGTTTATCGAGTTCATGCCACTCGATGCGCAAGGCACGTGGGACAACAATCAAGTAGTTGGCCAAGATGAGATTGTTGCTGCAATTGCAGCCGTGTATCCGCTCGAGTTGATGCCGGCTCGTGGCGCAGCACCTGCCGACCGCTGGCGTTATTTGGATGGCAAGGGCACAGTTGGCGTAATTCCGTCAGTGACCAAACCATTTTGTGGTGACTGCGACAGAGTGCGCCTGACTGCAGACGGCCAATTTAGAACATGCTTGTTTTCAACAAATGAGTTTGATCTGCGCGCAATGTTGCGCGAAGGTGCAAGTGATGATGCGATTGCGGCAGAGATCAAGCGCGCAGTTGGCACCAAGTGGGCAGGGCACAACATCGGTAACGTGACGTTTGTACGGCCACGACGTTCAATGAGCCAGATAGGTGGTTGAGAATCATGGGAAATAAGCATGAGTGATTTACAGTTTTCGCATCTCGATCCTGCAGGCAACGCCCGCATGGTGGACGTCACTCCAAAAGAGGCAACGCACCGTCGTGCGGTTGCGCGCTGCAAGGTGTTTATGAAGCCCGAGACAACTGCTGCGATTGCTAATCGTGAAGTGAAGAAGGGTGACGTCATTGCGGTCGCTCGAGTGGCTGGTATTCAGGCCGCCAAGCGCACGAGCGACATGATTCCGCTCTGTCATCCATTGTTGATCGGTGCAGTGCACATCGATTTTGAAATCGCCGACGACTTCATCGCTATTGAAGCTCAAGTCAACACAGTTGATCGCACGGGGGTGGAGATGGAAGCCCTGCATGCCTGCAGCGTTGCCGCCTTGACCATCTATGACATGTGTAAGAGCGCCGACAGGGCGATGGTGATTGGTGAACTGACACTTTGGGAGAAGTCGGGCGGCCGCCAGGGCCTCTACCGACGGGAAGACTAGCCAGTCCAATAAACATAAGGGTTTTGGCTGAAGTGACCGATCAAATTACCCCGTTGTTGTCCTATTTGTAGCCATTCTGTAATACACTCAATCCACTCATGAGCAAATTGATTTTGATCATCGTCTGCGCCGCATGGCTTGCAGTTCTCTTGCCTCCAATGGTTCGAGCCAAGTTGCACGGCAGCCCATCTAACTCGGTGAGCAATTTCCGTCGTCAGCTCAACTCACTCGAGTCTTCGGGTGGTCGCAGCCAGCAAGGTCAGTTGCGCAATATGGCGCGCCCACTTGCCCCATCGCAGCAATACCGCAGCGCAGCCGCACGCACTTCACGCCCACAAGCATCCCGTCCACAACAAGGTGGTTTGAGCAACCTCACTGGTGCATTGATTCGCCCAGAAGGCGTACGCCATCACCGTGCTCCAGCCATGTTGACTCCGCAGGCCATGGTGCGCCAGCGTCGTCAAAACTTGGTTGTAGGTATGGCGGTCGCTACTGGTATTTCGTTGTTCCTGGCATTCACGACCGGGTCGAGCGCGTTTGTGTACCTCTTTACGGTCAGCCTGCTTGCCTTGTGTGGCTACTGCTACGTGTTGGTGCAGTTGCGCATCAAGCGCGAGAACGAGCGCTACCTCCGCCAGTTTCGACGCGTCGCCTAAAGCCGCTGCCCGCTAGGGTTTGCTTGCAAATAGGGGCTGTAGCTCAGTTGGCAGAGCGGTACGTTCGCAATGTACAGGCCAGGGGTTCAATTCCCCTCAGCTC
>JBIIWI010000092.1:0-3404 GCA_044339005.1 Ilumatobacteraceae bacterium
GATAGCCGGCAGCATTAATGACGATTTCGCAATCAATGGTTGCTTTGTCGGTTGTGACAGTCCACTGGTCGTTGTCGTGTTGCTTCATTGCAATCACGCGCTCGTTACGACGAATATTTGCACCCATCGCACGCGATGCGCGGGCGAGAGCTTGTGTTACTTGCGAAGGGTCGATGTCGCCGTCGAGTGGATCCCACAACGCACCAGCAAGATCATGAGTCTCGAGTAGCGGGTAACGCTCTTTGAGTTCGCTCGGCGTCAACATGTCGTATTCCATGCCGTTGGCGCGCGCCATCGACTTGACGTGACGGAACTCGGCCATGCGCTCTTCGGAGTGTGCAAGTCGCACTGAACCGGTGACGTGGTAGCTAATTGGGAAGTCTGGATCTTTGGCGAGTTCGGTGTACAACTCTGCTGTGTACTTCTGCACCTTCATGATGCTCCACGAGCCAGAGTAAGTAGGGACGTTGCCGGCAGCGTGCCAGGTGGAACCCGAGGTCAATTCGTCGCGCTCGAGCAAGAGCACATCGGTGCAACCCATCTTGGCTAAGTGATAGAGGGCGCTGACTCCAGCAATGCCGCCGCCGATGATGACAATTTTTACGCGCTCGCTCATGTCAGACCCTGCCTATTTCTCTGGTTAACTGGGGCACTTTGGCCGAGATAGCCGAAGCGCGCCTGTGTCGTATATATATCTGTATGTCATAATAGGTCACTGATATATCTCCACCAAAACCGCCAAGGGGACCATTGTGCCGAATTTGCCAAGTAGCGCCAAAGTAGTGATTGTTGGCGGCGGCATTGTTGGCTGCAGCGTTGCCTATCACTTGGCAAAGCGCGGAGTTACCGATGTGGTCCTGATCGAGCGCAAGCAACTCACCAGCGGTACCACTTGGCATGCGGCTGGATTGGTGGGGCAATTACGAGCCACACAAAACCTCACTCGCTTGGCTCAGTACACCACAAACTTGTTTGCAACTCTCGAAGAAGAGACAGGGCAGGCAACTGGTTTCCAGCAACGCGGCTCGGTGGCGATTGCACCAAACGAAGAACGCTTTGAAGAACTCAAGCGTGGTGCATCAATGGCACGCGTGTTTGGTCTTCCCGTCAACATCATCACTCCAGCCGATGTAAAAGATTTGGTTCCACTCGCACGCGTTGACGATCTTGTTGGCGCAGTGCACTTGCCAGGCGACGGTGTAGTCAACCCGATCGACGTGACGCAAGCGCTTGCAAAGGGTGCTCGCGCAGCAGGTGTGAAGATTTTTGAAAACACAAAGGTTGATCGCATCGTTGTTGAAAATGGTCGTGCGGTTGGCGTAATTGCCGAAGGCGAAATGATTCGTGCTGATGCAGTTGTCAACTGTGCAGGTATGTGGGCTCGTGAGCTCGGAGATTCTGTTGGAGCAACGGTTCCGCTACACGCTGCTGAGCACTTTTATATTGTGACCGAAGCGGTTGAGGGAATTTCGCCAACCATGCCAGTGTTGCGCGATCAAGACGGTTGCGGATACTTCAAAGAAGATGCTGGCAAGTTGCTTGTTGGTTGGTTTGAGCCAGTTGCCAAGCCTTGGGGCATGAAAGGAATCTCGGAGGAGTTTTCGTTTACATCATTGCCAGAAGACTTCGAACACATTGCACCGTTGGTCGAGAACGCAACGCACCGTATGCCGTTGCTCGCACAAACCGGAATTCGTTTGTTCTTCAATGGTCCAGAATCGTTCACGCCAGACGATCGTTACTTGCTCGGCGAACAACCAGAGGTGCCGGGCTTGTTTGTTGCAGCAGGATTCAACTCGATTGGTATTCAATCATCGGGTGGTGCGGGCAAAGTTCTTGCCGACTGGATTGTCGATGGCCGTCCACCGATGGATCTGTGGGATGTCGATGTGCGTCGCGTCATGCCGTTCCAACGCAACCGCAATTACCTCCACGATCGCACTGTCGAATCGCTTGGTTTGTTGTATGCAATGCACTGGCCATTCCGCCAGCCAGAAACAGCGCGCGGTGTTCGTCGATCGGCATTGCATGATCGCCTTGCCGCAAAAGGCGCATGTTTTGGTGAAGTTGCAGGTTGGGAGCGCACAAACTGGTTTGCTCCTGCAGGCAAAAAAGCCGAATACGAATACACATATGGCCGTCAAAACTGGTTCGAATACACGGCAGCAGAGTGCAAAGCCACGCGCGAAGCAGTTGCCATGTTTGACCAATCGTCATTCGGCAAGTTCGTTCTCGAGGGTGCCGATGCCGAGCAGATCATCAACAATGTGTCGGCAAACGACATGTCGGTGCCTGTTGGCAAGCTTGTCTACACGCAGTGGCTCAATGAGCGCGGCGGCATTGAAGCCGACCTCACTGTTACTCGCGAAGCAACCGATCGTTATCTCGTAGTAACTGCAGCAGCCACTCAGGTTCGTGATTTCCAGTGGCTCAAAGATCACATTCCTGCTGGCGCACGAGCAACGCTCACCGACGTCACATCCGGCTCGGCAGTCTTGAGCATCATGGGTCCAAACTCGCGTGCATTGTTGCAGTCGCTCACATCAACCGACATGTCGAACGAAGCATTTCCATTTGGTACTTCGCAGATCATCGACTTGGGTTATGCGCGAGTGCGCGCAAGTCGCGTCACGTTTGTTGGCGAACTTGGTTGGGAGTTGTACATCGCAACTGAATACGCAACAGGCGTTTTCGATGCAATCGTTGCAGTGGGTGACAAGTTTGGTCTCAAGCACGCTGGCTATCACGCGCTCAACTCGATGCGTACCGAAAAGGGCTATCGCCACTGGAGTCACGACATTTCTCCAGATGATTCACCAATTGAGGCTGGCCTCGGATTCACCGTTGCGTGGAACAAAGAGGGTGGCTTTATCGGACGCGATGCTTTGCTTAAGCAAAAAGAAACCGGTGTCAAAAAGCGTCTCGTTCAGGTTGCGCTCAAAGATGCAAGCAAGTTGCTTTATCACAACGAACCAATTTGGCGTAACGACGAAATTGTCGGACACATTGCTTCTGGCATGTTTGGCCATCATCTCGGCAAGTCGCTCGGAATGGGCTACGTTGAAAATCATCACGGCTTAGCCGACAAAGAATTCATTACAAGCGGAACCTACGAAATTGAAGTTGCGGGCGAAAGAGTTGCAGCAGATGTGCAGTTAGAACCGTTCTACGATCCAAAGAGTTTGCGTATCAAGGCCTAACGGTCGATGGCGCGATAAGAACTACACAGAAGGAGCAATCATGACATCATCAACAAATGCACGACGCGGAGGACGGGCGAGTCGTACTGCAATGCGTGCTGCTCCACTGACTGACGACATCAAGCCAGTACGCCCGGGTATGCCGAGCGGCCGCTACAAGGCGCTCACTGATTCTGAAGTTCTCAAGATTCACGAAGCAGCTAT
>JBIIWI010000093.1:0-3382 GCA_044339005.1 Ilumatobacteraceae bacterium
GCATTGGACCAAAAGTCAAGAAGGTCTACGGTTGTGACGGCAACATGGGTAACGCACTCGGCGAGAACTTTGACGCTGGTAAGTAACCACTAGTTCTTCAGAACTATATGCAGAGGCCCCGGGCGAAAGCCCGGGGCCTTTTCATATCCCGGGCGAAAGCTCGGGGCCTTAGACCATTCCCAGGTGAAAGCCCGGGGCCTTTGAAACTTTCCCTTTTGAGTTTCAGCCGCCGGTGGCTTTGGCCAATGTGCCCAAGTACAACTTGATCACATTTGGGTCTTCAAGCAGTGAGCGACCTGTTCCGGTGTACGCATTTCGACCTTGGTCAAGCACATATCCCCTGTCAACAACTTGCAGGCAGCGACGCGCATTCTGCTCGACCATCAAAATGGCAATACCTTCAGCATTGATGCGCTTGCACTGAATGAAAACTTCGTCTTGCAATACAGGCGACAACCCTGCTGATGGTTCATCCAATAGCAATAACTTCGGTTCCATCATCAGTGCGCGACCCATTGCGACCATCTGACGCTCGCCGCCCGAAAGCGAACCGGCCTTTTGTGATGCACGCTCTCCAAGTTTGGGAAACAAGGTAGTTACATATTCGAAGCGCTCATCAAAAACTTCGGGCTTGATAAAACAGCCCATTTCTAAGTTCTCTGCAACAGTCAAACTTTGAAATACGTTTTGAGTTTGTGGCACGTAGCCAACACCACGCTCAACAAGTTGATGTGCTTGGAGCCCTGTGATGTCCTCGCCCAAGAATTTTGTCGAGCCTGATCGTACGCCACATTGACCAAGAATGGCCTTGAGCACTGTCGACTTTCCCGCGCCGTTAGGTCCGATAACACCAACAAACTCACCCTTGCCGACTTCGATATTGCAGCCATTCAAAATATTGACTTCGGGAATGTACCCAGCAACGAGCTCATCGACAATAAGGACGCGATCGTCACTCATGACTTCTCCTCCATCAGAGATTTACCTTGGTGGCTTCCCAGATAGGCCTCAATCACCGCCGGGTTCGCTGAGATTTGAGCCGGAGTTCCTTCGGCAATGACACGCCCCTCGGCCATAACAATCACCCAGTCAGAAACATCATTCACCATGTCCATGTCGTGTTCTACGAACAACACGGTCATTCCGTCATCGCGTAAACCCCTAATGTGTTCGAGCAGGCTTTGCTTGAGTGCAGGATTGACGCCAGCCATCGGTTCGTCGAGCATGACCAAACGCGGATTAGTCATCAATGCGCGAGCCATCTCTAGCAACTTGCGTTGGCCACCAGACAGGGTGCCCGCATATTCGCTACGCATGTGATCCAGCTTGAATCGCTTCAGTAGTGCATCAGCGCGCTGTTCAATGATCTGTTCTTGTTTCTTCCATCGGAACGGTAATAGCGCATTCCACCATTTTTCGCCAACCTGGTGAGTAGCACCGAGCTTCATGTTCTCTATCACTGACATCTTGGTGAGACTCTTGGTCAACTGGAATGTACGAACCATGCCCATTGCAGCAGTTTTGTGCGCCACAATCTTTTCCATGCTTCGACCATCAAAACGCCACTCCCCAGTGTCTGGCGTATCAAAACCGGTGAGCAAGTTGAACAATGTTGTTTTGCCGGCTCCGTTAGGACCAATCAATGCGGTGATGGATCCGCGGTGCACTTCAATGTGTTCAACATCTACAGCGACTACACCACCAAAGTTTTTCTGAATTTTGCTCGCATACAGAATAGGGTCTGGCTTGGGTGCGCCAGGTTCTGGCGCAACTGTCGACAAAGCTGCAACTGCACGAGCCTGCGCATCAGAGACATTCGGATTATCGAGCATCGAGTGCCATTTCTTTACGATTACCGAAAAGACCTTGTGGGCGGAACGTCATCAATAACATCAAACCAACACCAATGAGCATGTAATTGATTGCACCAACCTGAATCTTTTGCATGACAGTTACTCCAAAAATCTTCAAAGGTTGATCTTTGGTGAGTTCGCGCAAGAAGTTATCGCTAAACACAAATATTCCCCAGAACAGCATCGAACCGACAATCGAACCTGAGACCTTGGCTACTCCACCAAGCACGAGTGCTGTCAGAATATAAAACGTCACGTCACGGCTGTAGTTATCTGGTTGCACTGATCCACGGTCGAGAGCGAAAATCACACCACTAAACATGCCGATGAGACCGCCAATAATGAGTGACTGCATCTTGTAGCTATACACACTCTTACCAAGACTGCGCACTGCATCTTCATCTTCACGAATTGCTTTGATCACTCGTCCCCAAGGACTACGCATCAACATAAACACAAGCGTGGCGAAAATGGCAACCAAGGCCCAGCCGACCAGCAGCGTCCAAACGGTGTACCCGCTGTATTGGAACGGCTTGATCCCATATTGGGCGCCAGGATCGAATGGGCTTAATTCACGAAACTGAATACTGAAGCCATTAATGCCATCGCTTCCACCGAAGTATTGCTTAAATCGAACCGAACGAACAATTAAGCGAACCATTTCAGCCAACGCAATCGTCACAATGGCAAGATAATCAGCTCGCAAACGCAGTGTTGGAATTCCTACAAGAAGTGCAAGAACAATTACGAATGCCATTCCAATTGGGATACCCCACCACATGCCGATACCAAAGTATTTGCTTGTCATTCCTATGCCGTAAGCACCGCAGGCCATAAATGCGGCTTGCCCAAAGTTGAGCAAACCGGTGTAACCAAACTGAACATTCAACCCGATAGCAGCCAGAGCAAAGTATGCGGCATCGACACCTGTCAATGCTTTACACGTATTTTGGAAGATGTTTATCCAGTCCATAAATCAGCCAACCCTTTGCTTACGTCCGAGAATGCCTTGCGGGCGCACGACCAGAACGATGATCAAAATTAGTAGAGCTGGTGCATTCTTCAGCTCGGCAGGAACAACGAGGGATGCCATTTCTACAAATATTCCAACCATGATTCCACCAACTAATGCACCGAAAGCGGAACCAAGACCGCCCAAGGTGATTGCTGCAAACATCAAGAAGACAAGACGCGATCCCATCTCGAATCCAACCTGCTCATCGAGACCTCTGAAGATGCCACCGAGTGCCGCTAGTGCGCCTCCGGCAAACCACACGATGCGAATAATGCGTTGTGTGTCAATACCGGTTGAGGAAGCCAGTGTTGGGTTGTCGGACACTGCGCGAATAGCTTTTCCGGTGCGTGACTTTTGAATGAACAACGCAACAGCGACGAGTACCAGGAGCGAAAGAATTGCAGTCGTGAGATCGCGAGGCGTGATTGATGCTGGACCAAATCGCATCACCGTTTGCGCACTGTAATCGTTGAGAGGTTTCGTTCGCCCGCCAAATTGGTACAAGTACATATTT
>JBIIWI010000042.1:0-11452 GCA_044339005.1 Ilumatobacteraceae bacterium
GCATTTGCCATTGTCACTGTCGCAGTGGCGGCATTGGAGTCACTGTCATATTTCACTGTTCCCGAAACATTTGGCGAACCAAGACGCACGTCAAGCTGTCTCGGAGAGGAGGATGAGTCAACCGCAACAACCGCTCCAGACGCACTCGACGGTACAGTCAGAACCCCTCCAGCAATCGTGAATGTGAAATTGACTCGAGTTCCATCAGGATTTGTCCAGTTTGGATTCGCCTCACCTCGATATTCGCCGTCATCAAGACTGAAACGGGCCAGACCAAGGGAGTTTGTGTTTGATCCTGTCACCTGCGCACCCGTTGAGGCCAAGAATACGTTCACATAAGCATTTGACACGCCGGTACAAGTTGAACCTGTGCCATCCTTGCCGCAAACACGCACGGCAAGATTTGATGTGGGAAACGAAAGTACAAAGTTTGTCGGACTACCTGTACATGCGGCATCAGCATCCGCTGTTGTAGCGCAAACTCCGAAAGTTCCATCAGATGCGACAACAATATCTTTCGAGAATCGGCTCAAGGATGAGCCCCATGGTGGGTTTACCTCCAAGCGATAACGTCCTACTCCGTAAGCAGTTGTCGATACTCCAAATGTGCCTTGACGGCTTGAATTCCCGCCACCAATCCATCGGTAGAAGCCCGTCGACTCCTTCTTCATGAGTCCAACCCAGGTGTTGGCCACGACTGCATCACCGTTCTTGATTGTGCCCGAGACGTTCGAGCCAACGAGTGTGAAATTCAACGCAGTGGTCACATATGTCGAGGAAGCCAAAGTTGGTTGGGTGTAATCATCCGACTGCGTCGTCGTCTGATAAGCGCCATCGCTTGCTCGAACCTGGATGATCTGCGAAGCGCGCGACCAATTATTGGGATTTGACCAACCAGGATTTGCGGTGATGCGGAAATAGCAAATCGTCTCTGACGATTCACATTCGGTTCCAGTATTCAAACTGTAAGTACCCGTTGAAGATCCCTGAGAACTGATCTGCGTCCACACCCACATCTTGTTTGAAGCCCACGATGGTTGTGTCCACTTCTCTACATTGACCTGTGGGTTTGCCGCCGTAGCAGAGGATGGTCCCGACACGGTTCCAGCAATATTTCCACCCGACATCGTGACTTCCAGTGTGCTCGATGCAGACTTCACATTGGAATTGCTTGAGCCCAAATCGCAAGACGCAAAAGTACTTGCAGAGCACACCACATAGGTGTGACTCGCTGCATTGTCGTCTTCCAAATCTCCGACCCACAAATCAACGACCTTTTTCGTCAACGATGTTGTACCCCACGGTGGAAAGATCTCAATTCGGAAACGTTGTGCGGTCTGAGACGTGTCACCCAATGACGATCGAAGCGTTGCATTAAATAATCCTGCTCCGCTTATCGATACTCCTTGCACCCATTCCCAATTATTGAAATCATTGTTCCATCGCATGATGTTTGCCCACGTGTTAGAAACTGGACTTCCAGCAGAAGTCACAAGGCCCTTCACGTTCGAACCGGTAAGTGCGATATTCGCTGTAAGTTGGGCGCTAGCACCTGCCGAACACGAAGACACAGTAGATACTTGTGCCTCTGTTATCGAGCAAATTGTGTTTGTCAACTTATAAACGTAAGTCGACGTTGGCGAAAATCCGGCGTTCGTCTTCCAAGACGGAATTTCGGAAGTGATCTTGTATGCACCATCTGAATCGAGGTTCAATGCATATGCACCTGTATTCGATGCGTTTGCCCAAAGGTTTGCACCTTGCCACCAAGAGCCATTCCACTTTTCGACACGGATTTGCGCCTGATCAACCGCAGTGCCATCTGCCGACACCACACCGCTCAAGTTTGCTGACGATAAGTGCAAATCAAATCGACCTGAATCAGGGCTCGTTCCTGCGACACAGAACGCATAAGCACGGTCGCAAGTTACTGTTCCGTTTGATGCAACTGTGAAATCAAAACTTGCAGCCGTGAGACCTGCAATTGTGTCAAGCGGGCGCGGACTTAGCATCAGGCGCCACTTACCCTCTGGCAAACGCAACGAGAACTGACCATTGGACGAAGTGTTTGAACCACCTATATCGAACCAACGATATTCGCCCTCGTCAACGTTGTACTTCTGAACCTGAATTCCAGAAAACGACACAGCGTCTACGGTTGATGGCGCGCCAGATGAAGAGTTGCGAACTGTTGAACTTGTTTTGGCCGCGTATCCCCTCACATTTGGGGATCCGAGCAACACGTTGAATCTGCTCGACTCGAATGCTGCCGCAGTTGCTGAGCAGCTTCCCGCCGGTGACGCGACAGCACAGGCCTCGACGCTATTGACATTGATCGTGTCGGGGTCGGTTGCTGTATCTATATAAGCGAAATAAGTTGACGCGCTAAATGTCCCTGAATCTGAATTTCCAGGCCGCGACATGACTTTCCATTTTCCGGTTGTCAAGTTTGCATTGAACTCGCCGGCCGAGTTTGAATTGGCCCAATTATTACTCCAAGTAAAACGCTGCTCAGTACTACTGAATTTCTGAAATTCAATATTGGCAAAAGCTCCTGCTACTCCAGCACTTTTCAGTACCTTGCCCTTGAAATTTGATCCATCCAACGTGAGTGATACCACCCCGTCGGAGTCACTGCCGATCGTCACAGTCTTGGTTGAACCACTAATAGCAACCGTTGCAGTCCAGATCGTTTGCACTGAAAGCGAGGAGTCATTAAACGGAGGGTTAGCGGTCAATCGATAAGTACCGGCATCAGCGAAGTTCAGCGCGAACGCTCCACTTGAGTTGGTTGACACTCCACCAACTTGATCCCAACACTCAGGACAGTTTGTGGATGGCTTAGATACCGAAACCCATGAATTGGCTGCCGCTGAACTCGACGCCAGCAAGAGAGTTCCAGTCAAGTCGGCACTTCCATACTGAACGATGTAAGGGGTGTCGGAGTTCGCGAGAATTGATGTACAACCAGTCAGCGCGGAACTCTCTGAAGATGCATTCGAAACAAAGCTTGTGCATCGTTGGAAAGTGGCCGAAGCACCGCTGCCAGTTACTTTGAGATAGACCTCAGCGGGAGGATAACTCAGACCCATTGGGCTACCTGCCCGCAATTTGTAAGACCCTTCGGACAATCGCACTTTAAAGATCCCATCAACACCATTACTTCCGCCAGTGCCACCACCGCTCCAGTAATAGTTCGATCCGCTGGTCTGCAATGTTTGCACTTCAACATAAACCGAACCCGTACTACCCGATGGTGCGAGAGCATCACCATTTGGTTTAAGGATTTTGCCGATGAAGTTTGCTTCGCGAACCAACAAGAGATATTTTCCACCACTTTGTGGGGCAGTTATCCAGGAAGCACTACACGTTCCAGCGTTTACGTCATAGGTGCCATCGCAGTAGCTCGCAGACGTTACCAATCCGTCCGCAACCGTTACCCTAAAGACTGTTGCTGACGCAACAAGAGTTGTGCTGCCGAATGGTGAATAGCTCAGTTGAACTATTTGATTGACACCATCACCTAGTGGCAAGTCGCCCCTAAACAAACCGGTTGGGTTTGTTCTGAAATTCGAGCTCGCACTCACTTGCAGGTACCCTGTCGCCGAAGCCTTTGCACTATTCGGCATCGCCGAGCGACTGAACTCAATAGTCTGTCCACCACTATCAGTACCAATAGCAGTAATTACCGCCCGGCCGTTAATCGTTGGAGCGACTGAACTGCCATTAGAAATCGAAACAACTTCACCCACAGCAAATGTGCCCTGAGCACTCGATGGTAGATACAACTTGGCAACACCGCTCGTTACTTCCCAATGTGTTGGTTGCGCCCAGCGATAATCCCAACCAGGCTGACCGCCCCAAGCGGATTCACTTCGCTTTGAAACCTGGACGTCCCCACAGCCAGCAACTGCAGTTGCCGTTGAAAGACTAGTAACCGCTGCCCCATTGAAGTTGCCGGTAGCAGCTACATCGTCGCACAATGGACGAGTGGCCACGTTCCAAACCCACCAAGCTCCGCGCTCCCAAGAGATAATAGCGTCCCTAGAAGTAAGAACGGCAACTCCGGTACTGGCCATATTAAAGTTGCTCATTAATTCTACTCGAGTGTTCGCTGTCGCTACTCCATTTACGACGTTTCGCGAATAGATCCGTATCGCAATGTTTTTATTCGCAATATTCGTCGACACTCCACCGACCGAAAGCGAGTCAGGAATCGTAAAACTTGAACGCCATTGTTGAGAAGTTAGCGATCCTGACAACCCAGTTGCATCTAAACCGGATTTGCCAGTTGCGAGTGGGCTTGGAATATCAAACGAGTAACTACCATCCGTAACTCCAACTTCATTGATGTATGCCCATCTCGCATTGAGGTCGGCCAAATTCACACCACTTACAGTCCCCGAAAGACCGCTCAGCACAACTGCATCACCATCAATGAGGCCAGGGTCGTTGGCAAGCGTAACTCTGAACCCTGGGCTCTCTCCATTAACAGCTGCGTATTGGATTCTTGTTACTGTCGCATTAATGGTTCGCCCACGTGCCAATGAGCATGAAATCAAGGAATACACAGAGCCGCTCGTGTTGGCATCAAGACACATCACATTCGTCGGGGCGGTAACTGCTTCTGTACTTTTGTCACTGCCTACGACTGCAAAACCTTGCATTGAGTTTGCAGCCGCAAGCGTAAAGTCCTGCGACCCAGTCGTTGATGCCGTGATATTTCGTGACTGCGACCCAAGTTGAGTTGATGAAAGCTTTGATACGTTCGGAGGGCTAACAGCAATTGTCCCCAATGCAGAATATGGAAGGAAAGTTTGGATGCGCAATACTGGGAGCGTGTAAGCACCTGCGGCATCAGTTACAGCACAACTCATTTTTGATAACTTCTTGTTTGCATCACCCTGATTCGAAAACACAATCGCATTTGCTACAGGTGTCCCACCAGGGCCAGTAACAGTTCCGCTCACCGTGTTGATAATGTCTGTCGCTGAATCAATTGCCGTCCAGCCAAGGCTCGACGAAGTAAATTGCGCACACGTATTATTGTCTGCAACGTTCTGCAACGTAGAAGACAAACGTCTCGAATCGCTGCCATCGGCAGAAACAACCCGAGGAACAATACCCACCGCAAGAATGCTGGTAAGCACTGCAATTGAAGCGACCAAACGTGCCACAAATTTAGCCATTACTTAGACCCCCCAGAGTCACGTACCTAAATTGGTGCTAAACGTACCACAATTTAGAATGACCCAATCACAAACTCCGGTGGATTAACCGAGCGGCTCGCAGACTTACCAAGTAGGCGCTGAGGGACTCGAACCCCCGACCCTCTCCTTGTAAGGGAGATGCTCTAACCAACTGAGCTAAGCGCCCGTATTAACGGTCTCATAATCTTATAGCGCAATGGACAAATTGGGACTAGAGCCACTCGTTCTTTCTGAACAGGCGAAAGAGTCCAAAACTCACGGCGGCTAGCAAACCCACCACCACGTAGTAGCCATATTGGGTTTCAAGTTCAGGCATGTGTTTGAAATTCATGCCATAAATTCCAGCAATCATTGTGGGTACAGCACCGATAGCGATCCACGCGGAAATCTTGCGCATGTCTTCGTTTTGTTTGACCTGGATGAGCGCAAGGTTCGCATGCAACGCTGCGTCCATGAGTGCATTGAGCGTGTCAACTTCATCAATCACTTTGAGTACATGATCTCGTACGTCAGCAAAAAGCAATGCTGAATCAGCACTTACGAAAGGTACTGCCCCTTTTGCAAGCCTGTCTAGTGGTTCGACAAGAGGCCACACTGCACGACGAAACTCAATGATTTCGCGTTTAACGAAATACATTCGAGATGCCGAAGCTGGTATTTCATCATCAAATACCTCGTCTTCTATCTGGTTGACATCTTCAGCCAACATTGAGGCCACCTCTAGATACTGATCGACCATGCGGTCAGCTATCTCGTGCAGTACCGCAGTCGGCCCGCCTTTAAGTTTTTCAGGATGCAACTCTAAGTCTGCGCGAATTGATTGCAAAGGCAATGCGTCTCCGTGACGCACGGTAAGCAGCATGCTCGGGCCGATAAACAGTGTGAGATCGCCAACAATGATTTTTTCGGTCTTGACATTGTATGCAACCGACTTAAGAACAATCAGAGTGTGTTCGTTATACAGGTCGATCTTGGGACGCTGCTTACCGAACAGCGCATCTTCAACTGCTAGATCATTGAGTCGAAAACGATCTTGATATCGGTGGAGTTCGGCAACCGTGGACTCAAAAAGACCGATCCACGAAAATGACTTACCACTATCTGCTTGGCTTTCGGCAACTCTCGCGCCGTCTAGATAAGTCGCTTCATCAACCAGCATGCGTTAATCGTACTTGACGCAATTGTGCGAGCAGTCGAGGTGAAGCGGCAACAATCGGTGTCCGCTTGTCATCGTATGTTGTTACCAAGAGTTCACGGTCAAGATGGTCTGCGGTAACCACACCCGCTTCTTGGCAGATCAACAAGCTTGCTAGAAAATCCCAAACGCCATGACTGTTCATGTCAACCCAACCGTCAAGCGTTCCATCGGCAACCAAACAGATATCGAGAGCCGCTGCACCGAGTGCACGAAACTGTGCCCAACCTGGTTTGAAACTTGGCAAACCTGAAATACCCACAACCGCATCCTTGATGTCAGTACATGTAGATGGTCGGATTGGGCTGCCATTGTGAAAAGCTCCGCCACCGCGAGTTGCCCAATAGCGGTCGCGACCAGAAGCTTGATTGACCACAAGCGAGGCTCTCATGCCGCTCTTATCGAGCGCACACAAAGCAGTTGCAAACCATGGCACACCACGGCTCGCATTTGTTGATCCATCAAGCGGATCCATCACAACCAAGATGTCGTTATCGCCCCACTCGCCTGTTCGTTGACTTTCTTCAGACAAAACTGCACAACCTGCGCCATGCAGGATTGCTAGCGCTGCGTTGTCGCAATCGACGTCAACTGAATACTGAGTATGCCGCAAACCAGACAAACCCCAATCTGTATTATCTGCAAGCACCCCGCTGATTGCATTCGCAGTCCTATTTAGGACAGCAAGAATGTCGTCGTTGGAACTTGAGCTCGAAAGACGCATCAGAAACTAACGCTCGTCACGTACGAACGGCGTGCCCAAAGCGCGTGGAGCACCAAGCAAGTTGCGACTTCCTGGTCGGCTCAACGCAATGAGCGCTATCAACGTGACCAGGTACGGCAACATCTCCAAAAACGCGGAAGGAATAAACGTGATCTGTTCAGCCTGCAAAGTAAAGGGCAGCTGCAAGGTGAAGCCGAACAGAACCGCACCAAAGATGACTCGCATTGGACGCCAACCAGCGAACACAACCAGTGCAAGCGCAATCCAACCCAAACCATTCGTTGTTGCTGCTTGGTGCCACCCTGCACTTTGCGCGAGCATCAACCATGATCCGCCAAGTCCCACAAGACCTCCACCAACCATGGTGTAACGAATACGGATACGCGCAACAGAAAGACCCTGCGCATCAACCGTTGCTGGATCGTCACCAGTGGCGCGTAGCTCGAGACCAGATCGAGTACCGAACAAGTAGCGAGATGAAACTATTGCTAGCGCAATCGCCAAATAGGTGATGATGTCTTGACCGAAAACGATCGGACCAATGACGGGAATGTCGGACAAAGGTCCAAATGAGAGAGGATTAATAACGGTCGAAACAGTCTTACCTTCTGCGGGTTTGCCCAAATAGTTAGCCAGACCGGTTCCAAAAATGACGAGCGCCAAACCCGCAACAATCTGATTCGCGCGAAAGACCACCGAAAGAACCGCATGGATTGAAGCGAGTAAGGCTCCGATCAACGAGCCAACGATGAGACCAAGCCACACGCTTCCAGAAGCATCTGCTGCGAGAAACGAACTGATGGCCGACGTGAGCAAGATGCCCTCAATACCTAGGTTCAGCACACCAGATCGCTCAGTAAACAACGCTCCTAGCGCGGCCAGAATCAATGTTGTGGCAATAGCAATTGCATCACCAGACATCAAAACCCAAATGTTTTCGTTCATGCTGCGACCTTCTTAGTCGACACCTCATGAACGCGAACAATATGGATGTGATAGCGACGGAAGGCTTCGCCACCAAGTGCAAACAACAGAATCGCACCTTGGAGCATCACACCTATATGAATAGGAGTATCAGTAGTGACTTGCAGGTTGTTTCCTCCGACTCGAAGGCCAGAAAACAAGATGCCGCTCACAATGATCACGCCAAGATTGTTTCGCGCAAGGGCTGCAACCACGATGCCCGCATATCCGTAACCGAGAGTAATAATGCTTGGCTCGATCTTGCCATATGGGCCAACGATCAGCATTGCACCAGCTAGGCCCGACAACGCACCAGAAATCAGCATGACCCACATCGTTGTACGACGCGCATTAATACCTGCGTAGTGCGCGGCTCGAGGAGAATCAGAGATTACGTTGATGCGATAACCAAACTCAGTGCGCTTGACTACCCAATACAGCGCGCCAGCGATAATCAGCGCAACAAAAAATGTTGGATACAGGCGCGAGCTACCGAAACTGTCTAGCGAGGCGGAATCTGCAACCATACGACCCTGTGGGAATGATGTGTTTGGGTTGCGGAAGAAACTGCCCGGCGTATAAATCACATGCTTGATAAGACTTGCCCCGATGTACGTAAGTAGCAACGTAGAAACAATTTCGCTCGTGCCCAACCTTGACCGCACAAAAGCTGGAACGAAAATCCAAGCCGCGCCAGCAATCGCTCCGCACAACAAGACGATGGGAACCATAATCAGCGTTGGCAAATGGTCACCTAATGCGATGCCCGCCCACGCCCCACCAATCAGACCAAGATACAACTGACCCTCACCACCGATGTTGTACAGGTTCATCTGGAATGCAAAGGCTGCGGAGATACCAGTGCATATCAACACTGTCGATAACGCCAACGTGTCGGTGATGCCGTTGAACGAGGCAAAACCATCTTGAAACATATTTGAATACGTATCGATTGGTGAGTGGCCCGTAGCGAGCAAGAAAAGCGCACCAAAAAATAATGCGGCAATGACCGATGCAAGCGGAACAAGTAATGACAACCGACGAGGCGATTCTCCACGCTGTTCGAATACAACACGAAAAGGAATATGCATCACGAATGTCCTTCAGTAGCAAGTCCTGCCATCGCCGCACCGACTTGTGACAGTTGGGCTGATTCGCCCGATGTTTCATGCACCACTGCCCCGCGATACAACACAAGTACACGATCGGATAGCGACAGCACTTCATCAAGATCTTCAGAGATCAACAAGATCGCCTGACCTGCACCACGTGCGTCATTGATCAGTCGGCGAACGGTCTCGATGGCCCCTACGTCAAGACCACGAGTCGGAGAACACACAACGAGCAACTTGGTTGCGCTTCGGCCACCAGAGAGTTCGCGCGCAAGCAAAACTTTTTGGGCATTTCCTCCAGAAAGTTTGCGAGCTACATGGTCTGGGCCATTCGCCTTAATCTCAAACTGCTCGATCAACCTGGCTGCTTCTGGTCGCACTGAAACACGATCAACAACCAACTTTCGGTCACGAGTAAGTAACAAGTTGTCGAGAATCGACATTGATGGTACAAGACCCATTCCAAGACGATCCTCCGGAACATATGCCAAACCGACTTCGCGGGCCTGAATTGGTCCACAATCTGTGGTCATCGCACCCGAGATACTGACCGAGCCACTTGTAGGCGAGATAAGACCAGCAATTGTGTCTGCGAGTTCTCGTTGACCGTTACCCGCAACACCTGCAATACCCACCATTTCACCGGCATGCACATTGAACGAAATGTCAGTAAGCACAGCAACATCATCAACGGTGAGAGACAAATTGCGAATCTGCAAAACCTCGTGTCCTGTTGCGTGTGTTGCGCGCTGGGCATTGAGCTCAATATCGCGCCCAACCATCAAACGTGCAAGCTCTTTAGTATCCGTAGTGCCCCTACCCGAAACATGACCTGTGACCCGACCGTTGCGCAAAACCGTCACACGATCTGAGATCTCTACTACTTCGCCAAGTTTGTGACTGATAAACACGATTGATTTTCCAGCCGCTGTCATGGCATGCACATTTTCAAATAACTTTTCAACTTCCGACGGCACCAACACGGCAGTTGGTTCGTCTAATAACAAAATCTCGGCGCCTTGATAGAGCGCCTTTACTATTTCAACTCTTTGGCGTTGTCCAACCGACAAGTCACCAACGGTTGCATCTGGATCAATTGGCAGTCCATACGACTCGGCAACTGCTGCAACCTTTTCATTTAACTCGCGACGATTCAATCTGAACGGCAAATCGCGACTACCCAAAATCACATTTTCTGAAACCGTAAATCTTTCAACCAACCGAAAGTGCTGATGCACCATCGCAATTCCGTGCTGCAAACCAGCGCGCGGTGACGACAAATTGATCCGCTTGCCATTGCGCATTAGATATCCGGCATCGGGTTGATACAGACCACACAACACCGCAGCGAGCGTGCTTTTGCCTGCACCGTTCTCGCCCAACAGCGTGTGCACTTCACCAGCCCGTACGTCAAAATCGACTGAGTCGTTGGCAAGGACACCTGGAAACTTTTTGTCAATTGAATGCGCTGAGAGTGCAGTAGAGGCCGCACCACTGTTGTGGTGCGGCCCCTGTGCAACCTCGTGAGAGGTATTACTCATTTACTGATCAGCCCTTTGGAGAACCGATTACTCCCTTAACGAAGTAGCTCATTCCGAGCAAGTCGAGCAACTCTGGCTTTGTGCCGGCTGCAACAACCTCGACACCGTCCTGATCCATAACTGGACCCTGGAATGGTGCGAATGAACCATCGATGATTGCTGCTGCCTTCTCGGCGATCAATGCTTGTGTGTCGGCATCTACTGAAGTACCGAATGAACCAAGCGTGACCATTCCGTCAGCCATCGAACCGTAGTACTCGTCTGATGGGCATGTGCCACCAGCAACGGCCTTTGCGGTCTGAACATAGTAAGGACCCCAGTTCCATGTTGGAGCAGTGAGCCATGCGTTTGGTGCTGCTTCAACAACATCGCTGTTGTAACCGACCCACTTGGCACCTACTGCATCGGCTGCAAGGCCGGTTGCTGTGGTGTCTTGGTGCATTGCAAGCACGTCAGCACCTGCAGCAAGAAGTGATTCAGCAGATTCTTTTTCAGTATCTGGTCCGAACCATGTCTTTGTCCAAGAAACTTGAACGGTTGCATCTGGGTTAACAGACTGCGCGCCAAGTGTGAATGCATTGATTCCGCGAATTACTTCTGGAATTGGGAACGCTGCAACATAACCGAGCTTGCCGGTTGGGCTTGCTGCGCCAGCTGCGATACCACTGAGGTAGCGAGCTTCTTCAGCAGCACCGAAGTACGTGCCC
>JBIIWI010000049.1:0-10405 GCA_044339005.1 Ilumatobacteraceae bacterium
AAACACTTCGGTGTTTGTCAGCCGACCCGCCGGTGTTGCTGCGTAGCGACAATGTTGGGAATGGTCGTATCACGGGCGTTCAACGGCTGATGGACGGGGGTTCGATTCCCCCCAGCTCCACTAGTTGCATCACGGGTTTATGCATTGACTTCATTTGTATGGTGGGGTCATGCATTCATCTGAAATTCCAGTCGCTCACACACCACCTGGTGGTTATGGCGCAACCTTTCCCCCGCTGATTCTTGGAAATTGCAACGAGCCATTGGTGGCAGGTGCACCAGACCTGCGCGGTGTCTGGAAAACGGTGAGTGCAACTCGCGGTGGCGTGCAAGTTGCACCCGATGATCGATTGATGTCGTATACCGAGCGCATTGAACAATGTGGAGACCGAATCGTTGATTGTGGCGGAGGAACGATCGCTGATTGTCGCGCAGATGGCACAGAAGAGAATGGTGTGCACGATGTATCAGTCTTTGATTACACGACTCCCATTCACGTTGTTGCAAGTTACGAAGACTCTGTATTTGTGTTACGCCCAGTTGGTATTCCTGGAATTGAAGTCACTCGCCAACTCGACCAAAACGGAAACATGATCTGGCAGCGTCCAGACATGGGAGGGATTCGAGTCGTTTTACAACGAGTAGTAGACGGAGTCTGACAGCGTATATTTATAGTCTGATGAAGTTCGCACCTATCTCTGATCGCCTCACGGGGCTAGGTGCAGCCAAATGGGCCGTACATTCTGAGTCGCTTCACCGAGCAGCACTTGGACAACCCATCATCATCTTGTCTATTGGTGAACCAGACTTGCCACCACCCGCGAAGGTTCTCGACCAAGCAGCCAATTCAATGCGCAGCGGACGAACTCGTTACGCAGCCGGTCAGGGCGAGCCAGAGGCGCTACTCGCAATTGCAAATCATCTCAGTAAGCGTTCTGGTAATTCCGTTACCCCCGAAGAAGTTCTCTACACGGCTGGCACGCAAAATGGTTTGTGCACTGCCCTCTTCACGCTTGTTGAAGCAGGCGACGAAGTGCTCGTACCAGACCCGTACTACGCAACCTACGAAGGTTTAGTTGCTGCATCAGGAGCAACTTTTGTTGCTGTACCTACTTCCCCAGACAATGGATTCCATGTAACTGCCTCGGCTATTGAAGCCGCAATCACTCCGAGAACCAAAGTATTACTACTCAATAATCCAAGTAACCCAACTGGAGCAGTGCTGTCGGTAGATGAAATCGATGCGATAGGCGAAGTGTGCGAGCGCCACGATTTGTGGATTATTTGTGACGAGGTGTACGCGGACATGACGTTTGATGGCACATTCTGCTCGCCATTTGACAGACCACACTTGCGACACCGAACTCTCTCTGTTTCATCTATTTCAAAATCACATGCACTTCCTGGCTTTCGTGCTGGCTGGGTTGCGTGTCCTGCCGAAGTAACACCACGACTCGTTCTCGTTGCCGAAGCACTGCTCTTTGGATCTCAACCATTCATTGAAGATGCACTTGCAGTTGCACTCAACGAAACCCACCCCGAAGTTGAGCGCATGCGTGCCGCATACAAAGAACGTGCAGCAGTTTTAGTTGGAGCTTTTGCAGATGCGACCTCGGTTTCGGCGCGTTTGCCTGAGGGCGGAATGTTCATCATGCTCGACATTCGCAAAACAGGTTTAACCGGCGAGGACTTCGCGTGGCGACTCCTCAATGAAGAAAATGTAGGAACGATGCCAGGAGAAAGTTTTGGAAGCGGTGGTGCGGGTCACATTCGTGTTGCACTCACCGTCGAATCCGAAGTGCTCCAAGAAGCAAGCCTTCGAATCCGACGCCTCGCAGATACATGCCTAGCTGAGCGCAACCAGAAGTAGAAGTAGCTACGACGCAGATGACTTCCGAGCAACTCAAAGTTGGCGAAGCAATCATTGATTTGTTGTCGCGCGAATATGGCGTAGATGTCGTATTCGGAATTCCCGGCGTTCACAACATTGAGTTGTATCGCGGTCTTCATCGTTCGGGTGTGTGCGCAATATCGCCACGCCACGAGCAGGGTGCTGGTTTTATGGCCGATGGTTGGTCAATTGTGACGGGCAAACCTGGAATCTGCGTGCTCATCAGTGGTCCTGGTCTCACCAATGTGCTCACGCCCATCGCGCAGGCGTATCACGATTCACGCCCAATGCTCGTAATTGCTTCAACCACACCAACAGATGCACTCGGAAAAAGTTTCGGACCATTACATGACCTACCCGATCAAGCAGCAGTTGCGCGCTCAGTCTGTGCATTTAGTGAAACAGTCACTGACCCATCAAAGCTTCCAGAACTCATTGAACAAGCTTGGAACGTATTTACATCTGCGCGTCCTCGACCCGTGCATATCGCAATACCTATGGATGTTCTTGCTCAAACATGTGCACCATTTGTACGGAAACACATTGCTGCGACAAAACCAGTCGCTCATGGCGTCGACATAACAAAAGCTCTCGAAATCATCAACTCATCCCTAGCGCCTGTGATCATCGCGGGTGGTGGATCAATTGATGCTTCAAAAGAAATCATCGCACTGGCCGAAAAGTTGGATGCACCGGTCTTGCTTACAGGCAATGCCAAGGGAGTAATGCCGTCAAATCACTCGCTGTGCGCTGGAAACTGTTTGGTATTTGGTCGAGTCCAAAAAGATATCGAATCAGCTGATGTAGTGATTGTCGTTGGAACCGAACTTTCCGACACCGATCTCTACAACGACGGCAGAGCGTTGCAGTTTGGTGGCAAGGTGGTGCGAATCGATATCGACCCAGATCAAATCAATCGTCGCACTACTCCGACTGTCGGTTTGGTTGGTGACGCCGCACAAACAATTACAAAACTTGCACAAGGCATCAGCGCTCGCCAACCATCACAAGGCGCTCACCGGGCCGAACAATGGCGCGATCATGCACGCGCGAAAACTAGTGACACGTTCACACCCTGGCTCAAAGTAATTGAACGCTGGTTGCCAGACAACGCAATCGTCGCACTTGATTCAACGCAACTCGGGTACTCCGCCCACTGGTGGTTGCCTGCACTACACAGCCGCTCGTGGCTTGCACCATACGGATTTGGAACACTTGGTTGCGCATTACCAATGGCAATCGGAGCATCAGTAGCAGCACCAGACCGACAAGTACTTGCAATCGCTGGCGATGGTGGGTGGTTGTTTACCATTGCCGAAATGGCGGCCGCAAAAGATCTCGCAAGTGACATCGTCATGATCTTGTGGGACAACAGCGGCTACGAACAGATTCGTACATCATTTGACGATGTTGCAGCACCAAGAATGGGTGTTGACGTTTCTTCGCACGATCCATCGGCAATTGCACGCGGATTTGGCTGGAATGCATTTGATGTGGCTACATCAGATCAACTAGCAAATGCACTTGATACCGCGCTTGCAGACGGCGGACCTCACTTCATTCGAATTGACGTGAGCTAGCTAGTTCGTGCGATAGACCACAAACACTTTGCGAAGTGTTTCGACAACAGTCCATACACCCTTCCAGCCGATTGGGAAGATGCAACTTGAACCCTCGGTCAGTTCAACGGGTTCGCCACCATCTTCTTGCACGATCATGCGACCTTTCAAGACGTAGATCACTTCGCCGCGAGTAGTGAACTCCCAACGCGACGCACCGGGCTCGCACTCCCAAGTTCCGGCGGTTACTGTTTCATTATCAAGGAATACCTGGGCACGAGTGAGTATCTCACCGCTCAAAGGCTCAGCCGAAGGTTGACCTAGTGGCTTTTGTGCCAATTCGGATGCAGGAATGTCGAGAGCGCGAAATGAAATTGTCATACGAACAGCCTATTGACTGCAAAGTGCTAGCTAAGCGACGGCAGCGCCAACAAAATGACCAACGGCCATCGTGAAAGCCATTGCAACCAAACCACCAAAAACGACACGGAACGTTGGTCGAAGTGGATGCGCCCCACCGGCTTTCGAGCTAGAGACTCCAAGCGCAATGAGCGCAAAAATGGCGACCACAATAGTTGTGGCACTGCGATGCGCAGATGCTGCAAGTGACACTGCAATTAATGGAATCGCAGCACCAACCGAGAAAGAACCAGCCGAACTCACACTCGCCTGCAACGGTCGAGCCAAGGTCATATCGGTAATGCCCAATTCTTCTGCCATGTGTACCTTGAGGGCATCCTTTTCTGTGAGCGCAACCGCAACATCTCGCGCTAGTTGATCATTAAGTCCTTTGGACGCATAGATGGCAGTGAGTTCGTCCAGCTCATGCTCCGGCGTGTGAGCGAGTTCCCATGTTTCTTTTGCGATGTCGGCTTGCTCTGAGTCGCGTTGTGAACTCACCGACACATATTCACCAATTGCCATAGAAGCAGCACCGGCAACAAGACCGGCCACACCGGCAGTAATGATCGTGCTACGGGTTGCCTCTGCTGCGGCAATACCCAGGATCAAACATGCAGTTGAGATGATTCCATCATTTGCACCAAGCACCATCGCTCGCAACAATCCAATGCGATGACTGAAGTGACTTTCGTCGTGCTTGACCATGAGAGATACTTTACACCGTCAAGTTGCGCAAATCGTCCAACGAGACACGACCGGTGTACACCGCCATCCCGATTGCAGCGTCAATTTGTAACTCAAACAAGTCTCTGACGTCTTGCAATGTAGTTATTCCACCTGCGGCAGTAATCGGCAATGTTGTTCGTTCGCGCAAGCTCGCAAACCAAGCCAAATCAGTACCATCCATCATCCCTTCCTTGTCTACATAGGTGCATAAGTAGCCACTACATCTGTCGGAGAAGGCTTCGATGGCTTGATCAGCGGTGGTAGCAAGTGAGGTCGCCCATCCATCAACAACAACTTTCCCCTCCTTCGAGTCGAGTGCAACAGTGATGTTGTGCTTCCCTACCTCGGAAACAATGTCATCAAAAACTGGAGTAAATGCAGCCGTGCCAACAATCACTTGATGCGCGCCGAGGTCAACGAGTTGCCGTGCACGTTGAGGTGATCTCACACCACCACCAACTCGGCATGTTGCACGGCTTGCCAACATCTCGATAATGGCGAAATTTTCGCCAACTCCCATCGCAGCGTCCAAATCGATTACCTGGATTTCCGCAAAGCCCGCGAACCGATCCAACATCTCAAGCGGGTCTGGACCTTCAAGTGCCTTATCGCGACCCTGAACCAGCTGCACAACTTTTCCACCTTGAATATCGATACACGGGATGACAAGTGGTTTACGAATAGCACTCATTTCCGAACAACAATTCCCGCATCAGCGACATACTGTTTCACTTCGGCAATACTGAACGTTCCAAAGTGGAAAACCGAAGCGGCAAGCGCAGCATCAGCCACTTTCAAGATCGTTGCAAAATCTCCAAGCGCTCCTGCCCCACCGGACGCAATGACAGGTACTCGTACGGCCTCACGAACCGCACTGGTGAGTGGAAGATCAAAACCGGCTTGCACTCCATCAGCATCCATGGATGTCAGCAGAATTTCTCCTGCTCCGAGCTGCTCTGCATTTTGTGCCCATTCAATTGCATCCATTTGTTCGGCCTGTCTTCCACCTTTTGTATACACACGCCACATCTCACCATCGCGACGAGCATCGATTGCCAACACAACGGCCTGACTACCAAATTCGTTACTCAATTCGTGCACCAACTCTGGCCGCCACACTGCTGCACTATTGATACTGATTTTGTCCGCACCTGCACGAATCACCGCACGTGCTTCATCCACACTGCTGATACCCCCACCGACAGTAAGCGGAATGAATACGTTGCGCGCGGTTCGAGATACCAGATCAACAAGGGTCGACCGATTTTCAACCGTTGCGGCAACACCCAAAAACACCAACTCATCAACCCCCTGTGCGTCGTATCTTGCAGCGAGTTCGACAGGATCTCCGGCATCGCGTAGGTCGAGGAAATTGACACCCTTCACTACCCGACCATTAGCCACGTCGAGGCATGCAATGATTCGCTTCGCCAACATCTAGAGACCAACAAACTTTGTGATGATATCGATACCAAGTTGCCCAGATTTTTCTGGGTGGAACTGCAAACCAAAAATGTTGCCGTGCTCAATTACC
Source organism: Ilumatobacteraceae bacterium (assembly GCA_044339005.1). Lineage (GTDB taxonomy): Bacteria > Actinomycetota > Acidimicrobiia > Acidimicrobiales > Ilumatobacteraceae > UBA3006. The sequence continues at coordinate 6,112 of JBIIWI010000049.1, forward strand.
GACGAAAAATTGCTGTCATATGACGTAGTGAATGTCGTCGAATCAATGACAGGACAAAAATAGCTGTGAGCAAAATATGCGTATTGCTCGGAGTCGGTCGCTTCCAGCAGCGCAGACTTGGCGCGTGATTCGAGAGTATTCCAACCCATGTGCGGAATGCGTTCACTCGAATCAAACTTGCGAATACTTCCGTTAAAGATGGACAATCCTTGAGATCCTTCAGCTTCTTCACTCTGCGCAAACAGCACTTGCATCCCCAAGCAAATCCCTAGATATGAAACACCATTATTCAATGCATCAACGAGTGTTGAGCGTAGATCTCGTTTATCTAAAGCATCGCATAACTGCCCAAAGTGTCCTACGCCTGGCAGAAGTATCTTGGTCGCACCGATAAGTGAGCGACCATCATCTACTACTTGATATTGCGCACCAATACGGTCGAGAACATTGGTTACCGATCTCAAATTTCCGGCACCGTAGTCAACAACTGCAATCACAGTAGACCTTTGGTGCTTGGCAGTTGGTCCTTCATCCGAAGGTCTGTCGAGCATGCATATCGCATTGCTCGGCCGAAGCATTTGAAAATCGCCTCAACTTTGTGGTGACTAGAGCGACCATAGAGCACCTTGGCGTGCAAGTTTGCGCCGGCACTCTGCACAAAGCCGCCGAAGAAGTCGTGCAGAAGTTCTGTTTGCAAGTCACCGACAAGTCTCGCCTTGATCAAATCTGAATACACCAGTGCCGGACGTCCACTTAAGTCGACAGCAACGACGGCCAACGTTTCATCCATTGGCAACACAAAGTATCCGGCACGATTAATACCAACTTTTTTGCCAAGGGCTTTCTTAAACACTTCCCCAAGCACAATCCCCACGTCCTCGACAGTGTGATGTTGATCGATGTCAAGATCTCCGACTGCTTTGAGCGTTAAGTCAAACCCACCGTGCTTTGCCATAAGTTCCAACATGTGATCCAGAAATCGAATACCAGTCGAGATGTCATACACACCCTTACCTTCAATAACCAATGAAGCAGAAATATTCGTCTCTTTGCTCACCCGTTTTACTGTTGCTTTTCTCATATCGCTTTTTCCATTTCTGTAATGAACAATTTCATTTGTTCAATCGTTCCAATCGTGACCCGCAAACATCCATCAATTTCGTGGCTGCGATCTCGTATCAATATCTGTGCAGACTTCAGAGCACTGAGAATTTGGTCCTTGCGGCCTCCGGCATCGAACAACAAGAAGTTTCCGTCACTGGGGAACCACCTAAAACCAAGCCTGGTCAGCGCTTGTTGCACAAGCTCTCGAGCAGCGCCTACTTGCCGCACATACTCGTTTACAAAAGCAAGGTCAGATACTGCAGCACGAGCTGCAACAACGGCGAGCACATTGACGCTGTATGGCGACTGCGCTCGCCGAACCCAGCCAATATTTGCCGAATTCGAGATAAGACAACCGCAGCGCAGACCCGCCATGCCATATGCCTTGGAAAATGTGCGGCTAACAAAAAGGTTTGGAAACTGGTTGATCAACGGCAGTGCCGAGATGCCCGAAAATTCAACATACGCCTCATCGATGAGTACCAGTGCATTTGGCGCGTGTTCCAAGATGGCCACGATGTTGTCTACTGAAATCGCACTTCCAGTTGGATTATTTGGATTGGCGATAAACACACCGCGAGTAGACGCTGAGATGCTGTCAAGAAGCGGTCTGAGCGGAAATGCCAGGTTGTCGGTAAGCGAATAACCAACTTCGGTCACGCGAACATCTGATACTTCCGCATAAAAGCGATACATCGCATACGCAGGATGCAAGATCACAAGTTCTTCTTTGGGCTCAAAGAAAGTGTTGATGAGCAATTGAATTGCTTCGTCCGTTCCGTTGGTGAATGTGATTTGATCGCTTGCAACTTTTAAGAAACTTGCGATCTCGGAACGCGCAGAACCATACTCAGGATACATCGCGAGATTGTTTCCATTGAGTGCTGCCGTTACTGCTGCAAGCACTACTGGCGAACACCCAACCGTGTTTTCATTGAAGTCAAGACGCAAGCTCTCACTGCGCCCCTGTGTTGGTGGCGAATATGGTCGCATCTTGCTCACACTCTGCTTAGGAAGAATCATTGCTGCCTCACTTCAACACTTCTTGCATGGGCTTCAAGTCCTTCAGCTCGGGCCAATTGGGCCACCGTGGGCGTCAACTCCCGTAAAGCAGTTTCGCTCAATGTTTGTGTTGTGATGACTTTGACAAAATCGTTAACCGACAAACCGCCACGCAATGCCGCAACACCCGAAGTTGGCAACACATGATTTGGTCCACTCGCATAGTCCCCAGCAGCTTCAGTGCTGAACCTTCCAACGAATATTGACCCAGCGTTTACAATCTTGCCGAGAAACGACTCGTCCACAAGAGATTCATCTGGTAGCGCTAAGTGTTCTGGAGCAATCTCATTAACCATTCCAATAATCTCTTCAACGCTCTCACAGATGATCACTGCGCTGTTATTTGCAACTGATTGCTTTGCGATATCGGCCGTGGGAAGTGTTGTCAACTGCAGTGCAACTTGTGTCTGAACTTCATTGGCAAGTGCCGTTGAAGTAGTGACCAAAATTGCTCGTGCATCCACGTCATGCTCGCACTGAGCGAGCATGTCAGCAGCAATCCAAGTCGGATCTCCTGTATTCGCGACTATCACGATCTCGCTCGGCCCAGCGACAAAATCGATTCCGACATCGCCTGCAACCAGCTTTTTGGCTGCTGCAACATACGCATTGCCCGGCCCGACGATCCGCTGCACTTTGCCAATACTGTGCGTTCCATAAGCAAGCGAAGCAATGGCTTGTGCCCCACCCAATTGGACAATGGTTTTGATCCCAAGCCATTTTGCCAACGCCAACATCTGTGTGCTTGGCCTTGGACAGACGACGGTAATCGTGCCCACTCCAGCCACTTGCGCAGGGATGACTGTCATCAGCATGGTCGAAAGGAGTGGATACGTTCCGGCAGGAATATAAACACCAACTGAGTTGAGCGGTCGAACAATCTGTCCGAGTGTTCGCCCATCGCTCGTTGTCGTCTGCCATGGCGCAATAAGTTGCTGCTGTGCAAAGTCTCGAATATTCTTTGCCGCAATTGTTACCGCTTCCAACAATGCAGGTTCGAGTTCGCCATAAGAATCGACGAGAAAACTCTCTCCTGTGAAGCCATCAAGTTTTCCTGCATACTCGCGAACTGCCTCATCTCCGCGACTACGCACGTCTCGGATTATTGGATCAACAATCTCCAGTGCGCGTTCCAGCTTGTGCGCAGAGCGGTTGAGAAATGCAGGGGCTTCTTCTTGGGTGAGGATTCGCAGCATTAGTTAACAATCTTGTTGAGTGGATATTCGACAATTCCCGAAGCACCCGCCTGCTTAAGCCGAGGAATGATCGTACGAACCGTGCTCTCATCCAAGATCGTGTTTAGTGCGAGCCAATTCTCGTCAGCCAATGTTGAAATTGTTGGCGTCTTTAGCGCTGGCAACACATCAAGCACTTGTTGCAAGTTGGAGCGCTCCACATTCATCATCAGCCCAACCTTGCCCATGGCATTGATCGCCCCTTCAAGCAACATCTGAATATCTTGCATCTGCTGACGTTTGGCTGGGTCTTGCCACGATGTTGTATTGGCAATGAATTGCGTATTTGACTCAAGCACCGTTTCAACAATGCGCAAGTTATTTGCTCGAAGGGAGGAACCTGTCTCTGTTACTTCCACAATGGCGTCTGCCAAAATTGGTGGCTTCACTTCGGTCGCTCCCCAACTGAATTCAACCTTTGCAGTTACCCCATTTGCCGCCAAATATCGCTTTGTTGTCTCAACGAGTTCAGTAGCAATGATCTTGCCCTCAAGGTCTTTGACGCTGCGAACTTCCGACTGTTCGGGTACTGCAAGCACCCAACGCACGCGACCGAAACTTTGTTTCGCATACACCAAATCGGTGATCGGCTGAACCTTCGCTCCAGTTTCGGCAATCCAATCAAGCCCGGTCAGTCCAGCATCCAACACACCGTCTTCTACATATCGAGCCATCTCTTGAGCGCGAATCAACATGCACTCAATATTTGGATCGTCTATCGCTGGAAAATACGAGCGACTATTAACGGTAATTTGAAAACCTGCACGTCGGAACAGATCAATTGTTGCGTTCTCAAGACTGCCTTTCGGTATTCCCAGTTTCAAAATTGTTTTACTACTCATTTGGCTACCTCTTTCGTGTCGCTGTAAACGTCGGTTGGTGAAAATGTTTGT
>JBIIWI010000094.1:0-3258 GCA_044339005.1 Ilumatobacteraceae bacterium
TTCAAAGTAAATGTTTGCCAGCCGCCTTCGGTTGCAAGTATTGACGTCACGTGTTATCTCTCCGTTTAGTGTTGCTGTGCTCACCAGGGTGGGGGCCACAGTTTTGTACCTCGCAAGTGTAGAGAATTTGAGCCTCAATAAGCGAAATACCCATATTGGGGTGATCCTTTTGGCGGTCCAGGCCGCCCAGTTGAGACAATGTTCACGCCCTTTTTGGGACTATATATAAGGTGAAATCTGGAGGGGATACCTGAGCCCGTCGTGGTCACAAGTATTCTGACATCGATGGTTACTTCGCCCACTGTGAATTCCGAGGCTCTCCGACGAGCTCCTGCTACTGGTACAGCATTGCAGGCTCGCAAAAAGCGCCCATTCTTATTCGACCTGTATTCAACCTCTGTTGGCAAAAAGTATGTAATGGCCATCTCAGGTATTGCGATGATGGGCTTCGTACTGTTCCACATGATCGGCAACTTGAAGATGTATCTGGGCGCTGAGTCCCTCGATCACTACGCCGAGTTCTTGCAAGAGTTGTTGTATCCAATTTTACCGAAGAACGTGATGTTGTGGATATTGCGTGGTGGTTTGGTCTCGATGTTGTTGTTGCACCTTCACGCTGCTTGGTCACTGACCATGCTCAATAGGCACGCACGTCCAGTCAAGTATCAAGGTGCACGCGATTACCAAGTCGCCAAGTTTGCAAGCCGCACCATGCGCTGGACAGGCATCATCGTGCTTGCGTATTTGGTTTGGCACTTGCTCGATTTCACCTTCGGCACAGTGAATGCCGTCGGTACTGACAGCACTTTTGTTCGCGGCGAGGTCTACAACAATGTTGTGCGCAGTCTTGATCGACCAGTTGTCGCAGCGTTTTATGTAATCGCAAATATTTTGCTCGGCATTCACTTGTTTCACGGAGCGTGGAGTATTTTTCAGTCACTCGGTTGGAACAACCCGCGCTTCAATTATTGGCGTCGAGGTTTTGCTACCGCATTTGCCACAATCATTGTTGTTGGAAACGTTTCGTTTCCGATTGCTGTCATCGCCGGAATTGTTAAATAGGAGATCGCGGTCACGAACATGACATACACATTTGACGCCAAGATTCCTGCTGGTCCACTGACCGAAAAGTGGGACAACTATAAGCAGAACGCCAAGTTGGTAAACCCCAACAACAAGCGCAAGTTCAAGATCATCGTGGTGGGCACTGGTTTAGCTGGCGCTTCAGCGGCGGCAACGCTTGCCGAGCTCGGCTATCAGGTTGACGCGTTTACGTTTCACGACTCTCCTCGCCGCGCGCACTCAATTGCTGCACAGGGCGGCATCAACGCGGCAAAGAACTATCAGGGTGATGGCGACAGCGTTAATCGCTTGTTTACCGACACGATTAAGGGCGGCGACTTCCGCTCACGCGAAGCAAACGTGCACCGCTTGGCACAAGTTTCTGTTGACATCATCGACCAAATGGTTGCTCAAGGTGTGCCTTTTGCACGCGAATACGGTGGCTTGCTCGACAACCGCAGTTTTGGTGGAGCACAAGTAAGCCGCACGTTTTATGCACGTGGCCAGACAGGTCAGCAGTTACTTATTGGCGCATACCAACAGATGGCGCGTCAAGTTGGTCTTGGTGGCGTTCGACTTTTCAATCGCACTGAGCTGATTGACACCGTTGTTGTTGACGGTCGTTGTGCCGGCATCGTGGTGCGCGACTTGTTAACAGGCGAGATCCAATCACACGCTGCGCATGCAGTCGTGCTCGCCACCGGTGGTTACGGAAACGTGTTTTTCTTGTCGACAAATGCAATGAATTGCAACGTCACTGCTGCATGGCGCGCGCACCGTCGAGGCGCAATGTTTGCAAACCCTTGTTACACACAGATTCACCCAACATGTATTCCACAAGCCGACGAAACGCAATCAAAGCTCACGTTGATGAGCGAGTCGTTACGCAACGATGGTCGAGTGTGGGTGCCAAAGAGCCCAACCGACAATCGTCCTGCCGACCAGATTCCAGAAGCAGAACGCGATTATTACCTCGAGCGTTTGTATCCGAGCTATGGCAACTTGGCACCGCGCGACATTTCATCAAGAGCAGCGAAGCGTCTTGTTGATAAGGGCCAGGGCATCGGACCTTTGAAGAATGGTGTCAACCTCGACTTTGCCGCAGCTATCGAGCGACTTGGCCTTGATGTTGTGAAAGAGCGTTACGGCAACTTGTTCGAAATGTATGAGCGCATCGCCGGCGAAGACCCATACAAGACTCCAATGCGCATATACCCAGCAACGCACTACACAATGGGTGGCTTGTGGGTCGACTACGAGTTGATGACAAACATTCCAGGTTTGTATGCAGCAGGCGAAGCAAACTTCTCCGATCACGGCGCAAACCGTCTTGGTGCATCAGCTTTGATGCAAGGTCTTGCAGATGGTTACTTTGTGTTGCCATCCACGATCAGTAGTGGTCTCGCTCCATTGTTGGGTAAGACAATGCCAGGTATCGATCACCCTGCTTTCAAAGAAGCAGAAAAACAGGCGAAAGATCGTTTCACTGGCTACCTCAACACCAAGGGCAAGCGTTCACCCGATTGGTTCCATCGCGAACTTGGCAAAATCATTTGGGACAAGTGCGGCATGGAGCGAACCAGAGAGGGTTTGCAAGAAGCACTGACAGATTTGCCAGCTCTGTACAACGAGTTTAAAACTGATTTGCGTGTTACTGGCACAGGTGAAACAACCAACCAGACACTTGAGAAGGCTGGACGTGTTGATGACTTCTTCCAGTTGGGAATGGCGATGTGTCAAGACGCTCTCTCGCGTGAAGAAAGCTGTGGCGCTCACTTCCGCTCCGAATACCAAACACCGGAAGGCGAAGCCCAACGTGATGACGAGAATTTCTGTCATGTTGCTGCCTTTGAGTGGACAGGCGACCCGATGAATCCGAAGCGCAATGTGGAAGAACTTGTGTTCGAAACTGCGCACCTCGCAACAAGGAGTTACAAGTGAGCCATCTTAAGAATCTCACGCTCAAGGTTTGGCGCCAAAGTGGCCCGAAGGACGCTGGTCGTTTCGAGACACACCAAGTTGCCGAGATCAGCGACGAAGCATCGTTCTTGGAGTTGCTAGATGTGCTCAACGAGCAATTGATCAGCGACAACAAAGAAGCTGTTGTGTTTGATCATGATTGTCGCGAAGGTATCTGCGGCACTTGCTCGCTCATGATCAACGGTGTTGCTCATGGGCCACAGCGCGCAACCACCA
>JBIIWI010000095.1:0-3251 GCA_044339005.1 Ilumatobacteraceae bacterium
GTATTGCAGCCGCAACATTTGTTATTTCGTTCTTAGCTTGGGCTGCATCTGGTGGCTCATTCAGTTTTACTGGCATGTTGCAAGACACAGTGACTCGCAGCGTGCCAATCATTCTTGGCGCTATCGCAGGAATCTTGTGCGAACGAAGTGGCATCATCAACATTGCTATTGAAGGTCAACTTCTTGGCTCTGCTTTTGCTGGTGCGGTTGTGGGGTCGCTATTTGGTCCGTGGATAGGAATTCTCGGCGCCATTGCAATGGGGGTTGGTCTTTCAGCGATTTTGGCTGTCTTTTCAATCCGTTACCGCGTTGATCAAGTGATCGTTGGGTTCGCGATCAACTTCTTTGCACTTGGGCTCACCAGTTTTCTTGCTTCGCGCGTGTTAACCGAGAATCCCGAATACAACATTTTGTCGCCGCTCCGTCCAATAGCGCTGCCACTGCTCAGTGATATTCCTGTTGTTGGTGTTGTTCTTTTTACGCAAACTTTGTTTGTCTATTTCGCATACTTGGCAGTGGCCGTTGCAACATGGAGTCTGTATCACACCAAGTGGGGCTTGCGCACGAGAGCAATCGGAGAGTATCCAAAGGCGGCAGGAACTCTTGGTGTTGACGTCATCAAATTGCGTTATCGCAACTTACTCATCGCTGGCGCGGTTGCTGGAGTGGGCGGAGCATGGTGGCCGATCGGCATGGTCGGGAGGTTCGACCAAAACATTACGAATGGTCGTGGTTTTATTGCGCTTGCAGCAGTGATCTTTGGTCGTTGGCATCCGGTTGGCGCATTGAGCGCCGCGCTTGTCTTTGGTTTAGCCGAAGCTATCCAATTGAAGATGTCAAACCTTGATACAGGAATTCCTTCGGAGTTTTTGCTGATGGCACCGTACTTAGTGACGCTTGTTGTTGTGGCTGGTTTTGTCGGTCGTAGCCGCGGACCTAAAGCAGCCGGACAGGCATACGACGCACAATAAGTAGCGAGTACCTATTTTTGTTTTGGTCTAAAGGCAGTAAGTCCGCCACCGACTTCTAGGCGCGATCCACCAATCAAGTCGACGCAATAGGGGACAGCCGGTAGCACTGCGACTAAGCACTCAGCAATCGAGCTGGGTTTGCCTGGCAGATTGACAATCAGTGATGAGCCGCGGATGCCAGCGGTCTGTCGAGACAAGATTGCTGTTGGTACAACTTGCAAACTCACCTGACGCATGAGTTCGCCAAAGCCAGGCATCATTTTTGTGCACACGGCTTCGGTTGCTTCTGGTGTGATGTCGCGAAGCGCTGGGCCAGTACCACCAGTTGTGACGATGAAGCAACAGTTTTCGGTGTCGGCAAGTTCGATGAGAGCGCCTGAAACAGCAGCAACTTCATCGGGCACAACACGACTCACTGCCACCCATTCATTAGTGAGGTGAGTAGTCAAAAACTCTTTAATGGCTGGTCCACCTAAGTCTTCGTAGACGCCAGCCGATGCGCGATCGGACACGGTAACAATGCCAATTTTTGCAATTTGATTATTCATTACGGGTGAACCTACCACTGCAACAGTCGAGTGTCGCCCTTACCTTTTGGATTGGTGATTCGAATCCATAGTGATTTACGTATTTGAGAGAGCCCATAGCGAAAACCGACTCGGTTGAATGCAGCGCGAGAAAGAATTGTCAGACGCTCTGTAGTTTCGCGCAAGTTATTGAGTAGCGCTTGTTGGATCGGGTTAAGAACCAATGAAGTGGAAGGTGTAGTGAAGTTATGTCGCTCAAATCCAAACCATTCGTAGTCTTCGCGATATGTGTTTGCGATGAGGTCTGCTGTTTCATTGTCCAAAATCTGTTCAACTTTGATTCCCAGTCCACTATTGAGTCGCTGTAATTTGACATTCGAGCCCGCTCGCTCATTGATCACGTCGGCAAGTTTCTGCATTTCACCAGGGCGATCAATGTAGATGCGGTGGTGATACTCGAGCTGGTCAGAGTACAACGTATTGAATTGTGGTCGAAAGTGGTCATCGATTGCAAAGGCATCTCGGTCGTTGTGGATGGCGTGAGCGAACTTCTTGAATGTTGCAGATACATCGATGTGTCCATCTACTGTTACGTCACTACACAAATCAAGGATCGATTTTGGGGTGCCAGGTGCACGCAAGAACGCCCGGTTTTCCCACGATGAATATGCACGCTTGATTGGGTCACGAAGTGCAGCAACTCGTAGCCATTCGGACGACTCAATGATCTCCCATTGCTTCTTGCGCGGCAGGTCAAATAATCGGGTAAGACCATGCACTCGGTAGTTGTGGATGGTTTGTTCTTGAGAAATATTTGGAGTGATGATTTCTCGTGCAGCCTGAGCGTTGTATGAACCTTCAGATTGGGAGATGAACAACTTGAGGGTGCTACAAGCGACTTTGGTGGTTGGGACGTACAAAACCTTGATGCGTGGCGCAACCAGTGAGTAGTTGATCAAATCCGGAAGATTTGGTTGCACAATGAAATCCATTGAGCAATTTTACTCGTTTGACTAGGTTTCGGAGTGCTTAGTGCGCGCTATTAATGCGGTCAATCACCAAACGGTGTACAGCATTGACGGCGTCGTCGATTGACTCGCCAGTAATACCAACAGTGAGATCGGGTGACTGAGGCGCTTCGTATGGTGCATCTACGCCTGTGAGGCCACTCATTTCGCCTGCACGTACCTTGGCGTACAAGCCTTTAGGGTCACGGCGTTCACACTCTTCGACTGCAGTAGATACAAACACCTCAAGAAACGTGAGGTGGTCGACTTCATGAATTCGACGGGCTCGCGAGCGACTGTCGCGAAACGGACTGATGATTGGAACAAGCGTTACTGCACCTGAATCTGCGAATAGACGAGCAACTTCGGCAATCCGGCGCACGTTCTCCCAACGCTCATGATCGCTAAAACCTAGATCGCTATTGAGACCATGACGTACGTTGTCTGCATCGAGCACATAGTTGTACACGCCACCACTAGTAAGCCTGTCGGCAAGAGCATGGGCAATTGTTGACTTGCCCGACCCGGACAGCCCAGTCAGCCATACGGTCATGCCGTGCAGATGATGTGCTGCCCATCTTTCGTTACGTCCGACTGTTGGTTCGTGCCAAATTGCCTGGTTCATAACGACCTCTTTCGTGGCTAGTTACTCTTTCGACCTTATGTTCGTGGCGACAGCAACATGCCTGCGCCCGCTGTTTGTCCTGTCGCTTCGTCAACGATGATGAAACATCCTGTCGAACGGT
>JBIIWI010000043.1:0-11258 GCA_044339005.1 Ilumatobacteraceae bacterium
GTGTCAGGGATGACGAGACCGGAAGCGGTGCGCTCTTCGGCTTCGCTTGGCTTGACAACAATGCGGTCGTCTAGGGGCTTGAGGTTCATATCGTTTTGTCCTCCGTAGAGCATGAAACACGATGTCCCATGCGGTTGAAACTGGGTTTTTTACTTGCCACATAAGACTTGTGCTTGGTTAGCACTCGACCTATGCGAGTGCTAATGATACGGGCCTAGGCCTCGTTTTTCCAACCACAATCCACCTGTACCAACAGGTCGGACAAGAGGTCCAGGGGCAGGCCAACCACAGTGGTCAGGCTGCCCTCCACGCGCTCTACCAGGGCTCCACCGTCGCCCTGAACAGCATAGGAACCCGCTTTACCCATCGATTCCCCGGTCCCCAGGTACCACTCCATCTTCTCGGGGGTGATCTCAGTCATCGAAACTCCTGCAGTATCCAGGCCGTGAGCTTGGCTCAAAATCGTCCCGTCGGCAGCCAAGTGCACCACTGCAACTGCGGTATGTACCTGGTGGGTGCGACCAGATAGTTCACTCAGCATTGCACGAGCCTCATGTTCATCTACAGGCTGTCCAAAAATTTTGCCGTCCAGATCGACAGTCGTGTCGGCAGCAATGATGACTACAGCATTGTCATAACGCGCTGCGACTGCGTGCGACTTTGCCACGGCAAGGCGTTGCACATGAGCGATCGGTGTTTCGTTTGCAAGCGGTGACTCGTCGATGTTTGGTGGATCGATCGCGAACGTCACTTCCCCTTCGCCAAATTCGTGATCAAGTAATTGTGTCAACAAGTCAACTCGGCGTGGCGACTTGGACGCTAAAACGATTTGTATTGGCAACTCCATGTTTATCAACCGCCGCTGAGTTGCATGACATGACCGTCATCAGGAACGGTCATGTCATCGAGATCGTCAAGATAGTTATCTGGCAACACCACACGAATCGGGCCATTGGTGTGACCACGCGCAATTCGTTCTCCGCCATCAACAATCATCAGCGTGTGGTCGAGCGCACCGCACAACTCGCGCAAATTTTCGAGCGACATAATTTCGCTGAACTTACGTCGCGTCTCGCCGCCAACTGGATAACCAGTGAGATACCAGCCCGTGTGTTTTCTAAAATCACGGATTCCGCGCTCTTCACCTAGGTGCCCGCACAACGCAGTTGCGTGTTCGACCATCACTTCAAGCACATCACCAAGTTTTGGTGTCGCTTGAATTGGGTTGCCGCTAAATGCATCAATCAAGTCACGAAACAACCACGGGCGACCCAAACATCCGCGACCAATAACTACGCCGTCGCAACCAGTTTGCTCAACCATGCGCAACGCATCTTGCGCTTCCCAAATATCACCATTGCCAAGTACTGGAATACTCGTGACCGCTTGCTTCAGTTCTTTGATCGCTTCCCAGTGCGCGCTCGGTGCGTAATGTTGACGTGCAGTTCGTGCATGCAACGCAACTGCAGATGCACCCGCCTCTTCACAAATCAAGCCTGTCTGCACAAACGTGATGAGGTCGTCGTCAATGCCCATTCGAAACTTGCACGTAATTGGAATGCCATAATTTTTTCCAGTCTCGACTGCTGCGGTCACAAGTGCGCGCAACAGCTGGCGTTTGAGCGGTACTGCCGCCCCACCACCGCGCCGTGTCACTTTTGGCGCTGGGCAACCAAAATTGAGATCGATGTGATCGACAGCATCTGCACGACCAAGTTTGTCGACTGCGCGCGCAAGCATTTCCGGATCGCTTCCATATAGCTGCAGGCTGCGAAATGTTTCGTCGCTTCCAAACTTGAGCATGGTGTCGGTTTTACGATTGCCGTGCACCAAACCAGTAGCCATCATCATTTCGTTGACGTAGACAAGGCCTGGACCAAACTTGCGGCACAACGAACGAAATGGCGCATTGGTTACGCCTGCCATTGGCGCAAGTACGACAGGCGGCCATACCGAATGCTCGCCGAGTTGCAACGGCTTCAGGCGCGGCACTGACGAGTTAGTCGTGTTGATTTCGGTCATGTGAGTTTGAGGTTTGGCATCGCGCCTATGTCCATGCTGGACGGGCCGTCGGCTACTAAACGGTACCAACCTGCCGACGCGATCATGGCTGCATTGTCCGTGCACATGCCCATACTTGGCAGCACCAATCGCCATCCTGACTCCGCGCACACCGTCGTCATCGTGCTCCGCAACAGCGAGTTGGCCGCAACGCCACCACCAAGTGCAACGGTCTTTGCGCCAATTTGCTGTGCAGCTTTACGCGCCTTGGCAGCCAGCACATCTACAACCGCATACTGAAATGACGCGGCAACATCTGCTGTTGACACTGTTGGATTTTTGCGCACGTAATTAATCACCGATGTCTTGAGACCGCTAAATGAAACATCGAGCCCGTCGTGCAACATTGCTCGTGGAAATTCAATCGCTTTTGCATTACCCGTGAGCGCGATGCGATCAATTGCTGGGCCACCCGGATGACCGAGATCCAAAAATCGCGCGACCTTGTCAAAGGCCTCACCTGCTGCATCGTCAATTGTTTGACCGATCACACCGAAATCTCCATGGCCGCGCATCTCGACAAACAATGTGTTGCCACCAGAGACCAACACCACGAGCATTGGAAACTCGACATGCGGATCATCAAGTAACGCTGCATACAAGTGCGCTTCCAAATGATTAACACCGATAAATGGTTTGTCGAGCACGAGAGCTACCGACTTTGCTGCTGCCACCCCTACAAGCAGCGCACCGATCAACCCAGGCCCAACCGTTGCGGCCACTGCATCGATGCGCTCAATGGGTACTCCAGATTGCGAGATTGCCTGACGAATTACGACGTTCATTGCTTCAACATGTGCGCGGCTCGCAATTTCTGGCACCACGCCGCCATACCTGGCGTGCAAATCAATTTGTGTCGCAACAACCGACGACAGCACATCGTTGCCACCCATCACGACTGCAGCCGCAGTTTCGTCGCAACTTGTCTCGATGCCGAGTATTACCGTGCTGTCGTTAAACAACGTGTTTGCACTCATGGCCGCGACCGCACGATCGCGTCAAGCCGCCGTGAATACTCGTCACTTTGAATATCGGTGCACCACATCACAATTGCATCGTCGGTGTTCTCGTAATACTTCTGACGAATTCCAGCCGGAACAAAACCGAAACGGCGATACAGCTCTTGCGCCCCAGTATTGGTGTGGCGAACCTCAAGTGTGAGGGCCTGACATTCGCGATTGCGCGCTTCAGATGCCAACTCCAACATCATTTCAGTTGCCACTCCACGCTGATGCCAATCGGGTTTCACCGCGATGTTGGTGATGTGCGCATCTTCTTCCGCAAACAATAATCCGCCGTACCCCACGAGTACTTTGCCAACATGAGCCACGACATAGTGACGCCTACCGCGTCCCATCATTTCAATTTCTTCTGCAAATACTTTCTCGGTCCACGGCCGTGGATATACCGAGTTTTCGATGGGCATAATGTCGCGCACATGCTTGCGTTGCATGGTCACAATTTCGAGTACCGGATTGTCGCCTCTCATGACGCACTCCGTGTTGCCCAGTTAATTTCGGCGTCTGGCAAGCGTAAATACTCGGGCACCAGCGTGTCGGCCTCTTGCCACTCTTGACGCAATGCGCGCTCGTGTGCAATCTGTGCAAGCACAACAGCCGTAGGTAACGCGGCCATCTCATCTGCAAATTCAAAGCTTGGCAATACTCCGGCAACGACTAACTCAATTTCGTTGCGGTAACGCAGTGCGCCATTGCCCACAAAAAGGGTTGCCTGGCCACGATCAATCGTTTGCAATGCGCATTCTTCTACCGTGCTTGCCTGTGGAGCTGTCACTTGGCGCAACTTGCCATCGATATATCGATACAACGACCAATACACCTCGCCTCGCCGAGCATCGATCACACATGCGATCACATCATCGGTTTGGCTCACTGCAGTTGCCAAAATATCCAAACTTGTTGCCCCAATGATCGGCACATCAAGCACTTGAGCAATTGCTTTTGCCGATGCAATACCAACACGCATCCCGGTAAAAAGTCCAGGGCCAATATCTACGGCAACTGCACCAACGTCACCAAATGTAACTCCGGCTTGCTTGCGCACGAAGTCGATCATTGTCGTCAATACTTCAGCATGCTGTTTTTCGCTGCGCATCTCACTCGATGCCAGTACTCGCGTGCCATCCGATATTGCGACACTCACTCCATCAGTTGCAGTATCAATTGACAAAATAATCATGAGATTGTCCAGGTGTCCAACGAAGAGCGCAGCTTGTCCCACCGTGTTTCCCATTGCATCCCACGCCAGTC
The DNA here is from genome assembly GCA_044339005.1 of Ilumatobacteraceae bacterium. GTDB lineage: Bacteria > Actinomycetota > Acidimicrobiia > Acidimicrobiales > Ilumatobacteraceae > UBA3006. The sequence goes on from JBIIWI010000043.1 coordinate 4,332, forward strand.
AATTTCTATTTGGCGCACAGTAACCAGATCTTCGGTGTCGGCATTTTCGGGTGCCGCCAATTTCAGCACGAGCCCAGTTCCGAGTGCGTCGCCAACGACATCACCCCACTCCACCAGCATCACGCCGCCCGCTTCTTGCAGGTCGGTCAAGCCCAAGTCGTCCAACTCACCTGTGCGTTCAAGTCTGTAGAGATCGGCATGGTGCAACTTCAAGCGACTGCCCGAATAGTTGTGCAACAAGTTAAATGTTGGTGACGTCACAGGCTCCGATACTCCAAGTGCGTGCGCGAAGTATTGACTAAAAGTTGTCTTGCCGCTACCCATTTCGCCAATCAAAACGATCATGTCGCCCGCTCGCACCAATTTTGCGATTGCTTGTGCAATACCACGGGTGTCATCGGTGCTGTGTGCGGTAAGTCGAATCATGAGAAGTTGAACGATTTAGCGTAGGTAGTTGCGTGGCACTCTCGCACTGATGCCACACACAATTTCATACCCAATCGTTCCCATTTGGCGAGCCCAATCATTGGCTGTGATCTGGCCTTCACCCTGTTTGCCAATGAGCACGGCTTCATCGCCCACTTGCACGTCATCATTTTCACAGTCGATCATTATCTGGTCCATCGTGACTACGCCCGCAAATGCCCGCCGCTTGCCACCGATCAGCACTTCGCCTGTTGTCCATAATCCACGAGGCACACCATCTGCATAACCAATTGGCAGAGTCGCGATGCACGAACGTTGTTTGAGCGCGCGGTGCAGCCCATAGGAAACTGCCTCACCAGCATCTAGCCACTGAACGTGAGAAACACGAGCCTTCACCGCCATCACAGGCTGCAGTTCTGCACCTTTCGAAACACCAAATGAATTACTTTGTGCGTCTGCAGCAACGCCATACATCGCAATGCCAACTCTGGTCATGGTTGGTGCATTCTTCATTTGAGCCGCAACACCAATGTGGTTCATGGTCGCCGACGAGTTAGCAATGTGGACTCGACTAGGAAGAAGCGCAAGTTGCTTCAATTCTTCGCACACCCGATCAAACTCGGCTACTTGCCGCGAAGTCGCTTCGTGGTCTACAACATCGGCAGTTGCAAGGTGCGTAAAAACTCCGTCTAGTTGCAACCATGTTTGTGCCGCAATAAATTGCACCATCTCGACGGCGTGCTTTGAATCGACGCCAACCCGGTGCATGCCGGTGTCAACCTTGAGGTGCACTGCACCAACGATGCCGAGTCGTGTTGCTTCATTTGCGTAGTGCTCAATTGTGGCTTGGTTGTACAGCGTTGCAATGAGTCCATACTTGATCATGTCCTCGTGTTGTTGAGGCGGTTGCTCGCTCATCACCAAAATTGGTGCGCTCACGCCGGCTTGTCGCAGCGCAATCGCCTCGTCCGCAAGCGCTACGCACAAACCGGTGGCGCCGCTCTCAAGCGCTGTTGTTGCACACTGCAATGCACCGTGCCCATAAGCATTGGCCTTCACTACAGCCCACACTTCGCTTGGCGCGGATTCGCTAATTGCTACGCGAACGTTGTGCTCCAAAGCACCCAAGTTGATATCGGCCCACGCCCATCGCTGTGTCATTTTTGTACCGTCATGTTCGTGCCGTAACTCTTAGGCCGCAGCAACTACTGCAACCGCTAGCTGCGCGGTGTGCGACAACGAAACATGCCACTGCGAAATACCTTTTTCAAGAGCAAGTTTGAGCGCCCTTCCCGAAACTCGCAAAATTGGCTGACCACTTGCCTGACGCTCAATTGACACATCGTGCATGTCAAAAGCGCCAAGGCCAACGCCAAGTACTTTCATGGTTGCTTCTCTCGCAGCAAACCTGGCGGCAAGGCTCGGCGCGTCGTCATTCTTGCCACTCAAGCCATGTAGTTCATCTGCAGTAAATACTCGGGTTCGGAAATTCGGCGTGCGATCGAGTGCACGGCGAAATCGATCGATGTCTACAGCGTCAATACCAATGCCAAGCATGGTGCTTTAGTTGCCCGTTGTTGGCGTGCGCCAGTGGTCTGCTGTTTCGGTAATCGGCGAGATCAGCAAGTCGGCCACCGACACTTCGGCAAGACGATCTTCCCTAAACGAACCTTCCGTTTCTGTCACCCAGTCGACCAAACGATTAAAGCGATCGTCATACCCTTGCAAGACCGTGCGCATCACTGCCGCCGGCAAACGATCGTGGAACAACACGTGTAACAACGTGATGCCTGTGGTGAGCGAGCCTTTAGTCTCTGGCACAAAAATTACGGTGCGGCCGTCGCGCCTACCGCGCGCCACCAACACATTGCGGTCGCTCGCAACACGGTGTTTTGTACCCACCAAGTTGCTGTTGCGATCTACTCGCGACGTCAACTCACGCGCAATTCCTCCGCGATCCACCACGCTGATCGTTGCATCGTTGCCATCAACATCGCCTTCAATGCTGTAACGGGTAAAGCCAACAACGCTTGCAACTGCGGCATCTAGATCCGCAATCACCTTGAGGGTCTTGTATGACAACCTGTCGCGTGCAACGCCAGCATTGAGTACGGCTTGAACAAGTGCCCGATCGAGCAACCCTTCGTCGCTGCGCGAAATACCAACCGTCACAGTCTTTGCCTGGTGCTTGATTGCGTCGACAGGTCGAGTGAGTTCGTCAATCGAGCGCGTAAGCGAACTCGTCAGGTCATCGAGCAACGCTTCGGGCGAACTGATCTTGCCCGTGTTGTTTTGAAATGACTGCAGCGGATCGCTTGCCATCACGTCGCGCAACATCGTCACCACACGTACCGCCGTCGATGGCTCTAAGTTTCCGTCGTAGTCGCCGGTTGTGAGTGCGTCAAAGAACCTCGTCGCTGGCACGCCAATTTCTGCGCGCACTTTGACCAACAGTTCGCTACCAATTCCGCCGCGCTCTACTGCGTGCTCCACTACTTCGCGGCACGCACGCAATGGTCGCGCTAGTGCATCAATAGCCAATGCAGCTTCGTAACCGAAAATATGGCCCACCATCACGCTCAAAATAAATGCGACGCTCGGGTCTACTTGTGGCACTGAAATCACTGCGGCTGCAGCATCAAAACGTTGTTCGCCTTGCGTGGCAACCACAATCGGCAACGCTTTGTGTGCGCGGAAAATGGCAATTTCTTTTGCAACGTCAGCGGCTGTTCCATCCGACAAACCAGCAGCGCAGACAAAAATCATCGGCTCACACGACAAATCAATGTGCTTCTTGTCTTCAGTGATGTCACAGGCAATTGACTTGTACGACAACTCCGACAACTTGATGCGCACTTCCTCTGCGGCAACTGCATTAAAGCCGTTGCCTACAACTGTCCAATATCGACGAGCGGGTGCAAACTGACGTGCAGCCTGCGCGATTTGTGGTCGCATCTCGAGAACGCGGTTCATCGCATCCGGCACGGTTCGCAATGCAGCAAGCAGTTGATGCCTTGCAGCGTCGGTGCCAGATCCAAGCGCGCTCGACAGCGCACATGACAGCAATGCTCCCGCGGAAACTTGCGAATAAAACGCCTTGGTGCTCGCAACACTCATTTCTACGTCACGACCATCAGATGTGTACAAGACGCCGTCTGCTTTTGCAGCCAACTCGCTGCCCCGACGGTTAACAATGGCCAGCACCGACGCTCCGCGCGAACGCGCCAAGTCAACCGTTCGGTTGGTGTCGGTGGTTGTTCCGCTTTGGCTTATTGCAATCACCAGCGTGTCCGACATGTCGAGTTGCAATTGGAACCCAGAAAGCTCAGTCGCCGGCAAGGCATCCACTTGCACCCGATGATCTACCAAAGTTCGCAATAACTGCACAAGGCTTCTGCCAGCTATTGCTGCAGTGCCCTGGCCAATCACGCGAATGCGCGCAATCTTGCCTGCAGACAACGCATCGATCACGTGCTGTGGCACTACAGATGTATCGAGTGATGCAAAAAGGTTTCCGCCTCGCTCACCGATCTTGCCGCGCAGCGTCTTGCGGAAACTTGCTGGTGCTTCGCCTATTTCTTTTGCCAAGAAATGCTTGTGCTCACCGCGATCAATGTCGCGCGTTGTCACTTCGGCTATTGCAACATGTGCTTCGTTCAGTCCCAAGTCGGTTCCGTCGTAGGCAAGCATCGACATGCCGTCAACCGTTCCTGCCCGGTCGCCGTCGAGCACAATGACTTGGCCACGACTGGATGGATTGTTTGCGTCGCTCAATGCTTCGCCGTCCATGCGTACGTAACGAAGTGTTTCTTCCACCACGCCATACGGCTCGCTCGCAACGATGAAACGATCTTCAGCAATGCCTACATATAAACCTTGACCGCTGCCACGCAATGCAAGCAACACCGTGTTCGGTTGGTCGGCACTGGCCGTCGCGATTGCTACCGAACCATCAAACTCGCCGACTGTTTGCCTAAATGCACTTACCAAATCGGCACCGGCAGCATTCTTGCGCGCAACAACTGTCGGAATTACTTTTGCATCGGTTGTAATTGGTTCGGCAATCTTGAGCCCATTGCGCACTTTGATATCGGCATGGTTATCAACATCACCGTTGAGAGCAGAAACCAAATACGGCATAGCAGCGTCTACATCAAGTTCTTCGCTGTTGACTGGATGTGCGTTTGCTTCAGAAATAATGCCGACACTCGCCCATCTTGTGTGCCCAAGCACCGACAACCTTGCGCCAGGCTGACTCACCAACAGTCGCAATAGCGCGTCGTTCGCAACTGCTTGACGCATCGCGCGTGTGTTGTCGCCAAGCTCACCAATTTCGGCAGCTGCCTTGTACACAAACGACCAAGCTCTCTCACCCGCATCTGCACCCGCACCTACGCGCACCGAACCGGACGTAAACAAGTTGTCATCTAGACGTCCTGCGAGCAATGGCTTAACTCGAGCGTCATTTGCATCGAGTCCGTGTCCCCACACCAACAAGTTGATGCCTGCAGAGTCACGCCCGCGCACTTCCATGCGGTCGAGCGCGGAAAACGATTGCTGAATCGAGAGGTACGCATTGCGCGCACTGTCGCTTGCGCTTTTGCCAGCCAGTTCACCCACAAGTTTTGCTGTGCGCAAACGATCATTTCGCAGCGACCACGTTGCATCACGAAGCGCAATCAATTCATTGCTCCGTCGCTCAACTTCTTGAGTTGTTAAGCCAGTCGCGGCTTCCAACGCCTGCTCTGCCTGAAGCGCAATCGCATCCAGCTGATCAAGGCGCGAAACAAGTCCACCAACAAGTTGCAAGTTGTCAACCAAAACCGCAGTACCCGATTCGCCGCGTAATGCTGCGTCAACAGCAGCTACGTGCGTCGCACAGTCGGCAATTGCGCCAATGTTGCCAGCTGCAATTGACTTTTCAAGTGCGTCCAGCAAGTCGGCTGCTAATGGCAGTGGTCGGGCCGAGGGCCGCGACACGATGCAAATGATGCCGCACATGTACTACAGGCTACCGAGATCCGCCAAGGCGCTTGATCACACTGGCCGCCAATCGCTGCGCCACGCTATTTGCAGTTTCTTCAAACTGAGCTTCAACCATCACTCGTACCAACGGCTCAGTGCCGCTCGCGCGCAACAAAACTCGGCCGACTCCGTTGAGGTCACGCTCGGCCACGGCAATTTCTTGGGCAAATTGTGTTGCAAGATCTGATGCAACAGATTCGACACGCACGTTGATCAATACCTGTGGCAACGAAGTCATTGCATCTTGGGCAAGTTTTTGTAGCGTCACATTTTTACGGCGCACTAGATCTACAAGGCGCACACCAGCGAGCAACCCATCTCCGGTTGTTGCATCCTTGCGATAGATGATGTGGCCACTTTGTTCGCCACCCAATGAATATTTATTTTCGTCCAGCGCGATCAACACACTGCGGTCACCAACCGGTGTTGTCACTACAGAAATTCCGTGCTTGGCCATTGCTTCATGAAAACCAGCGTTGGTCATCACTGTCACAACGACACCATTGCCATCCAACACTTTGCGTTCCTGCATATCAATTGCCGCGAGTGCGAGCAAGTGATCTCCGTCGACAATATTGCCAACGTGATCCACGCCAATCACACGATCACCGTCGCCGTCAAACGCCAAACCAATTGCTGCTTGATGCAGTCGTACAGCTTCGCCAATTATTTTTGGATACGTTGCGCCACATTCGGCATTGATATTTTTGCCGTTTGGTTCACAGTGAATTGCAATGACCGTTGCGCCAAGTTGCGCCAATACATACGGAGCGACATCGCTCATTGCGCCGTTCGCACAATCGACCACAATTCGAATGTCGGCAAATGCACGGCTTGGCACGAGGCTCTCGATGCTGTTGCGATAGTCATTAATCGCTGCAATTGACTCGGTAATTGCAGCAATAGATTTGCCACTCCCATTTGCACCACTCGCAGCCATTGCTGCTTCAATCATTTGTTCTTGATCATCGGTCAGCTTGATGCCACCGATGCCAAATATTTTGACCCCGTTATCTGCATACGGATTATGTGATGCGGTAACTGCAGCACCTGCGCAACCGCGCTGCGCTGCGGCGAAAGCAATTGCGGGAGTTGGCGTAACGCCCAACAGTTCAACCGTTGCCCCGCCTGCGGCAAATCCACGTGCGAGTGCAGTCTGCAAAACCAAGCCAGATTCACGCGTGTCACGTCCAATCACAACGTGCTGTAACGACAACACCGTGGCCGCGGCAAAGCCGAGGGCGACGACATATTGTTCGGTCAGTTCGGTGAGGGCAACCCCACGAACACCATCAGTTCCAAATCGAAGCATCTACACACTTCCGATCCACGCAACCAAAGTCGCGTAGCAATAAAGCGGATTAACGCTTTGTGTACTGTGGCGCCTTGCGCGCCTTCTTGAGACCGTACTTCTTGCTCTCTTTTTTACGTGAGTCACGTGTGAGCAATCCGGCTTTGCGCAACAAACCGCGGCGC
>JBIIWI010000044.1:0-11213 GCA_044339005.1 Ilumatobacteraceae bacterium
GCGAAGCCATAGCGATACTTGGACACATCGATATTTTGGTAGCAAACGGTGGCGGACCACCAGCGGGAAACTTTGCATCTACCGATTTGGATGCATACCCAGCAGCGCTTGAACAAAACTTGTTGTCAGTAATTGGCATGTGTAAAGAAGCATTGCCGGGTATGCAAGAGCGCAAGTGGGGTCGCATCGTTGCTATTACGTCGGTTGCTGTGCGTCAGCCGATGGCAAACCTCATTTTGTCCAACACTGCACGTGCGGGAGTAACAGGATTCTTGAAAACTGTTGCGCGTGAAGTTGCACAAGATGGTGTCACGGTCAACACCGTTCAGCCAGGTATTCACACAACCGATCGAGTGACGCAACTGTATGGAGCGACACCGGACGCATCTTCGCTCGGAATTCCTGCTGGGGTAGCGGGAAGCCCTGCAGACTTCGGTCAGGTAGTCACGTTTTTGTGTGGCGAGGGAGCAAAGTTTGTGACAGGTGCAAACTTGCAAGTAGACGGCGGATCGTATGGAGGGTTGTTGTAATGCTTCAGCATGTTGTGGCAATCACGTGGAATGACCAGGTTCCACCGAACCATGCAGAAACCGTTTCGGTTGTGCTGCAAGAAATGGCAGCACACATTTCGTCGGTGCGTGAATATCACTGCGGCCCAGACTTGGGTGTGTCTACTGCAGTTAATGCCGACTATCTGATCGTTGCAACGTTTGACGATGTTGATGGGTGGCGTCAGTACGACGAAGACGCATCACACAACGAGATTCGTGCCAAGTACTTCAAGCCTTACATTGCGACTCGAGCATCGGCTCAAATCACTTTTTAACGCTCGAGCTCACTTTCGCTGAGCCAGATCTTCGTTTTTCCCATTTGGATGAAATCCAGAATGCGAAACCCACATAGAGCCAGCCAGCCAAAATATCGGCAACATAGTGCTCGCCGAAATAGACGAGACAGAGAGCCATGCTTGCTGGCAATGCAAGCGAAATAACTCGAAGCCACTTTGGCATGTACGGGAAAAAGAACAGTACTACCAAGAGTGCGCACGCCGCATGCAACGAAGGCATTGCTGCGTACGGGTTGGTGATGGCAGTGCCTCGATCAAACACTTTGCTCACTGATTTAATGCCCATATGCGACCATGCGCGAGCGGTAATGCGTTGGATCGGCTCGATGTGACCCTGTTTTGCTGTGAGCCAAGGTGGGGCAACTGGAAATGCTGCAAATGTTGCGCACGCCATAAAGAACAAGATTCCAAGTCTGCGCACATAACGCACCCACATGTCTCGATTGATCCACCACAACAACACCGCAACTCCTGGCGGAAAAATAAAGTGCGTCATATAGGTGACTGCGAGTGGGTATTCGTACCAACTGAGTACTTTCGAAATATTGAGATGCTGTTGCATCCACACATTGGGGTCTGTGCCAAAAAAGAGTGCGCGATCAAAATTGCGAACTGCCAAATACGAGATTGGGCGACCTAGTTGGTCGGAAAGGCCGCGGCTGTATTCGTAGGCAAAGAGCATTCCTGCAAAGATTGACCAGTCGCGCAACATGGCAACTTGGTCTTTCACTTTCTTGCCGACGTTTGCAAAAATAAATGCAACCAGCACCCATCCGGTGACCGCAATGCGGTCAACCGGTATGCCAAAACGGTCTATTGACCACGCGAAAAGCGCCAGATACAGCGCAATTGCGATTACTCGCGTACGCGTTGGTTTACGCCGAAGAAAGGTTGCTACTGACAGAGTTACAAGTTTAGCGAAATCGTTATGCCGACGCTTTTTCAAGCGCGCGACGCACAAGGACTTTGGCTAAGTGCACGCGGTATTCGCTCGATGCGTTTAAATCATCTTGCGGCTCTGCTTCGGTGGCTGCCTGTTCGGCTGCGTCGGTAACTGATGCGCCAGCCTTGAGAGCTTCCGAGACACTGGTTGCCAAGATAGGGGTGCTGCCCATGTTGACAAGTGCAATGCCTGATGCGTCTTTGCTGCGCCAAGCAGCCACACCAACGATTGCCCAGTCTTGAGCACGGCGATTGAACTTCTCGAAACCCCACTTTGCGCCATTCATTTTTGGCACACGAATTTCGGTCAGCATTTCGTCTGGCTGTAGCGCACTTTCAAGGAAGCCTTTGTAGAAGTCGGCGGCGGCAATGAGTCGTTCACCGTTCGGGCCTTGCGCAACGTATGTTGCACCGAGCGCCAGCGTTGTTGCGGGAAGATCGCTCGCTGAATCGGCGTGAGCAAGTGATCCACCAATGGTTCCGCGGTGGCGAACTTGGGCATCACCTACGTGACTTGCGGCGTGGGCGAGCAGTGGAACTTCTTTGAGCACGAGCGCTGACTTTTCTACATCCATGTGACGAGTCAATGCACCGATTGCGATGAAGTCTCCGCCGTCTTTGATGTACGAGAGATCCTTAATTCGACCGATGTCGATGAGCATCGCAGGTTGAGCCAAACGAAGTTTCATTAACGGAATAAGGCTGTGTCCGCCTGCCAGAAACTTGGCTTCGTCGCCGTATTGCCCAACAAGCGAAATCGCTTCTGCTGCCGAAGAAGCTCGCTTGTAATCGAATGCTGCTGGTATCACAATGTGCTCCCTTGAAATTTTCCGTCGTTACTTTGCTTTTGCTGCTGCGAGCACTGACTTCACGATGTTGTGGTATCCGGTGCAACGACAGAGGTTGCCCTCGAGGCCGAGACGAACTTCTTCTTCGGTTGGATTCGGATTTTCGTTGAGTAAACCAATTGATGCCATCACCATTCCTGGTGTGCAATAACCACACTGCAAGCCATGGTTTTCCATGAAAGCCTGTTGCATTGGGTGCATTACACCATCTTTGCTGAGGCCCTCAATGGTCGTCACCGCTCCACCATCTGCTTGCACGGCAAGCACTGTGCAACTTTTGATCGCTTCGCCATCGAGGTGAACAGTGCATGCTCCACAACTTGATGTGTCACAACCAATATTGGTGCCAGTGAGTTGCAGCTGGTCGCGCAGCAAATGCACGAGCAGGGTGCGCGGCTCTACATCTTTTTCTTGCAGAGTTCCATTGACAGTGATGCTGACCTTCATGTGGTTTCCTTTTATATGGTTTCCATTTGTGCAGTTACTCAACTATAAGTGTTGCCCTCAAATTTGGCGCTTTCGTACAGGTGATGGAAAATGTTCCACGTTGGGGAAGCGGAATTGTCTTTGACCCCTTGGCGCGGACGACAACCAGGGTGGCACCGACCTTGACGCGGTAGGCAACGTTGTCGGCATTGGCCAAAGTGAGGGTTCCACCTTTAGCCACTACCACTGTGGCCCGACCGAAAAAGCCGTTCTTAATGGTTAAGCGGGCACTTGATGCATTTGCACTAAGAACAGTGCTTGGGATGCTCACGGATACGTTGCGAGCAGATGCAACCGAACCCACGGGTGCAACGACTAGCAATATCGCACACATCAACGCACGTCTGAGAAGCAAATTAGGTCGTTCGAATGCTATGTGCATACCGGATGAACGATAACGATCTATTTGTCGAGTTTGTTGAGACCACGTCGCGCAAAAACAAGCGTGAGTGCTGCCATGCCGGCAATTGCGAGCAATCCACCCCATGTATTTGACCAACTCATGTAGTCGGGTGAAGTTTTCAGCACAAGGCCTTCGCGAGCGAGGCGCAAAATGTTTGTTGTCGGATTAATGCGAGCGACATCGTGCAACCAGCCATTCATGAGTGGGAGAGGCATCTGTGCACTGGAGAGGTAGAGCACGACAAACATGGTGAGCTGCATCACGGCAGCGCCACGCATGTCGCGAAAACGAAACGCAAGTCCAAGGCCCCAGCCAAGCGAAATGGTTGATACTCCAACGGCTGCAACAACCAAAGTCAGTAGTCCCAACAGGCCACTTGTAAACCGAACACCCAACAACATGCCCATAGGAATAACGAAGGCGCACAAGATTGCAACTCGAACCCAAGCGGTGAGAAGTGGACCGATGATGAGTGAGCGGCGCGGTGCGGGCGACATCAACAGTCGATCGTAGAAACGCGTTTCGATGTCACGGATTGTTGAAAAGCCAAGACCGATGCCGCTGAATGCTGCACCGAAACAAATGCCGAGAGGCATGAACCAGTTGACAGAACGATCGGTTGGAAAGCCCGGCAGTCTGGTGATGGCGGCAAATGTGCCGGCAAATGCAATCATCGTAAAAACTGGCATCGCCATCGCTGGGAAGAATGCTGAGGGAAGGCGACGGATATTGCGGATGCCTCGATGAGCCAAACCACGAGCACTGCGCATTGTTGTTGGTTTTGCAACTGATGCGGTCGTTACATGTGTGGTCATTGCGCTGCCAACTTTCGGCGGAGTTCTTTGAGCGCAAACAAAATTGCAGCTAGACAAATAAGGGTTGGTACGAGGAGTGATCGAACAACTGCAGAGAACGTGAAGCCTTCGAGGACGAGAGCGCGTAAACCTTCAACGAGATACGAAATTGGGTTGATATCGGCGATTCGCTTGTAGGCCCCACTCATTGTCTCGCGTGGGAAGAACGCGCTTGAAAAGAAAAGCAACACAAACAACAGTGGGAATGCTCCCTGTACTGCTTCGGCCGAACCAGTGCGGATGGCAACCGACGACATGATGGCGCCAATAGCGAGAGAAACGATTCCACCCGATAACACCATCACCAAAGCACCGGGGATTCCTGCAGTGATTGGTGCATCAAAGGGAACTAGCACGGCGAGGAAGAATGCAGATTGAAAAAATCCGAATAGCGCACTACCTGCAAGACGTCCAAGCAAAATGCCTGTGCGGGTTGTTGGCGCAAGCAGCAGGCGATCAAAAAAACCAATCTCGATGTCGGTTGCTAGAGCCGCTGCGCCGGTAACAGAACCGAACAACACGCCCTGAACAATTGTTGATGCAAGTGTGAATTGCATGAACGACTCGACTTTGGGGAACCCAGGAATTGAGGTTGTCTTACCAAAACTTGACGCGCTCAGTACGGCGAAGAATATTGGGAAAAACATGCTTGGCGCAATGAGTGCAGGTTGGCGTGCGATCTCGTAGGTGGAGCGCTTAGCCATGGCAATGGTTTGGCGTATTGAGAGTTGTCGGCTGCGCACAGTCGTCTCAATCGCAAGTGCGGGCGTTGCAATTGTCATGCTTTGGCGCCCTCGAGGCGGTGGCCTGTTGCTTCGGCAAACACATCGTCAAGACTTGGCTCATTGATTTCGAGGTGCTGTACTCGCACTGATGCTTCGTCGAGTTTGCGCACAACGTCAGTGACGACATTGGCGCCACCGCGCAAGCCAACGCCAAGCGAACCCTCGGCGGTTGGTCGCATGTCTCCGAACGTTGCGAGCACAGCCTTGGCGCGCTCGGTTTGATCAGATGGAACGGTGATGAGCAGAGTTGGAAATCCGACGCCGGCTTTGAGATCTTGCGGTTTTCCTTCGCGCACGATTTTGCCTGCGTCAATAATGGCGATGCGATCTGCGAGTTGATCTGCTTCTTCTAAATACTGTGTGGTCAACATAACTGTCGTACCTTCGTTGTTGAGGCGACGCACTTCTTCCCACAGCGACATGCGGCTCATCGGATCAAGACCTGTTGTCGGTTCATCGAGAAATAAAACCGTTGGCTGGTGAATGAGGGCGAGTGCCAAGTCGAGTCGGCGACGCATGCCTCCTGAGTATGTGCCAACGCGGCGATCAGCCGCAGCAGTAAGCCCAACACGCTCAAGCAACTCGCTCGCTCTGTTTTTCATTTGAGCTTGTGGTATTCCGTAGAGGACTGCTTGCAAGCGGAGCAATTCGGTACCAGTCATCAATGGGTCAATTGCGGCATCTTGTAGTGCAACTCCAATGCGACGGCGAACTTCGTCTGGATGCTTTACTACATCGAAACCAGCGACAGTTGCTGTGCCAGAAGTTGGGCGAAGCAGGGTGGTGAGCATGCGCACAGCCGTAGATTTCCCTGCACCGTTTGGCCCGAGAAATCCAAAAATCTCACCAGTTTTCACTGTGATGTTGATGCCATCGACTGCTTTGACATCTCCAAAATATCGAACAAGATTTTGGGCAACAATTGGATCAGATGACGAACTAGCAAAAGTATTCATACAACAAGACTACGACTGATGTCGTAGAAGGGCTCTGCTGGGGCTTGCTAGTTAGCCGATTGAATTGCGCTCCACACTCGTTCTGGTGTTGCAGGCATGTCAATGTGACGCACGCCCAAGTGGGTGAGTGCATCTACAACGGCTGACTGCACTGCAGGTGTGGAGCCGATTGTGCCGGACTCGCCGATACCTTTTGCTCCAAGTGGATTGCGGGGCGTTGGTGTCTCCATGTGGATGACTTCGAAGCTTGGCAACTCTGCCGCCGAAATAAATGCGTAGTCGGCAAAGTTGGAAGTGATCGGGTTGCCATCTGCGTCATAGCGGACCTCTTCGAGCAGTGCTTGTGCAGCGCCTTGACCGATGCCGCCATGAATTTGACCATCCAAAATCAACGGGTTAATCACTCTGCCTGCATCGTCGCACGCAATGTGTTTGATCAAGGTGACTTTGCCAGTCTCGGTGTCAACTTCAACGACGGAGACGTGTGCACCGAAAGGAAAAGTCGGACCATTGGATACGAAGTTTGATTCTTGAATTAAGCCACCATCGGCTGCAAGTGCAGACGAAATGTCGGCCCATGTTTTTGCCACTGCTGGAGTGCCTGCCACATGGAATGCGGCGGTGAACTTGTCGAACACCACATCGTCTTCATTGGCCTCGAGCAGACGTGCTGCGTGTTTACGAGCTTGCTCAACGAGTTCTTTGGATGCCTGGTGTACTGCGGCGCCACCTTGTTGTAGCGAACGAGAACCCATGGTGCCACCTCCAGATGGAACAGCATCGGTGTCACCCCAGACAACATCGATCATGTCCATTGCAATGCCGGTTTCGTCACTCGCCAACATTGACCACGATGTGACGTGGCCTTGTCCATGCGGCGATGTTCCGGTATAAACAATTGCTCGACCGTTTGGAAGAACCTCAACCTTGCCGTATTCGCCAGAAGATGTTCCGGCAGTGATTTCTACATAGACGCTGATGCCGATGCCGAGTTGTTTGGAATTTCCGCTTGCGCGACGAGCAGCTTGGTCTTTACGTAGTTGTGCGTAATTGGATGCCTCGAGCACTTTGTCGAGTGCTCCTTCAAAGTCACCTACGTCGTAGGTTTGTCCAATTGAAGTCGTGAAGGGCTCAAGAAACTTTGGGATCAAGTTGATGCGTCGTACTTCGGCTGGATCTTTGCCAAGTTCTAGTGCAAACAAATCCATTGCACGCTCAATTGCAGCCGTTGCTTCTGGGCGTCCTGCGCCTCGATAGGCAACCATCGGTGTTGTGTTTGTTGCAACCGAAGTGGTGCGCACTTCAATCACGGGAATGTCGTAAACACCAGAAGCCATTGGGCGGGTCATGAATGGAGCAAGGATTGCGCCAACATCGACCCAGGCGCCCGAGTCTTGGAGCGCATGTAATTGGTAAGCAGTGACTTTGCCCGCGCGAGTTCCACCAATGGTGATGTATTGAATTTGGCCTCGGCCATGACCAAGAGCAACCATCGATTCGCTGCGTGTTTCTGTCCAACGCACCGGTTTGCCAACTTGCTTTGCAATTCGTCCCAACAACAGATCTTCTGGATACGCATCGATCTTTGCTCCGAAACCACCGCCGACATCTGGTGTGATCACTCGAACTTGTCCAGCCTCAAGTGCATTGACTTTGAGAATTGCATCTCGCGCACCTTGAGCGTGTTGCGTCGACAACCATTGCACCAAACGACCGTTGTCCCAAGCTGCTGCGGCTCCACGCACCTCAAGAGGGCAAGGTGCTACCCGCTGATTAACGAACCGACCCTTGACGACAACTTCGCAATCGGCGAACAGTGCGTCACCCGTATTGTCGGGCATACCGATGGCAGTCGACTCAAAGACAACGTTGCTACCAACCTCTTCGTAGATAAGAGTTGAAGAAGTCATTGCTTGCTCAACATCGACCAGAATTTCGAGAGCGTCGTAGTCAACGATCACGCGCTCTGCTGCGTCCTCACCTTGGTTTGCAAGTTCGGTAAGCACTACCGCAAGTGGTTCGCCAACGTAACGGACTTTTCCACTCGCGAGAAGTGTTCGCTTGGCCATCGGATTAAATGAAGCTTCAACAGGTTGAAGACCAAGATCTTGCGCTGTGTAAATTGCAACGACGCCAGGCATCGTGAGTGCTTCGGAGACATCGATGCCTGTGATCTTGGCGTGGGCAACGGTTGAGCGAACAAAGGTTGCATGAACTGCGCCGACCAACAACGGTTCGTCGCGCAAGTCGTCTACGTATACGCCACCGGTAGTGAGAAATTTTGGGTCTTCTTTGCGAAGAACTCGGTTACCTAAAATGCTTCCAGCCATTGCCGCTCCTCTGTGGGGAATAGCGACAAGGTTAGTGATCGAAGTGCACTATGGAACAAGTGGGTCAAGTGAAATCTTGCCCTTGGCGTCCTGCTGTGCTGCTTCTAGGGTTTTGACAAACATCATCGTCGAAACGATTGTGTAGGGCCAGCGCTCGGGGAGCGTTGTTGAAAGTGCAGGGGTGTCCATCATTGGAACTCGTCGCTCAGAAGGGTAGAGATAGCCAAGTTGTGTGCGAATTGCATCGCGCAATCCGGCGGGTGATTGCAAATAGTTGACTTGGTCCTGCATGTTCTCAACAATGTCTTCGTATGCGGCGTATTCCTGCTGCTTTGCATCGAGCACGCTGCGCTGATTCATCCAGGTACGAATTGGCACTACGAACAGGGTTGTCGCAAGAGCAAATACCACTAGGACGGTAAGAGGAACCGCAAATGCACGAACACCGCGATGGCGCACGAGATGTAGATCGGTACTTGACACCCCTCCATTGTGGCTGTTGAGAAGCCCTAAATGGTGGAGTATGCGCCTAGCGACTTACGGCTTGCTTACCCAGATACTTGGCGTTGTTGCCTAGGCGTTGCTCGATGCGTAGTAACTGGTTGTATTTTGCAACTCTGTCACTGCGTGCTGGTGCACCTGTTTTGATCTGGCCACAGTTTGTAGCAACAGCCAAGTCGGCAATGGTTGCATCTTCGGTTTCACCACTGCGGTGACTCATCACGCTCGTGTACTTGTTGCTGCGCGCGAGCGAAATGGTGTTGAGAGTCTCGGTCAATGTGCCGATTTGGTTGACCTTGATGAGCACGCTGTTGGCGACGTTTTCATCGATGCCGCGCTGCAATCGATTTACATTGGTGACAAAAAGATCATCGCCCACAAGTTGCACGCGAGAACCCAATGCTTTAGTGAGCGAAGACCATCCAGCCCAGTCGTCTTCTGCCATTCCGTCTTCGATAGAAACAATTGGGTATTTGTTGACGAGTGTTGTCCACCACGCAACCAATTGATCGCTGGTAAACACTTGACCTTCGCCAGCTAGGTGATATTTGCCATCACGAAAGAGTTCAGTCATTGCCGGATCGAGTGCAATGGAGATATCGATACCAGGTTTAAAACCTGCTGCTTCGATTGCATCGACCAAAATTGCTATCGCATCTTCGTTGCTAGCAAGGTTTGGGGCAAAGCCACCTTCGTCACCAACTGCTGTCGCAAGTTTGCGATCGTGCAACAACGATTTCAACGTGTGATACGTCTCGACACCCCAGCGCAACCCTTCAGAAAAACTAGATGCCCCAATCGGCATGATCATGAACTCTTGAAGGTCAACGTTGTTGTCGGCGTGCACGCCACCATTGAGCACATTCATCATTGGCACGGGGAGAACACATGCCTCGTCACCACCAATTGATGCGAACAGTGGCAATTTGCGCTCTGCTGCCGACGCATGAGCAGTTGCCAAACTTGCGCCGAGTATTGCATTGGCGCCGAGTCGAGATTTGTTTGGAGTTCCGTCAAGTTCGCACAACGTGTTGTCGATTGCTGCTTGATCACTCGGGTCGCTGCCAACTAGCGCAGTCTTAATTTCGCTATTGACATTGGCAACAGCATTCAATACACCTTTGCCTTTGAAGCGAGGGCCTCCGTCGCGAAGTTCGGTTGCTTCGTGTGCGCCTGTCGATGCTCCGGAAGGGACAATCGCTCGACCAGTTGCGCCAGACGCAAGGGTCACATCTACTTCAACGGTTGGATTGCCTCGCGAATCTAGAACCTCGCGCGCTGCGACATTGCTGATCTTGCTCATGAGATGATCTTATTGTTTTTTGACTTCGTCCCACAATGCATCTAGTTGCTCAAGTGGTGCATTTGCGAGATCGATGTCGCGCGAAAGCGCCAGTTGCTCGACCTGCTCAAAACGGTGGCGAAACTTGTCACTAGCTCCGCGCAACGCTTGCTCGGCATCGTGGCCAAGGTGGCGTGACAGATTGACCACGCTGAAGAGCAAGTCACCCAACTCCATTCGCACCGTTTCTGGGTCGCTGTTGAGCGCAACTGCTTGGCGGATCTCCGCAGATTCTTCAATTATCTTTTCAAATGCTCCATCGGCATTTGGCCAGTCGAAACCAACGTCTGCTGCTCGTTTTTGAATCTTGGTGGCGTATTGCAGCGAGGGCCCCGACTTCGCTACGCCAGTAAATGTAGAACTTGCGGCGCCATCAGCAGATTTTTTCTCTGCACGCTTCACTTCGTCCCACGTCTGCACTACGTCGTTGGCGCTGTTTGCCACAACATCTCCAAATACGTGTGGGTGTCTGCGCACGAGTTTGTCGTGGATTGATTTCGCTACATCGGCCATGCTGAAGCGACCCTGCTGCTCGGCAATAGTGGCATGAAACTCAACTTGATAGAGCAAGTCGCCGAGTTCTTCGATGAACGCTTCGTCGGTTGCTGGGTCGTTCGCATCGAGGGATTCGATGGCATCAACTACTTCGTATGTTTCTTCGATCAAATGCTTGATTAACGAGTCGTGTGTCTGCTCGCGATCCCATGGGCACTGCTCGCGCAATGTGCGGGCCAATTGATGTAGTCGAGCGAGTTCACCCGCCACCGGCTCGGCCATTTGCGGAATATACAAAGTGGTGAGGTGGTCTGCTGGCAGCACGCGATCTAGTTCTTGCCATGTGGTGTGCTCGACACGTTGATCGGGGAGTCCGAGATGATGCAACAACACAACTGGCTCGTTGCCGTTTGCGGATTCGTGC